>NZ_WOTN01000002.1:1800000-2100000 GCF_010993745.1 Fodinicola acaciae
TCGACGACCAGGTCATCGAGGACATCCGGTTCGTGCAGCAGCAGGTGCGCCGGTTCGCCGAGCACCAGCGTGCCTCGCTGACCGAGTTCGAGGTCGAGACGCTGCCGGGCGTACGGCTCGGCCAGCGCCACCTGCCGGTGTCCGCCGCCGGCGCGTACGTGCCGGGCGGTCGCTATCCGCTCACCGCGTCGGCGCACATGACGATCGTGACAGCCAAGGCCGCCGGCGTGGAGCGGGTCGCGGCCTGCACGCCGCCGCTGCGCGGCGAGATCCCGCCGGCGACGGTCGCGGCGATGCACCTGGCCGGCGCCGACGAGATCTACATCCTCGGTGGCGTGCAGGCCGTCGCGGCGCTGGCGCTCGGCACCGAGTCGATCGGCAGGGTGGACATGCTCGCCGGCCCCGGCAACGCGTACGTGGCCGAGGCCAAGCGGCAGCTGTTCGGCGAGGTCGGCATCGACCTGTTCGCCGGACCGACCGAGATCCTGGTCATCGCCGACGAGACCGCCGACCCGTTCGTCGTCGCCGTCGACCTGCTCAGCCAGGCCGAGCACGGACCCGACTCGCCGGCCGTGCTGATCACCACCTCACCGGAGCTGGCGGCGGCCGTCGGACAGCACATCGAGGAGCTGCTGCCGGGCATGCCGACCCGCGACTACGCCGAGCCGGCCTGGCGCGACCACGGCGAGATCCACACGGTCGCCTCGCTGGAGGACGCGTACGCGCTGGCCGACCGCTATGCCTTCGAGCACGTCGAGGTGCTGACCGCCGAGCCGCGCAAGGCACTGGACGCGATGCGCGACTATGGCGCGCTGTTCCTCGGCGAGATGACCTGTGTGTCCTACGGCGACAAGGTCATCGGCACCAACCACGTGCTGCCGACCCGCGGCGCGGCGCGCTACACCGGTGGCCTGTGGGTCGGCAAGTTCCTCAAGACCGTGACCTATCAGGAGGTCACCGACCCGGCGTCCAGCGCGATGCTCGGTGAGGTGTGCGGACGCGCGGCGCGGGTCGAGCTGTTCGAGGGACACGCGCGCTCCGGAGACGTACGCGCCGCGAAGTTCGGCGACGGCCAGCTCGCGTGGAAGCCGTGATCGCCGGTCGTACGGCGCTGGTCACCGGCGCCGGCAGCTCGCTCGGCCGCGCGATCTCGGGCGAGCTGTCGGCGCGCGGTGCGCGGCTGATCCTGGTCGGGCGTACGGCGCAGACGCTGTCGTACGCGCTGCCAGGCGAGAGCCGGGTCGCGCTCTGCGATGTCGGCGATCCGGCCTCGGTCGAGGCACTCCGGACCGAGCTGGCCGGCGAGACGATCTCCATCCTGGTCAACAACGCCGGTGTCGCCGGTCCGGTCAAGCCGCTCGTCGAGATCTCGCCGGAGGAGTGGGACGAGGTCTTCGACGTCAACGTCCGCGGTGTCTACCTGATGTGCCAGGCTTTTCTGCCGCCGATGATCGAGCGCGGCGGGGGAGATGTCATCAACATCGCGTCGGTGAGCGGAAAACGGCCGTTGGCGCGGCGTACGCCGTACTGTGCCTCGAAAGCGGCGGTGATCGGCCTGACCACCACGCTGGCCACCGAGGTCGGTCCGTCCGGCGTGGCGGTCAACTCGCTGTCGCCGGGACCGGTGCGGGGTCCGCGGATGGAACGCAACTTCCGGCTCGAAGCCGCGCGTACCGGGACGACGGTCGAGGAGGCGGAGCGTGCGTACGTGTCGCGCGCGGCTCTCGGCCGGATGCTCGAGGAGCGCGAGGTCGGCCTGGCGGTCGCGGCGATGCTGGAGATGCCTGGTTTGACCGCTGCCGACATCGACCTGTCCGCCGGGATGGTCGGTCGCTAGTGGTGCGTTTCCGACAGCCAGCGGTAGGGTCGTGAGGATGTTCAGCCGGTGCAGTGACCGGATCGTGTTCTGCACCTCGGATGGCGCTGGTGGCAACGAAAATCCCCACATCGGCAGGTCGTACAGCTGGTCGAGCGGCTGTCCGGAGTCCTAGCCACGGCGTACGGCGGTGGCGAGGTTTTCCAGATAGCTGACCAAAGCCGACAGCGCCGGCTCGGCGTCGCCGACGAACGCGTGGCCTGGTACGAGCGTGTCGGTGTCGATGACGGCCCGCACGGCTCTGACCGTACGCGCGTACCCGACCGGATCGCCGATCAGCGCCATCGGCGGCATGCCGGGAGAAATGAAGTTGCCGGTCCAGGTGATCTTCGCGTCCGGCACGTGCGCGAGCGCGTCGCCGGCGCCGTTTCCCGGTCCGCAGTGCCACAGCCGTACGACCCGGCCACCGAGGTCGATCGCGCAGTAGCGGTCGAAGGTCAGGTCAGGCAGCCGCCAAGCTGACCACCTCGTCGAGCACTTTTCGGTCACCGTACATGCTTTCCGACCGTATCCGCTTCTCCGCCGGCAGGTCGGTCATCGCGGCTTTGTTGATACGCGAGGAAACGATCGTCCGCTCAGTTGTCTCGTGCACGACGGGAAGCATTTCCGCACCTTTCCGGGACGAGTGCAGCGGCGAGGAAAAATGCGACATGGTCGTCGACCATCTTGCGTGCCGCGGCGAGATCGGTCGGTTTTACGTTGGCGTGCAGGTGAAGCACACGCGGCACCTGCAGCGGAGCGAACAGCTCCCACACAAGCTGCCGCGCCGGCACGTCCGAGCGCAGCAGGCCGGCGCTTTGCCAGCGCTCGAACGGCTTCCGCAGCAGATCGCGGGTGGCCTCGATCGAGTCGGTCAACCCCCGGACGCCGGCCGCGCCGCTGCCATCCTGCAGCATGACGCGCAGGAAGCGGCGCGCTCGCGGAGTGCACCACTGCGTCCAGATTTCGTCGACCAGACGCGGAATCGCCTCAGCTGGAGGAGTGGCGGCCAACGCGTCCACCTCGATCGGCGGCGACTGCGCCGACATCGGTCCGGCCGCCGCGAAGAGCGCGTCGTAGATCGCCTGTTTGCCAGCGAAATGGCCGTAGATCGCGCTGTCGGTGACATCTGCAGCGACGCCGATCTGCCGCACCGTGGTCGCCGCGTACCCCTGCCGCGCGAACAGTTCCAGCGCCGCGTCGAGTAACCGCTCCTTGGTCGCCGCGCCGTCACTGTTCGGCGGCCTGCCGGGCCGGCGCGCTGAGGTGGCCATGCCTGAATTAAATCAGCGCTCACTTAATTATGTAAGCCGCGCGCGATCCACGTCGGGGCTGCGATAGGCACGCTCGGGGATCTGAGCGAGCGTCGACTCGTGCACCTGCGGGCCGAGGCCGTAGAGCTTCTGGAAGCTCATGATCAGCGGCCGCCATTTGTCCGGGTCGATCCTGTTGGCGGTGCCGTCCATCCGGATGTCCTCGTGCACGTGTACGCGCTGGATGCGCACCTCGACGGCGGCGATGCCGCCTTTCTGCTCCGGATCGTCCTCGGCGACCGGATGTACGGCCTCCACGACCGCCTCCAGGTTGACCGGACACTCGGCCACTCTCGGCGCCAGCACGGTCTCCGCGGCCAGCGGCGTCAGGCCGGCACGGCCGAACTTGTCCGGAACGAACCGATAGCCGCGTTCCTGCTTGTACGGCGGCACCGGATTCACGCCGGTCGTCAACGCCAGCCGGTCGACCGCCGCGACGAGCGCGTCAGACGGCAGGTTCAGCACGCATTCGCCGGTGCGCTGCATGTTCCTGACGGTCTGCGACCGCCTACTCATGCCGAGCATCGCTCGCCAGCCGAGCCAGAACGCCGACGACATCGGCGCCAGGTTGGCCGAGCCGTCCTCGTTGCAGGTGGAAATCAGCACCACCGGCGTGCCGAAGTACAGGATGGCCGGCTCGATGCTGGTGTGCGTCGAAATCGTCGTTGTCATGATTTCCATCCTGGCGGCGGATCCGGACCGACGCTGGCGGAAATCGGACGTGTGTTTACCGCACTACCGGTGCGCCGGCTGTGCCGCGCACTCGGTGCTCGGCGCCTGGCCGGGGTCCTGGCAGCTCATCGGTGTGGTCTCGGCCGGGAAAAGGTCGAGGTGATAATGCAGGATCAGCGGTCCGTGCCAGTTGATGCCGGCCGGTGTCGGTGGCGCGGCCGGCGCCGCCGGCCGCTGGCCGTGCTGTCGGCCGGTGGCGGCCTCGCGCCGAAACGTCGTGCTGGCCTCGAAACCGACGTGCCGATAATTGCTTTCCCTGTTGAAATCGTGCGCGACCGTGAAGTCGTTGTAGAGCACGCGCCAGTCGGCGCCGATGCTCCGAGCTGACGCGTCGATGGCACGTAGCATCGCCATTGCCGACTGGTACGGATAAAACCCGCGATGCTCCGGATCGAGCCGGTCGACGGTGTGCAGGTCGATGTCGACGGAAAGGCCAAAGCCGGAAACGTCGCCGGACGCATGCGTGCAGCTGTAGTTGTTGACCGAATAATGGCCAAGCGCGGCGGCGACCGGCGACGGTGCGCTGGACGCGCGGTCGGTTGCTTCGCCGCGCAGCCGGCAGAGGAATTCGCGCAGTGGCGCGGCGATTCCGACACCGGTGCCGTACGGCGCGATCGCCACTCGTGGCGGTCGCGGTCCGGTGAGTGGATGCCAGCCGCGGCCGGCCAGTCCGCGCGGCATCAGCGTCTGGAAGTCCAGCTCCTCGCGTCGTGCGATCGTCCAGCCGCGCCGGATCGTCTGCAGCTGCTCAAGCAACCAGTCATGCTGCCGGCACCATTCGGCCGTCATCTGGCGCGCGTACTCGCCAGCCTCGACCGGCGCCGCCGGCCGCCGGCGTCCCGGTGGTGGTAGGAGTTGGTCGCGCAACCGGTTGAGGCGCGGACGCATCCGCCTGACCCACACCTCGCCACGCAGTCGCGCTATCGCGCCGAGCATCGTTTCGTTGTAATCCGTACGATAATGAGCGAACTGGCGGTCGGACGCGGCCTGGCGACCGGCACTGTCGCGCGGCCGCTGCCGGTCGGCGAAGCAGTCGGCCAGCTGGCGAGCGAAAACGGCCAGCACCGCGATGCTCTCGAAGTCCTCCGCGGCTCGTGGCGGTGTCGGCGGGACCGGCAGTTGGGGTCGCGGACCGGTCGACGGTGGAGGTGTGGTGAGCGCCGGTGGCGCGTCGGGACATGGTGTCGTGACCGGTGGAATGTCTGGCAGCTCCGCGCAAAACACGCGTTCCGGTGGGGCTTGCGGCGCGTTGGGGTCGACCGCCGGCGGTGCCGCGGCTTCACCGGGACACTCACCGGCGGTCGCCTGAGCCGGCGGCGCCGTATCGGTCGCAGCGGCGTCCGGACCGGAGGCGGCGGCATCGCCAGTGTCGCGCTGGAGCTGTGCGGGCCGCTCGTCATCGTGGCAGGGACATTCGGATGGCGGAATCGACCCGCAGCGTTGGATCGCCAGTGTGACGGCGCGATTGCCGGCGGACTGCTGCAACATCAACAGGCCGTGCCGGCCGGCCGGTCCGCGTGGCGTACGCCGAGCGGCCGTCACCGGCGGTGCGTCCACGGCCAGGCGCAGCATCGAATCCTCCGAGGTGGCGGCGGTTTCGACCATGATGCCGGCCGGCCGGGGATCGTCACATGAGTATTCAGGTACTCAGGTTTTCGGCGGGTTCCGCCGTCGTGGCGCGGCGCCGGATCCGCGAGTCCAGCAGGAGGACCAACGCGGCCGTGACAACGGTGACGACGAGCAGGCCGACCTGGTCAAACGTCGTATGCGCCGCCGCGCTGCCGACGAGACTGTGTCCGACCAGCGCGCCACCGGCCAACGCCAAGGCGTGTCGGTCCGTCCAGCCGGCGGCCGCCGACCACCGGCGTATCGGCACGTACGCGCCGACACAGACGGCAGCGGTGGCGACCATCGGCGCCAGGACCCACCAGCCACGTGTGAACGATGGTTGTGTCGCACCGCCAAACGGAAACAGCAGTCCGAGCGCGAGGATGGCGGCCACGCCGCCGACAATCCACAGCACCGGCAACGGCGGCACCTTCACCGAAGTGCGATCGACGTTCGCGACCTTTCGTGGCAGCACCTTCAGCGCGATCACGCCGACAACGACGACCGCCACCACGGTCCCAACCAGGACCCACAACGGCGCGACGTAACCTGGATCCTGGCTCGGCGGCACCGAAATCCGCAGCAACCCCAACCCCAGCAGCGCCACGATCGCGGTCACCACCAGACCAAACGTCTTCAGGTACGGCACATCGCGGTGCGAAGGAAACATCAGGTCGGTCAGCAAGATCGGGATAGCCGCACTGAAAACCACGTGATAGATGGCGTTCAGTTCCCAGTACGGCAGGTTCAGGCCGAAAACCCGCGCACCCCAGTCGGCCGCGTGGTAGAGGTGCGGACTGGACAGCGCCTGCAGGCCGATGCCGTCCTCAACCAGCTCGTACGCGAAGCCGAGCAACAGAATGCTCGGCCAGCCGCGGCCGGCGCGGCGCACCAGCTCGCGCACCAGCAGGATGCCGGCGCCATAGATCGGCAGCCACAACAACACCAGCCACGCCATCCGCAGCGGCGTACTGAAGGCCAGCTCGGCGACCAACGGTGTCACCAACACCAGCACCAGCGCGGCAACACGATTTGGAGTCGTTTTCACGCGGCGAACCTATCGCCGCCGAACACAGGCCGCCATTTATCACGCACCGGCGGACCGGCGGCCGATACGGAAGTGGCAGCGCACACCTACTTTCGGACCATGCCGCCGGTTACCGCTAAAACGCCGTCACGGGGTCAGCACGGTCTTGCCGGTGAGCTTGCCGGCCGCCGCCGCGTCGTGCACCGCGGCGAGGTCGGTGAGCGGCCGCCGATCGACCACGTCGACCACGAGCTCGCCGCGGTCGACGAGGCCGACAAGGTCGGTGAGCTGAGCCGCGTCGCTGCGTACCATGACGTTCCGCGTACGGACGTGGTCCGGACCAGGAGTCGTGGTGCTGACGAAAACGCCGCCATCGGCCACCAATTCCGCCAGCTGTGCGGTTTCCTCGGCGCTGGCGCGTACAAGTTGCAACACGATGTCGAAACGCCGGCCGGCGACCGCCTCGAGCACCGGTGTCGCGGTGTAGTCGACGACCTCGTCGGCACCGTACGACCGGACGCGGTCCTGGCTGCGCCGGCTCGCCGTCGCGGTCACCGTCGCACCGGCGCGTTTCGCCAGCTGTACGGCGAATCCGCCGACTCCGCCGCCGGCGCCGTTGACGAGCACGGTCTGGCCGGCGGTCAGCTCGGCGTACTCGAACAGCGCCTGCCAGGCCGTCAGGCCGGCGACCGGCAGTGCCGCGGCATCGGCCAGCTCACCTGACCGTGGCGCCGCGGCAAGGATTTTCGCCGGCACCACAACGTATTCCGCCGCCGCGCCTGGCTCGGTCGCCGGCAGGAACGCCACCACCGCGTCGCCGACGCTCCAGCCGGTGACACCGTCGCCGACCGCACTGATGACGCCGGACACGTCGACGTTTGGCGTGTGCGGAAACCGTATCGGCATCGCGTCGCGCAGGATCCCCAGCCGGATCGCCACGTCGAGCATGTTGAACCCGGTGCCGGCGACCCGGACGACAACCTGCCCGGCACCGGCCACCGGCTCCCCGGTTTCCTCGTACGCCAACACGTCGCTGTCGCCGTACGCGGGATAACGCATCGCCTTCATGACCACTCCAGTTGCTTCGAAGTTGAAGTACAAGACGAAGCGTAAGTGCTTCGAATTCGAAGTGCAAGCGCTTCGGACTCGAAGCAGGTAAGTTGACGGGAGTGAGTGGATCACTGGTCGATCCCGGCATCGACTCGCCGGAGCCCGAGCAGCTGGCTGCCTATTTCGCGCTCACCGAGGCGGTCAGCCTGCTGCAGCACCAGGTCGAGCTGCAGTTGCGTGCCGACAGCGGACTCAGCTCGGTGCAGTTCGGGATCCTGACGCGGTTGGCCGGCGGCGACGGCCAGCTGACCATGACCCAGCTCGCCGACGGGGTCGTCTACAGCCGCAGCGGACTCACGTATCAGGCCGGCCTGCTGGAAAAAGCCGGCCTGATCACCCGTGGCCCGAGCGTTGACGACGAGCGATCGACGGTGGTCACGATCACCGGGAAAGGCGTGGCGCTGGTCAACCGGCTGTTGCCCGGCCACATCGA
Organism: Fodinicola acaciae; assembly: GCF_010993745.1. Taxonomy (NCBI): domain Bacteria; kingdom Bacillati; phylum Actinomycetota; class Actinomycetes; order Mycobacteriales; genus Fodinicola; species Fodinicola acaciae. The sequence goes on from NZ_WOTN01000002.1 coordinate 1,808,079, forward strand.
GGTCGTCCGCCGGCTGCTGTTCGAGCCGCTGTCCGACCGTGACCTGCGCCGCCTCGGCGACATCATGTCGCGCGTACGCGACCACATGCGGCGGCAGCCGCCACGGTCAGCGACGCCGCGTAAGCGCCGCTAGCAGCCGCGACTGCGCGAGCGCACCGCCGACCACCGCGCACATGGCGCTGATCGCGACGATCGGCAGCAGGAACATGACGCCGTAAAGGATCCAGGCGATCGGATAGATCGTGGCCGGCTCGGTGATCGCCGTGACGATGGCCTCCACGACGGTGACCAGGCCGACGTTGACCAGGGCCGTGACCGCGCCGACGCCGCCCGCGATCGGCACCGGCCGGCGACGTCCGACGACGAAGCCGGCGATGAGGCCGTACGGGACGAGGATGAGGCTGGCGAACAGCGGGACCGGCGCGTCGACGCCGCGCCACCAGTAATCGCAAAACGTCACGAACAGGCCACAAACCAGCCCGTGCAGGCAGCCAGAGGACCAAACGAACCGAGCGGCACCGCTCATCGCGCCCTCCTTCCGCCGCGATTCTAGTTGCACCCGGCCAGGACGTTGGTGGTGGCGCGGCTGGTTGATAGAGGGAGAACCTCCGGGTCGGAGTGGCGTGTCGAGGCCGAGGAGGCCGAGCGTGGCGGCAGGTCTACGCCAGAAACACCGAACGATCGGCCGCCCCTTGCACCATGGCTCCAGCACTACAACACTCAACACCGCCACAGCGCACTCGGAGACAGGCCGCCAATATCTGCTCCCGAGCCGCCCTGCCATGCCAGGCTGAGATGCATGGGGACGCGCTTGGTCCTCGTCTCAACATTCCGATAGCTGAGGCGAGGAAACAAGCGCTTGTGTTGTTGGTTGGTGGTCCACCTGTTCGGTTCAGCCGTACAGGTGGTAGGTATTTCGCAGCGGCTTTTGCTCGTAGTCCACATCGAGTGGTGGGATGAACTCCGGGTGGCCGTTGTTCATCCGTACGGTCCAGTCGGTGTGGTGAATTTTCGCGATGATGGCGGTCGCAGAGCAACACGCAATTTTCCAGACATGTGGTGCCACCGTCCACCCATGACGATGTGGTGCGACCGCGTGTGCCGGACGGGCCGCGTGCATCCGGGCCGGGTGCAGCCTTTGTCTCGTGCGATCAACGCTTTCCGCAGCTCTGGGCCGGCCAGCCGTTCCTTGCGGCCGACGTCCAGTGGTACGCCTTCGGAGTTGAGGATGACCGGAATAATGTCCGCGTCGCAGGCGAGGCGGCGGGCGGTTTCCGGGCTGATGGTGAGGCCTTCGTACGCACGCGCCACACCCAGACAATCGCGGAGCATCTCCCAGGAGATAGGCATGCAACCGGGTGCCGAGCCGGTAGAGCCGACCGGCGTCCATGTGCTTGGCGCACTCCACCACGGCCGCTTCGGCTTCGCGGCGCTGCTGGAAGTCCACGTGCGCCGGCAACCTCGTGATCACCGTACGGATCGCGTCCAACTGCGAGTCCGCGAGGTCGCCGCGGCGCATGGCTTGGGCGGCGAGGTCCAGCTTCGGCGCCAACATCTCACCGTTCAACGCCATGCCCGGGCAGAACGCGCGAGCGCGCTGCACCCGGCGACTGGCCTCGGTCGGGGAGAGCAACAACTGGTCTTCCAACAGCTGCTGGATGTTTTTCGCCTCCAGCTGCTCGTACGCCTCTTTGTGCTCGATCGCGTTCACGATATTCAACACACGCGCCGCGGCCTTGCGATATTCACGCTCGGCGTCACGCAGCATCGCCGCGAGCGCGTCCGCGTCTTCTTCCGGCCATGGGTCACCGACTGGCGCGGTGGTGGCGGAAGGAGTGGTCATGGCTCCAATAATACCGGCCACACCGACAAAACCACGCCACCAACCACGTCGGTGGATAGCATTTTCCCTTCGCTGCGAGTGAAACTGACTTCGAGGCGCCGGCGATTTGAAGCCGACGGCGAGGCGGTGACCTCGGCCAATGTTTTCTGGCGAGGCACCAGCTACCATCTCACCGGGGCGAACTTCGCGTAGCAGACGGCGACTGGCTGGCCGGCCGACGATGACTTGGTGACCGCCACCCTGCCGTCGACGGTGACCGTGCAGGTGACGGTCTTTCCGTCGGCCGCCTGGACAAGCAGTTGTACGACCTGCAGCGGCTGGTCGGCCGGCCACTGGTAGTTGTCCTGCCACGGCAGCGAAACGCCACTTTCCTTGCGCACCAACCCGGTTCCGGTCGTGTCGTAGGTGAGCGACACCGGTCCGGCGCCGGTCACGGCGAGCTTGACGTGCCGCACCGGATGCTTCTTCGGCGCCGGCTGACCGGCGGTCGCACGTCCCTGGTCGACCTCGGCTTTCGGTGTGGTCGTCGACGAAACCGTGGCAGCGGTGGTCGCGCGCTGCTGGCTGGATCTTAGCCAGATCGTGCCGCCGGTCGCGGCCGCGAACACCAGCACGGCCGCGACCGACGAATACAGGACGATCCGGAGCTTGGTGACGGTCGGCATTCAGCACACCGCGTCGGTCGGTTTGGGGTTGGCCAGGCCGAAAAGCGGCCGCAGGCGCAGGCCGGCGTACGTGCCGGCGATGGCCAGCAGGCCCCACAGCCAGCCGTGCAGGCTGAAGGAGGCGATGCCGGAGAAGTACGCGCCGATGTTGCAGCCGCCGGCCAGCCGCGCGCCATAGCCCATCAGCACACCTCCGATCACCGCGCCGAGCGCGAGCTTCCACGGAATTCCGCGGTGCAGCACGAAAGCTCCGGCCGCGGCGGAGGCGATCAGCGCGCCGAGGATGATGCCGAAGTCCATCACCGAGGTCTTGTCGAGCAGGACCGAGGCGTCCAGCGCGGCGGCGTTTTTCGGCACCTGCCAGTAGGCCCAGTGCGCCACGTCGACACCGAACAGTTGCAGGAATTTGGAGCCCCACAACGCAAACGCGAAGGTGATGCCCCACGGGCTTCCGGAGAAGAAGAGCGTCGCCGCGTTGAGCACGGCCAGGCCGATGGCGCCGACCCACAGCGGCCACGCGCCACGGACGGCGCGCAGGAATCCGCTCGCGGTCGGCGGTTCCTCGACCGCCGGAGGCTTGCGGCGCCGCTCGACCCAGTACGAGATGCCGACGATCACCGCCATCGCGGCCAGCGAGATCGCCAACGCACCCGGATATCCGAGCGGTGTCTTGGCCAGCGACACGGTCGGCCCGGTCGGGATCGTCTTGCTCCAGAAGGTGAAGTTGGCGGCGCCCAGCACCGATCCGGCGATGAAACCACCGAGCGTGATGAGGATCGAGGTCTGTCCGCTGCCGACGGCGTACAGCGTGCCGGAGGCGCACGAGCCGCCGAGTTGCATGCCGACACCGAAAAGAAACGCTCCGACGACGACCCCGGCGCCGACCGGTTGCAGCGATGCCTGTGGCGTGGCACCGAAACCGATGCCGCCACCGAGCAGGATCGCGAAGAGCACGCACGCGACCGCGAGCATCAACATGTGTGCGCGCAACGCTTTCGGCTGGCCGACCGCGACGAGCTGCCGCCAGGCCGAGGTGAATCCGAACCGTGAGTGGAAAAGTACCAGACCGAAAAGCAGGCCGAGGACATACAGGATGACCGTCTTGCCGCCGCCGACCGCGAAAATCCAGCCGCCGAGGCCGACGGCCAGCACCGCGCCGACGCCGATCACCGCCCATTTCGCCGGTGGCGCCACCGGTCTCGTGATCCCCGTGGACAGGCTTTCGTCCGCTACCGCCATGTCAAACCTCCTATGATGTCGCCGGATCCGGCAAAGACCCGGTGATCGGTACGACCGTGCCGTCCGGCAGCCAGCCGAGCGCGGCACCTTCGTGATGCATCTCGAACTCGGCCGGCAGGAAGCCGACCGGCGATGCCGCGTAGAGCTGCGTCGGCGCGGCCAGCGGTTTTCCCAGCCAGCCAAGATAACCCGACGCGGTCGGATAGTCAGAGCCGAAACCGCGCGCGACCGCTGCCGCGTACTGGCCGGGCCCGGTCTCGTGCGGGTTGAACCGCAGCGGCAGGATCGACCCGGCGTTGTTGCTGAGCACCGGCGCCGACAGCAGCCACGGCGCCAACCAGACGCCGGCCGTGTACGCCGTGCCGGTCACCTTCAGCTTTTCCGCCGCCGGCGTCCAGCCGGAGACGACGACCAGGGCACCTGGCCGGTTTCCCTTTTTCTCCGCCGAAACCGGCAGGTGCAGCGCGGCCGCGGTGGTGCGTACGAGTGCGGCCGCCGCCTGCGACCGTGGCGACAGGTCCGACAGCACGGTGATGGCTGGCACCTTCCGCGCGGCCAGGAATGTCAACAACGATCGCAAAGACGCGTCGTCGGCGGCCGACAGGCGATCGCTCGGGCAACTGGTCAGTGGCGTGTTTCGACCGGCCACAACGGATCCGAGCGCCGCGCTCGCGCACTCGGCGGCGTCCGGTCCGATCGCGCCGGCGACCGTACGGCCAGCCGCGCCCGTGTCCGCGCGGACGGAAGCGCTGCTGTTTTCGTGTGAGATGGTCAAAGTGCTGCGGCCGGGCGGCAACGTGACCACCGCCCAGCCGCCGGCCGCACCCGGCTGTGCACCTGCGCGTACGGGTGCGCCACCGTCGACTGCAACCGACACGTCGTTGGCATTGGCGCCACCGATGTGCACGAGGTTGAGTCCCGGCCGGCTCGGCGTGACCAGCACCGGTGTGCGTGCGCCGGCCAGGTTCAGCTGACGCAGCAACGGTGTTCCGGGAGTCGGCAGTGGATCCGGTGGCGGGAACGCGGCCAGGCTCGACCAGGCCGCGAGCGCAACCGCGACGCCGGCGGCCTGGAAGGTCGCCAGCGGCACTCGGCGCGCCTGGATGGCCACGCCGGCGATCACCGCGATCGTTTCGATGACGGTCACCAGTCCGTACGGTGTCAGCCACAGCCGCTCGTCGAAGGCCAATCCCTGCAGCGCTGCCAAAACAACCGCGCTGACGAGCACGACGGCGGCAGCCGCGTACGAGATGACGCCGGTCCGTGGTGCCGTCACGGCCCGGTCGCCGGCGGTCCACAACGCGACCGCCGCGCCGAGCCAGACCGCCAGCGCGGTGACGTGGACGAACCCGACCCACGCCACCGCACCGGTGGAGTCGATGACCGCTTCGACCGCGACGAGCACGGCCAGGACCGCGCCGCCGGCGACGCTGAACCGCGACAGGTTTTCGGTTGCCGGCAACGCCGCGACCACCAACGTGACGGCGACCTGCGCCGCGACGACCGGCATCGGCACGCCGTCGCCGGTCGTCGTGAGGCAGGTCAGCGCAGCCACCCCGGCCGCGGCCCAACCGATCCACCTCGCAACGGTGGACGGCGGACCGGCCAGTGGACGCACCAGTGCGCCACCGGCCACCGTGGCGGTGCTGAGGATCAACAGCACGCGGCCGATCGCGGCCAGGGTGAGCTCGCCGGCGTCGGTGCCGCCGGCGTGCGCCATTTCGGTGATCATCTGTTACGCGACATCCTCATCCGCGACGACGAACAGCTCGGAGTGCGGTTTGGCGTTGCCGAGCTTGCCGTGTGGCCACGACTGCCGGTTGAAGTCCACGCACGGCGTGCCCTCGTTCTCGTCCCGGAACGTGGTGTCCAGTGACAGCGCACCGGTTTTCGGGTTGGAGTCGACGATGCAGACCTTGTGGTTGCCGTCGATCCCGGTGCGCGCGACGAAATAGTTCGACGTGGCGATCCGGGTGGTCTGCTTGGTCTCGTGGTAAAGACCGTCGCCGCCCAGCACGAAGTTGTCGAGCGTGCCCCAGTGCGGCCCGCCGTCGATCTTCTGGATGCCGGCGATCGTCGGCGCGTCCGGCTCGTCGCCGCCGCCGGTGATCTCGTCGGCCGTGTCGATGCTGACCTTCGGGTTTTCGCCGGAGGCAAGGAGTTTCTCGATGTTCAGCGACACGACGTAGCCGGGCGAACCGGGATCGCTCGGACCGTAGATGCCGGCCGGTCGGCCGATCACCGCGTGGTAGAGGTATTTGTCGTCCAGGCTGGTCTGCAGCCAACCGCCACCGTCGTTGCCGGCCGGGAACTGCGACGATCCCAGCGCCGCCGCGGCGGTGGTGTCGTCGAACACCTCACGCCACTTCGGATTCGCCGCGGTGATGTCCGGTGTGTAGAAGATCGCACCGCCGGACATGGTCTCCGCGAAGGCCCCCTTGTGGTTGGGCAGGTTGGTGACCGTGGTCTCCATCACCGCGCGGTTTTCGTTGCGCAGTGGATCATCCGGGTTGGACCGCGGACCTTTCGGCAGGTAGTTCACCGACACGACCTTCGGATGCGCGCGGTCCTTGATGTCCCAGATCCGTACGGTCGGACGCCGCAGATAAGGCGACGGCGCCTTTACCGGATCCAGGATGATGTTGCGCGGTTCGGCGTAATCGCTGGTGATCAACCGGTCCAGGTCTTCGCGCACCTGGATGCCGTGCGGGTTGGCGCAGGTCGGCGTCACGGTCGTCGGCAGGTCGAGGCACTGGCTGGCGTCCTCGGCCTTCCCGGTCGCCGCCGGCGCCTGTCCGAGCACCTTGCCGTGCTGGTCGAAATGCACCAGCTCACCGGGAGAACCGGCGAACCCGTTGCCGATCACCGTCTTGCCGTTGGGATAGACGTACGGACCGGGGACCACCGGACCACCCATGTAGGTGCCGTAGGCGGTGCCGTCCTTGAGCACCCAGTACGCGTCCGGCACCGAGCCGCCGAGCGTCTGGGTCGGCAGGCTGATGCCGCTCAGGCTCACCTCTGGCAGCTTCTTCACGTCGAAAACGTAAGTCGCGGCACTGAAAAGTCCACCGGCGTAGATCTTGTCACCCTTGTGCCAGATGTACTGCACGTGGTGTGGCTCGTTTTCCACCAGCGGACCGACGGTGACGGTGTTGACCACCTTGCCGTAGGTCGGCGAGCCTTTCGTCGCGTCGATGACGGCAAGGAAATCGGGGCCAGGCAACGCATCGGTGACCGTCTTGCCGAGCGAACCGAGGTCCACCGACAGGCCGCCGGGCAGGCTCTTGCCGGTTTTCACCGCGGTGTCGGCGATGTTCTCGTCGCCGGCCCAGACGACCAGCCATTCCTTGCGTTTTCCGGTCGCCGCGGTGCTGGCCAGTTGCCGGTCGAGATGGTTGGTCGCGGTGTAGAGCTTTCCGTCCGCGCCGGTCAGGCTCGACACGAGCTGTTCGACACCGGCGCTCGCGGCCTGCTGGCCTGGCAACACCAGCGCCGCCGCCGCCAGGCCGAAGGCTGCCACCAGTGCGGCCGGCCTTCGTCGGCGGGATTTTCCGGGCAGGGGCATCTGCCACTCCTTGCTGGGAAAAGGGGAGAGAGAGGAGTGTGGTTTGGGCACGCGGCACCGACCGGTCCGTACGAACACACCGGTTGTGGCGGGAAAAAAATCAGGAAGCCGGTCGCCGGTTGACCGGGACCGCGAAGAGAATCAGCGCCGCGACGCTCTTATGAGCGCGGACAGACGCTGCTCGCCTGCCGGACAAGATCGACGTACCGGCGAGCGACCAGAAGAAGTCGCCATTCCACGCGGAGGAGTATTCAGACCAGTACACGACAATGTCAAGTCAAGGTGGTCTAAAACGCCCACCATTCGGGAACTTTTTCCGCTCGTACCCCGACCGGGTCGGATTTCCGCTGCTCAGCAACGATATCTCGGGTCCAGAGGAATAAATATCTCTTGATCCGAGTCATCAGCGGCGCACCGTTTGGCTGGCCAGCCGGTCGCGCAGCTCGGTCAGCCGCCGGATTTCCGCGTCGATAACGGCGAGCCGGCGTTCGACGACCCCGCTCGTGCGCGCACACACGCCTTCGCCATAGCGCGGCATTTCGCCGGGCTCCAGCAATCGCAGGCGGTCGGCGCGCGCTGCGAGGTCGTCGACGGTGAGACCAAAGGCCAGCAGCTCGCGGATGACACGTACGCGCGCGATGTCGTCGACGCCGTATTCGCGTTGGCCGGCCGGGGTCCGGCGAGGTGGTGGCAGCAGTCCGCGTTGCTCGTAGAAACGCAGCGCGCGCGGCGTCGTGCCGGCGGCCGCGGCCGCGTCACCAATTCTCACCGGTCACTCCTCACAACTCCACGACGACAGTCCCGATGTGCTTGCCGCTCATCACTTCCTGCAACGCTCGCGGCGCGCTTTCGATACCCGGCACCCGTACGTGCGGAAATACGACGTGCCCGCCGGCCAGCCAACCGCCGAACCGGTCCTGCCATTGCGACCGGATCGCCGGATCGTCGACCCTGCCGACACCGCGGATGCTGATTCCTTTGAGGATGAGCGAAAAGGTGTCCAGCTCGACCGGCGCGGTGGCGCCGTCGCCGGCCGGCGAGAGCTGGCTGGCCAACGTGCCGACCAGGCTCACACGCGCTCCCGTGCGGGCGGCGGCGACCGCGGCACGCAGCTCGTCGCCGCCGACGTTGTCCACGACCACGTCGATGCCGTCGGGCGCCGCATCGGCGATGGACCGCTGACCGCGTACGACTGCCACGTCATAGCCGAGTTCGGACACCATCCGGTCCGCCTTGGCCGGCGATCCGGTCGTACCGATCACCCGCGCCGCACCGAGCTGGCGAGCGATCTGCGCGGCCAGCGAGCCGACACCACCGGTGCCGCCGGTGACGAGTACGGTCTCGCCCGGCCGCAGGTCGGCACACTGGGTCAGCGCCAGATAGGCCGTCCACCCGGAGCCGAGATGGACGACCGGATCGTCGAAGACCTTGCCCAGCGGCGTGCAGGCCCCGGCCGGTACGGCGGCGTACTCGCGCCAGCCGGACCAGTGCGAGACCAGGTCGCCGGCCGCCAGGCCGCTTCCGCCGGGCGCCGTGACGACCTCACCGACCGTCGCCGACGGCAACGAGTCTCCTGGCCGTACGGACGGCAGCGGGGTGCCTTCGGTCGCCCCTGACAGCAACGGACGCAACCGCGCGGAAACCTGGAAGAAAAGATTGCGTACCAGAACCTGGCCGGGTCCGGCGGCCGGTGTCGGCACCTCGACGACGGCGAAGTTTTCCAGCCGTGGCAGGCCGTCTGGCACCGACACGAGCCGGATTTCTTTGGACGACACGATAACGCTTCCCTTGGGTAGGTGACGGAGTCAGGCGCGCCACGCTAACCCCTGACGTCCGCGTCAAAGGCAACACCGCACGTCACGACGATGGCCCGGACGGGAAACCCGCCCGGGCCACGCCGATCGGGTCAGGTGCAGACGAACCGCATGTTGTCGACGTTGTTCTGCGCGGCCGCCGGCAGGTTTCCCCACGCGTTCTCGTCGGCGGTGAACACGACCTTCGCGCCGTCCTTCAACTCCCAGGTCCCGCTGGTCATGTTGTTGATCGAGCCCATCCGGTTTCTGATGCCGGCACCCAACTCGAAGAGCTGTCCGCACGGGATGGTCCCGGAGATGTCGAAAAGCAGCGTTGCCGGATTGGGACCGGTCTGGTCCCAGGCACAGAAATGATAGAGCTGGCAGGGGTAACCCGGCCGTGACGCGGCCGTGACGCTGGCCGAGGCGGCGGTCGGCACCGCCAGCGCCACCCCGGCAACGGCGGCCAGCACGGCCAGCCATCGTTTGTTCGGCATCCAGTTCTTCCCTTCGTACGCGCGGCGACCGCGGCCGCCGCGAACGGAATCGTCGTTGTCACCGCCGTGACAACCGCCGTCGACGCTGTCAGCGACCTGCTTCACCGCCGTCCCGGCGCGGTGTCAGATCTGCTTCAGGGGAGCGCGAGCGGCGCCATTTAGCGGTCAAGTGGTCAGGTTGTCAACCACCGGACGGAAAACTTCGGGGTCGCACATCGCCGTTTCCGGCCAGGAGTAAGCTGCCGGCCACGTGCGGTACGTCGGATGCGGGTAGGTATATTGGCTGCCTTGGAGGGGTTTCACGGAAGTCAGCTGACTGCTACGTCCACCCCGTTGTCCAGTTCTGGCCGTGCCGGCGCATCTCATGGAGCGCGATGAGTAAGCAGCGTGTTGATCTCCCGCGACGTACCAAGACCAGGAAGCGGCGCAGCCCGTCGATCAAGTGGCGCATCCGCCGGATGGTGCTGGTGCCGAGCGTGCTGCTGGCGCTGATCGTGCTGGTCGGCGGCGGTTTCCTGAGTTTCCAGGGTTTCTACGTCCGGCAGGTCGCGGTCAGCGTGCGGCAGGTCTCCATCCCGGCGGTCGACGGCCTGACCTCGATCGAGAAGGAGCGCCGGCTCAGCATGGCGCTGCTCACCGAGCCGTCGCAGAGCCGCCAGCAGCTCGACGCGCAACGCCAGGTCAGCGACCAGCGGCTCGACCTGATGAGGTCGCGCGCGACGGCCGCGCTGGCGCAGGCGCCGCAGGACATCAAGGACCGGATGGCCGACCTCACCGTCTACCTGGACCGGCTGGCCGGCGTACGCAACCAGGTCAACGCCGGCACGATCAGCGCGGCCGGGGTGTTCGCCTTCTACAACGACCTGCTGGACGCGGCGATCCGGCTGTTCAACACGCAGGCCCGCACGGTGCCGGACGTGACCGCGACGCAGGGCGGCATCGCCGCGACCAACCTGTTCCGGCTCGGTGACCTGATGTCCCGCGCCGGATCGCGCGCGGCCACCGCGTTCGCGGCCGGCAAGTTCGACGCGGCCGACTTCAACTCCTTCGCCCAGCTGGTCGGCGCGTACCACTCCCAGCTCCAGCTCGAGCAGCTCAACGTGGTGCCGGACGTGCAGGCCGGCGTACGCACGCTGGTCGCCAGCGAGGCGTGGAAGAAGCTGGTCACCGCGGAGAACGCGCTGCTGGCGAAGGGCCCGTGGACCGAAGGCGTGCCGTCCGGCCTGCCGGTCGGCGAATCCAGCTGGAACCTGCTGGCCACCACGGTGTCCGACGGCCTGATCGCGCTGGCCAAGCAGCAGGCCGACATCGTGTCACTGGAGGCCCTCAACAGCGGAAACGGACAGCTGCTGTCGGCCGGCCTGGGCAGCCTGCTGGCCCTCGTGCTGGCCATCGCGGTGTTCGTGTGGTCGCTGCGCCAGTCGACCGCGCTGGCGGCCCGGCTCGGCAGCCTGCGTGACCGGTCGCTGGCGCTGGTCGGCGGCCTGCCGGACGTGCTGCGGCGGGTACGCGAGAACGAGTCCAGGGACACCAGGCCGGAGATGCTCGGCCTGACCGGTTTCGGCGAGGACGAGATCGGCCAGGTGGCCGACGCGATCGGCCAGGCGCAGGTCGCGGCGGTCGGCGCGGCGGTACGCGAGGCGGACGGCCGCGAGGGCACGCAGAAGCTGCTGGTCGGCATCGCGCGGCGGCTGCAGGGACCGCAGCGGCAGCTGCTCGACCAGCTCAAGGCGTTGCAAAACGAGGAAAAGGACCCCGACCGGCTGCAGCAGCTGTACGCGCTGGACCACCTGGCCGCGATGCTGCAGCGCAACGTGGAAAACCTGGTCATCCTCGGCGGCGAGCGGCCGGGCCGGCGGTGGCGCGACCCGGTGCCGTTGCGCAACGTCGTACGCGCCGCTGCCGGCGAGACCAAGCACTTCAAGCGGGTCAAGGTGGAGGTGGTGCCGGACGCGCTCGACCTCAACCAGAACGCCGTCGCCGAGGTCATCCACATGATCGCGGACCTGCTCGACAATGCCCTGCAGTTCTCCTCGCCGGGCACCATCGTGCAGGTGCGCAGCTTCCGGGTCGACCAGGGTGTGGTCGTCGAGATCGAGGACCAGGGCTTCGGCATGTCGCCGCAGGACCTGGCCAGGTTCAACAAGCTGCTCGGCGAGCCGCCGACGTTCAGCGTGCGCGACCTCGGCGACGCCTCGCAGCTCGGCTTCTGGGTCATCGCCAGCCTGGCCGGTGCGCTGGACGGGCGCGTACACCTGCGCGACTCGCCATACGGCGGCGTACGCGCGATCGTCCTGCTGCCGCGCGAGCTGTTCGTGGAGACCTCCGAACGTGCCGCGCCACCGGAGCTGCCGGCGGCCCGCCGCCAAGACGAGCCGGCCGAACTGCCGGGAGAGGTGCCGGCGCCGGTGCAGGCGTGGCCGGACGCCGACGGAGTCTCCGAGCCAAACGCGCCGATGCCGGGTCTGCCGCTGCCGAAGCGGCTCGGCGAGACCGCGCCGGACAACTCGGATCCGCGCTACGCGGCGCCGTTGGTGATGACGCAGTCGGCCATGTCCGGCCGCCACGCCGCGAACAGCGCGCAGCGTCCCTCGCCGCGACCGGTGGTCACGCCGTTGGCGCCGGAGCAGCGGCCGGCCATGCCGAGGCTGCCGGTGCGTGAGCGCGGCCAGAGCCTCGCGCCGGAGCTGCGCGACGGACCGCCGGCGGACGCCGGGCCGGAGTCGGACGGTTGGTCGGAGGCCGACACCAGGTCGTCGGAGGACATCCGGCGGTCGCTGTCGAGCCTGCAGGAGGGCACTCGCAAGGGCCGCGAGTCATGAACACCGCAGACAGGGAAGCCCGCATGAACACGAACAAGTCCACCAACGTGGATTGGATGCTCGATGATCTCGTCGGTGCGACCGGAGCGAAATACGCCGTCGTCCTGTCCACCGACGGCCTGGTGATCCAGAAGTCGGCCAACATCAGCAAGGACGAGGCCGACGCGCTGGCCGCGCTGGCGTCGTCGCTGTCCAGTGTCACCTCCGCGGTCAGCGACCGGTTCAGCGGCGGTCCAGTGCGCCAGACCTTCGTCGAGATGGCGCAGCAATATCTGGTCGTCACGGCGGCCGGTGCCAACGCGCGGCTCGCGGTGATCGCCGACGGCGAGGTCGACCTCGGGCTGGTCGGATACGAGATGAACCGGTTGGTGAAGAAGGTCGGCCAGCACCTCTCCACCGCGGTACGCAATCCGGCGGCGGTCGGCATGGACGGCGGCATGAGGTCCTAGGTCGATGGCCGACGAGGAGTGGTACTACGCCGACGACTCCGACGGCACAGACGGCACGGTCCGGCCGTACGCGCTGACCGGCGGACGTGCGAAACCAACTCACGACCTGGACGTGTCGACCCAGGTGATCGTCACCCGGATCGACGTCGACCGCACTCGGCTCGAGCCGGAGCAGATCAAGATCGTCGACCTGTGCCGGCAGTGGCAGTCGGTGGCCGAGATCGCCGCCAAGGTGCGGCTGCCGATGCTGGCCGTACGCGTGATGCTGAGCGACCTGCTCGACCGCGGCATCGTGGTGACCGGCGCCCGGATGCGGGACACCGGACCGGAGCGGAAAGTGCTGCTGCAAATTCTCGACGGACTGCGCGCACTGTGACTCAGGAGGACATAGGTGGCGGCTGAAACACCGGAACCGCAGTCGGTCAAGATCGTGGTGGCCGGCGGCTTCGGCACCGGCAAGACGACGCTGGTCGGCTCGGTCAGCGAGATCCAGCCGCTGAAGACCGAGGAGATCCTCACCGAGGCCAGCCTCGGCGTCGACGACCTGAAAGGCGTCGAGGCCAAGCGGAGCACGACCGTGACGCTGGACTTCGGCCGTATCACGATCAATCCGCGTACGCCGATGAGCCCGACCATCGTGCTCTACCTGTTTGGCACGCCGGGCCAGGAACGTTTCTGGTTCATGTGGGACGAGCTGTCCCGCGGTGCGGTCGGCGCGGTCGTCCTGGTCGACACCAGGCGGCTGCACATCAGTTTCTCCGCGGTCGACTATTTCGAGCAGCGGCAGATTCCGTTCATCGTGGCGGTCAACCGCTTCGAGGGCGACCAGACGGCGTATCCGGTCGAGCAGATCCGCGAGGCGCTGACGCTCGGTCCGGCGGTGCCGATCGTGATGTGCGACGCGCGTGACCGGGCCTCCAGCCTGGCCGCGCTGATCGAGCTGGTGCGGCACGCGCTGGCCACCGCGTCGGTTGCGACCGGCTGACTTTCGGAGGGTTGGCAGTCATGAGTGTGCGTCGTGCGGTCGTCATTGGCGCGAGCGTGGCCGGCCTGTTGGCGGCTCGCGCGCTGAGCGAGACGTTTTCCGAGGTGGTCGTGCTGGAGCGGCACGACCTGCCGGCCGAGCCGAAGCCGCGCCGAGGCGTGCCGCAAAGCAACCAGCTGCATGTGCTGCTCTCTCGCGGCGCCACCATCCTGGACGGCTTTTTTCCTGGATTCACCGACGAGCTGGTCGCCTCCGGCGCATTGCGCAACGACCCGCAGGTGGATTCCACGTACTATCTGGACGGCCACCCGGTCGCCTCCAGGCCGTCCGGTCTGACGTTGATCGGCGTCAGCCGCGCGCTGCTGGAGTTTCACCTGCGCCGGCGGGTGGAGGCGGCGCCCAATGTGGTGATCCGCCAGGCGACGGCGACCGGTCTGCAGACCGACCAGGACCGGACGGCGGCGACCGGGGTGTTCGTCGACTCGGGTGCCGCGCTTGACGCCGATCTCGTCGTGGACGCCTCCGGTCGCGGTTCGCAGGCGGTGAAATGGTTGACCGGCCTCGGATTCCCGGCTCCGGACAGCACCGAGATCACCGTCAACGTCGTCTACGTGACGCGGCACTATCAATGGGAGGCGCACCACCTCGGTGGCCGCAACGGCCTGCTTTGCGTGCCGTATCCGGGAAAGCCGCGCGGCGCCGGCGTCGTACGCGTCGAGGACAACCGGTGGGAGCTGGTGCTTTTCGGCCTGTTCGGCCACAATCCGACGACCGACGAGCAGGAGATGCGGGCCTTCGCGAGGTCGCTGCCGGTGCCGCAGGTGGCGCGGCTGATGGCCGAGGCGACCCCGCTGGACGACGCCGTGCTGATGCGATATCCGTCCAGCGTACGCCGGCATTTCGAGCGGCAGCGCCGTCATCTGGAGGGTTTCGTGGTGACCGGCGACGCCAACTGCAGCTTCAATCCGACCTATGGCCAGGGAATGACCTGCGGCGCGATCGAGGCGCTGATCCTGCGCGATCTCGCCCGCGCCGGGACGGCCGGCCTGCCGGCACGTTTTTATCCGCAGGCCGCGAAAGCGATCGATCCCGCGTGGGATCTCGCGGTCGGCGGCGACCGGCGTTTTCCCGAGGTGGAAGGACAACGCAGCTACGCCGACAGGATGCTCAACCGCTATCTCGACCGCTATCGGCTGGCCAGCAGCGTCGATCCGGCGCTCGGCCGGACCTTTCTGGAGGTGGCCAACATGGAGAAACCGGCCACCGCGATGGTGTCGCCCGGTCATCTCCTCAAGGTGTGGCGCGCGGCCAGGTCGATGACCCGCGTCGCGGCCGCGGACGCCGGTGGCAGCCAGACCAGCTGAAGGTCTGGCGCCGGTGGCCGCTCTGTCAGCGACAGCGTCACGCCGGCGGAGGGTGGGTTGTCGCCGAGCGTACGCGGCACGATGGTGACCGTGCGGCCGTCGAGCAGGTCGTCGGTGTGTCGCCAGCCGCCGATCTGGCTGTTCTGAACGTCGTCGACTATCCCTGCCACGACTCGTAAAACCGCGTCGCGATAGGCCGGCTGGTGGTGGTCGGAGAGCAACAGCCGGCTGCCGCGCAGGTCGCCAACGGACACCTCGGAACGGCCGGCGAGCGGATGCGTACGGCCGACGACGGCGACGAACGGCTCGCGGCTGACCGTCAGCCGCCGGAAGTCGTCGTCTTCCGGGATGCTGCGGGAAAGCGCCAGATCGAAGCGGCCGTCGCGCAGGCCGCCCGCGAGGTCGGCGGACTCCTCGCTGCTTTCCACGCGTATCGACTGCGCAGCCGTGACGGCGAGCAGCCGCGGCAGCACGTCGTACGCGGCGCTGACGACGTAGCCGAGCCGGACGGTTGCCGCGGTGGCGGTCGTACGGGCGACCGCCCGGTCGACGTCGTCGAGGATTTTCCTTGCGGAGTCGACGAAAGTGGTGCCGGCGGCGGTGAGCCGGGTGGGCCGGCGCTCGAAGAGCCGTACGCCGAGCTCACGCTCCAATTCGGCGATCTGCCGGCTGAGTGGTGGCTGGGCCATGTGCAGCCGGGCCGCCGCTCGCTGGAAGCTGCCTTCCTCGGCGATCGCGACCACGTAACGCATCAACCGGATGTCGACCGACATACCCGCAGGGTAACTCATCTTCCCACATCGGTATTGGGCATCGGCCGCCGCGCGGGCAAGACTTTCCGGTGACGGAAAGACAACTCGAGATGGGATTTCATGACCCGCGTTCTTCCCGCTGTCAACCCGGTGAGCGTCGGCTTCGGCCGGCGGTTCGTCGTCGCCATCTGCACCGGATCGGTGCTCAATCCGATCAATTCCTCGATCATCGCGGTCGCGCTCGTGGCCATCGGACAGGCCTTCGGCGTCGGCGCCGACCGTACGGCGTGGCTGGTTTCCGCGCTGTATCTGGCAACCGCCGTCGGCCAGCCGACGATGGGCAAGCTCGCCGACCGCGTCGGCCCGCGCCGCGTCTACCTGGCGGGGTTGGCGCTGGTCGCCGCCGGTGGCCTGATCGGCTTTCTGGCCAACGCCTTCGGCTGGGTCGTCCTTGCGCGAGTGATCATCGGCCTGGGGACGTCGGCGGCGTATCCGGTGGCCATCACGATGGTGCGCCAGCAGTCTGAGCGGCTGCACCAGTCGGCGCCGGGCGGCGTGCTCGGTGCGCTGGCCGTCGCCGGTCAGGTGACGATGGCTGTCGGACCGCCACTCGGCGGCCTGCTCATCGCGGCCGGTGGCTGGCGGTCGATCTTCCTGGTGAACATTCCGCTGGCACTGATCGGCGCTGCGCTGGCGTTGCTTTGGCTGCCTACGGACGAAAAACCTACCGTTGAGTCGTCTGCCGGAGCGCTGCACTTCGTGACCGGACTCACCCGCATGCTCGTCGGGAATCGTGCGCTGGTCGCGACGTATCTGCGTTACGCGCTGACTTTCCTTGTCACGTACAGCTTTGTCTACGGATGGACGCAGTGGTTGGAACAGTCGGCAGGCCTGAGCGCGTCAGCCGCAGGTCTGGTCCTCATGCCGTCTTTCGTTGTCGCAGCAGTGGTTTCGGCGATCGTCTCGCGTCACCGCGCGATCTGGTTGCCGCTGCTGATCGGCGCCGTGCTTCTCACCGTCGGCTCGGCGGCGCTGCTGATGCTCACCACCTCCACACCGGTGTGGGTTTTCGTTGTCATCAGTGTCATCTTCGGCGTACAGAACGCGATGATGGTGGTCGCCAACCAGGCTGCCATGTATGCTCAGGCGCCGGCCGCCGACACCGGCACGGCCGCCGGTTTGCTGCGTACGTTCATGTATCTGGGCGCGATCGGCGCGGCGAGCCTGATCAGCGTCACCTATCGCGACAGGGCCACCGACGCCAGCCTGCACAGCCTGGCCGTCGTACTCGTCGGCGCGAGCATTCTGGTGGTCGTGATGACCGTCTTGAATAGCCGCTCGCGCTAGCTGAGCGTGCTTCCGGCGTCCTGGCCGTACGGTGCCGCCTGCCATTCGGCGAAGCTGACGATATTGCTTTGATCGTATGGCAGGAACCGCCACGGACCGCGATAGGTGTTGGCGCTGAACACGTTTCCCTGGTGGTAGGTGATCGCGTCCTGCACGGTCGTGCCGCGATATGGCGACCAGTCGGGATAAGTGCCGTAGTTGGACATCAGTGCGTTGAAGCCGCAACCGTTGTCTGGCGTGCAGGCAGAGCCGGCATTTGCCGCGGTCAGCTGGAAAAGGTTGTCGTGGACCTTGACGTTCTGCGTCTTCCACCGGCAGTCGCCGAAGTAGGGACTGTTGGCGATGTTGGTGGCGTTGCAGCTGTCCGCGGTCACCACCGACGGGTTGACCAGCGTACATTCTCCGGTGCTGGTGTTGGCCGGCGAACCGCAGAACCGGTCGGCGTTCTCCCACAGCACGACACCGCTCCAGTTGTCGACGAACTGGTTTCCGGAGATGTCGAGGGTGGTGTTGTAGGCAGTGTCGACGCGGCTGTCGGCACCGGACTCGGACACGTACAAGGCGGCGGTTGGAAATCCGGGGTTGCGCGGGCCGCTGACCAATGCGTTGCGGATCAGTGTGTTGTTACGGATCGCCGCGTTGTAGCTGGTCTCGTACATGATGCCGGCGTCGTCGTTGTCGGCGATGTAGTTGCCTTCGATGAGAAAACCGCGGTTGTTGTTGTCGGCCCAGATGCCGACACTTTTGTTGTGGTGGACGTAGTTGTTGGTCACCGTGACATTCGCCGAGCTCCAGAACTTGCCGCCGCCGGTGCAGCCGCAGCCGTCGATCCGGCTCTCCCAGTCGTCGGTGTTGTTGTAGGAGATTTCGTTGTGGTCAAGGACGATGTTGGCCGGACCGGTCGGTGTGTACGCACTGAATCCGTACTGCCCATTGGCGGTCAGGCAGTTGTCGCTCACCTTGTCGCCGGACCCCAGCATCACGCCGGCACCGGCGTTGTCGCGTATCGTGCTGTAGCGGATCGTCCAGCCGCTGGCCGCGTCGTGGTTGACCACGCCTTCGTTGTTGTTTCCGGCCGGCTTGCCAAAATTCTGGATGGTCAGGTATTCGATGACGACATTCGTCGCCTGCTGTGTGAAGGCATACCGGTTGACGTGCTGGCCGTCCAGGACCGCTCCTGGCGCACCGACGAAATGACTGCCGTCGCCGGGGATCACCTGGTCGAACTCGTCGCCGCCGAGCGTGTGGACGCCGCTGGCGAACCAGTACGTTTTGCCTGGCAACCGAAAGTCGACGCCGCTGTTGTCGCCGGCCGGCACCACGACCGCACCATCCGGCGCAGTGGTCGGCCCGCCGCCGAGCACACTGTCGTTGCCGCAGATCTCCGCCGGCGGCGCGGCCGCGTCCGCCGCTGCGACCGTGCCGGGGAGGCTGCTGAGCAGGAGAGCGCAGATAACCGTGACGATGTGCCGGATTGCCATGTCCGCCGCCTTCCGTATCGAGGCGACCGAGACTGTAACGCTAAAGAGGTGTCAGGTGAACGCCTCCGGCCGCACCGGCCACATCCAACCCTGGCCGATGCCGGTCAGCGAGGCGGTTCTGGACGTGGGGCGGCCGTGAACAGGCGCCCCCGGTCCGAGAGTGTCGGGGTCGTGGCGTTGGGTTGGTGGGTGGTCCACTGTTCCGTTCAGTTGGTCGCCGAATACTCACCACCGATGCCGGCGCCGGTGAGGAAGCGCATCAGGAAAAACCACCATGGGCTGAAGGAAAACGCGGTGAGGATGGTGGCCAGCAGGTAAACTGCCAGGGTGAGCAGGAAAAGTTTTTTCCGGCCGATACGATCGGTGAGATAGCCGAAGAAAAGCGCACCGGCCACCGCGCCGACGACATAACATGACGCCGCGAAACCAACTGCCGTCGGCGAGAGCACGAGGCCGGAGTCC
Source organism: Fodinicola acaciae (assembly GCF_010993745.1). Classification (NCBI taxonomy): domain Bacteria; kingdom Bacillati; phylum Actinomycetota; class Actinomycetes; order Mycobacteriales; genus Fodinicola; species Fodinicola acaciae. Next base: position 1,827,343 of record NZ_WOTN01000002.1, read on the forward strand.
GGCTCGGTCAGCCGGTCACCGATCGCACCGACGATCGTCACCTCCAGACCGTCGAGAATCCACACCGTGCCAAGCCCGATGACAACGGTCCAATGCCAACGCGACCACGGCAACCGGTCGAGCCGCGCCGGCACATCGGTCACGATCGTCTGTTGACCAGCCATTCCAGGTGGCTACCCAGTCATCGCACGAAGAAACGTCGGGGTCGTGGTGGCCGGGGGCGAGGGGTGGCGGCTCTGATGGTCAGGGTCTTCATGTTGTTGTGGTTGGGGGCGTGGTCCTCAGGTTGTCGCGTTGGGAGATGGTTGGGTTTTGTGTTTGGTGGGCTGGGAGGTGGTTTGGGTCTTCATGTTTGTCGCGTTGGGGAGGTGGTTACGTCTTCATGTTTGTTGCGTTGGGTGAGTGGTTGGGCCTTCATGTTTGTTGCGTTGGGTGGGTGGTGGTTTTTCGCCTGCCCGGCGGGCGCTCCTGCGCGGAGGGCGACCTCAAGGGAGGGGGCGCGTGGATGCCAATCGGTGTGCATGGGGGTGCGGGCGGCGGTTGTGGGCGGGGCTGGGTTTTCTGGGCTTGCTCGTTCTCCCCGTCGGCGCCCGGAGGGAACCACATTGTCGGAGGGGCCGCCGAGCTTGGGAGGGTGGTTGCGTTTGTTTGGCGGCGGCCCCTCCGACAATGTGGTTGGCTGCGCCCGCCGACGGGGAGAACGAGCAAGCCAGGTCCCGTGTGGGAAGCAACCCGTCGGCATGCACGCCATCACAGCGTCCGTAGTGGTGCTGGTGTGACTGCTGTGGCTGATAATGAAGGTGATGCGGCTCGGCTGCGTAATACTTGTCTAACAAGACATCAAAATAGACATTTGGTGCAGCCGAGTAGCCACAACAGCATTACTAGCCTCAGTAGTCACAGCCGTCACAGCCCCTGGCGGTCGCGCGGGTGTGAAAGCCTTGTTTCTTGCGTCCAGCGCTAGTAACTCGACATTCATGCCATCTGCGACCCTCGCAAGCCGGACATTTAGCGCTCCACATACCTTCTGATCCCACATACTGGACCTTCACGCCATCTACCGGGACGCCGTGGCGATTCGGACTTGCCAGTCGCCCTCAACGCAAAATCGCAGCGCGCGTGTTGGAATGCAATAGCTACCGTCGTTGCGACACCTTGAGCGCGGAATGCGTGGGCACGGGGTGCTTTGCGGGACCAGGCTCCGTCAACACGACTGGACCCGCGGAGATTTGCTTGAGCTGCAGGCGATTCTCTGGCTGAGCGCCGGTACGGTGGCGGTCGCGACGCGCGCACCTGGCTAAATCGTGGCACCTTGCTGCCAGCCGGCGGCGGAGGTGACCGACCGCTGGCAAGTTGGGTCGGCAGCAGGGGAGGTGGCTCGATGTCGAAATCGACGGCGGACCAGGTCCATCGGCTCAACCGCGCGCTGTCCGCGCTGGAGAGCGAAGCCGAGTCGGCCAGCGGACTGGTGACGGCCGTGGTGGGCGTACGGCATGACCTGCGGTCGCTTCGGATCGATCCACACGTATTCCGCGTACGCGACGCCGACGCCCTGGTGGCCGACGTGCTGGAGGCCGTACGCGCCGGATGCGCCGACGTCGACCGCGAGGCTCGTGCGCTGGCCGAGAAGGCCGGCTTGGTCGGACGCGACGACCGCGAAGTCGACCTGGCGTACGACCCGCTGCTGCGCGAACTCGATGAGCTGCTCGGCGAGAGGTGGTGACGGCGGTGAACGGCGCCGACATCGACGCACAGAACACCGGCAAGGCGCTGACCGGTGTGGCCAACGCGGCCAAGGCCGTCCAGCAGGCCTGGAGCGGTGGCCAACAGGCCATCGGTGCGTCCCAGGGACAGGTCGGCAAGGGGCCGATGGGACAGGCGTTCATGAGCGTCTACACGCCGGCCGTGCAGGAGGCCGGCGCCGTCGAACAGGCGATGACCGCCGGCGCCGGCCAGCTGGTCAGTGCCGGCAATGACGCGATCACGCAGTACATCCAGACCGACGCGCAGCTACGTACGACCTTCGACGGACTGCGCCAGGGCGGGGTGAACTGATGGGGATGGCGCCGCCGCAGGGTCCGCTCTGGGACGCGATCGTGCGTGAGGGCGGCGGCGTCGAGGCCGTGTGGCCGGCCGACGACGAGGACGCGGTGAACGGCCTGGCCAAGCAGTGGGAGCAGGTGGCCGACCAGGCCGGCGAAGGCGGCTTCCAGGCGGCGCACGCGGCCTCCGGCATCGACCAGGCGTGGCGGGACGGTGCCGGACGCGCGGCCGTCGAGAAGGTCAACAGCTATCACGAGGCGGTCAAGGCGCTGGCACTGCAGATCAGCCAGCTCAACGTCATGGGCCTGTCGTACGCGCAACACCTGGTCAGCGCGAAGAACCAGGTCAACGCGGTCGTCGCGAGCTATCAGGACATGTACGCGAAGGCCGGCATGATCGCGCCGGGCAGCATCGGCGGCGGCGACGCGCCCGGCGCGCCGGTCAGCGCGGCCGGCGCGCAGGCGCAGGTCGCCATGATCGCGGCGCAGAAGTGCATGAAGGTCATCGACGAAGAGGCCAAGGCGGTGAAGAACACCCTGGCCGCGCAGGACGCCGCGGCGAAGAAGGCGCGCGACGGCGCGATCCGGTCGCTGCCGGGCCTGGCGCAGATGCTCCCCAACATGGTGCGGGACAAGCTGCTCAAGGGGCTGGCGGCGGCGGATCCGGAAGGGGCGGCGACCGCCGCCAAGGCGTTCAAGTGGGCCGGCCGCGGGCTCGGCGTCGCGATGCTGCCGACCTCCATCGCGCTGGACGTGAAGAGCGGCAAGCCGGTGGGCCAGGCGGTCGTCGCCAACACGGCCGGCCTGCTGGCCTCGGTCGGCGCCGGCGCGGCGGTCGGCACGGTGATCGGCGGACCGGTCGGCACGATCGTCGGCGCCGGTGTCGGGTTGGTCGCCGGAGCCTTCACCTCCGGCGCGGTGAACTCGCTGTTCGAACACGGCGCCACGCACATCGGTACGGCACTGGAGGATGGTGCGACCAGCGTCGGCGACACGTTCGGCGGCTTCGGTGGCAGCGGGACGGGAGAGCGGAATGTCGCCCACTGACGAGGACGCCCTGCCGGACCTGGTCTACCTGCCGTGCAAGGAGCACGTCGCCGAGGTCGCCGACGCGCGGCCACTGCTGCACCGGCTGCCGGACGGCGAGTTGCTGCTGCCGGCGTACTCGACCGCGGACCGGCTGTACGCCGCCTGGGGTGACGGCCATCCGTGGCTCGCGTTGCCGAGCGCCGGCCTGGAAGCGCTGCACGACAGCCAGCACTTCGACGTGGTCGCGCTCGACCTTCCGCCAGCCGAGGAGGCCGACGATGCTCGATGATCCGCACCGCGTCGCACGGCTGCGCCGGCTGGCCGAGAACGTACGTGCGATCCGCGACGGCGTCGACCGCGTCGAGACCGTCGCGGACTCGCCGGACGGCCGGATCCGCGCACGTGTCGGCGGTCGCGGCGACCTGATCGGCCTGGAGGTCGACGACCGGGTCTTCCGGCAGCCGGACTCGGCCAGGCTGGCCGCCGAGATCGCCGCGACCGTACGCACCGCGCAGCAGGCCGCCGACCGCGAGATCGCCAGGATCTGCACCGAAACCTTCCCTTCCCACTGAGCTACGTACACCCAGGTCAGCGCCTCGCGGCTGAGGCGTACGGTGTCGGTGGCCGGCGCAGTGCGGGGAAACACGGTCCAGATGCGCGGAGTTGTCGGTGCGTCCGGCTACCCTCGTGGGTGCTGGCCCGCTGCCTCGCGACTGTTCGCCGCCGGCCGGCCAGCCGCCGCTACACACCTGTTGACCTGGGAGAACGACCCTGTGACTGCCGCCGCCGAGATCCTCTATGGGGCCGATGACCTGACCCATCTGGAAGGTCTGGAAGCGGTCCGCAAGCGACCCGGCATGTACATCGGGTCCACCGACAGCCGCGGCATCAACCACCTTTTCACCGAGATCGTGGACAACTCGACCGACGAGGGGGTCGCCGGCCACGCCACCAAGGTGGTCGTCACGTTGCACGCCGACGGCAGTGTGCAGGTCGACGACGACGGCCGCGGCATCCCGACCGGCGTGCACGCCAAGTCCGGTCTGTCCGGTGTCGAGCTGGTGCTGACCCGGTTGCACGCCGGCGGCAAGTTCGGCGGCGCCGCTTACAAGACCTCAGGCGGCCTGCACGGCGTCGGCGCGTCCGCGGTCAACGCACTCTCGCACCGCTTCGACATCACGGTGCGGCAGGCGGGCAAGGTGCACCAGATGTCGTTCAAGCACGGCGCGCCGGGCAGCTTCGACGGGCCGGGACCCAAGGCCAAGTTCACCGCGAAGTCCGGCCTGAGCGTGGTCGGCCGGATGAAGCGCGGCGAGTCCACCGGCACCTCCATCCGCTACTGGTACGACGCGCGCTACTTCGAGGCCGGCGCCGCGCTGGACGTCGAGGCCGTGCGGATGAAGCTGCGCAACACCGCCTTCCTGGTGCCAGGTGTGTCGTACGTGCTGCGCGACGCCACCGGCGGCAGCATCTCCGAGGAGACCTTCCACTTCCCCAACGGCCTGTCCGACATGGTGGAGTTTCTGTCTCCTGCCGGGGAAAAGCCGGTGTCCGGCACGCTGGTCATCAAGGGCGAGGGGACATACAAGGAAAACGCCGCCGACGCGAGTGGCGTGATGCAGTCCAATGTGGAGCGTCACGCCGAGGTCGAGGTGGCGCTGCGCTGGGGGACCGGCTACGAGCGTACGGTCGAGTGCTTCACCAACACGATCCGCAACATGCACGGCGGCACGCACCGCAAGGGCTTCGACCGCGCCGCGGTGCGGGCGATCCAGGACGCCATCTCCAAGACCCGCGGCCTGCTCAAGCCCAAAGAGGACATGCCGACGCTGGACGACGTGCTGGAGGGCATGACCGCGGTCATCCACGTCCGGATCCCGGAGCCGCAGTTCACCTCGCAGACCAAGGACGAGCTGTCCACCGCCGGCATCACCAAGGTCGTCCAGGGCGTGGTGGAGACCCACATCAAGGCCTGGACCGAGGCGCGCAAGACCAAGTCCGAAGCCAAAATCGTCCTGCAGAAGGTGGTCGACGCCTCGCGCGTACGGCTGGTGCAGAAGCAGCAGAAGGACGCGGCGCGGCGCAAGACCGCGCTGGAAGGCGCGTCGATGCCGCCGAAGCTGGTCGACTGCCGCACCACCGGCATCTCCCGCAGCGAGCTGTTCCTGGTCGAGGGTGACAGCGCGATGGGATCGGCCAAGATGGCCCGGGTTTCCGAATATCAGGCGCTTCTGCCGCTGCGCGGCAAGATTTTGAACGTACAGAAGGCAAGTCTTGGCGACACCCTGAAAAACGTCGAGATCGCCTCGATCGTGCAGGTGCTCGGCGCCGGCAGCGGCCGCACGTTCGACCTGTCGACCATGCGTTACGGCCGGGTGATCCTGATGGCCGACGCCGATGTCGACGGCTCGCACATCCGTACGCTGTTGATCACGCTTTTCGCCCGCTACATGCGGCCGGTGATCGAGGACGGCCGGCTGTTCGCCGCGATGCCGCCGCTGCACAAGATCACCACCAAGGGCCGCAACGCCGAGACGTTCTTCACCTTCACCCAGCGCGAGATGGAGCAGAAGGTCGCGCAGCTGGAAAAGGCCGGCAAACAGGTCGTCACGCCGATCCCGCGGTTCAAGGGCCTCGGCGAGATGGACGCCGAGGAGCTGTGGGAGACCACGATGAACCCGGCCACCCGGTCCGTACGTCGGATCACGCTCGACGACGTGGAGGCCGCCGACAACGCGCTCGAGCTGCTGATGGGGGAAAAGGTCGAGCCGCGCCGGGTGTGGCTGGTCGAGTCGTCCGCGCGGGTCGACCGCGAAGCCATCGACATCTGAGTTTTGCGTACAAAAGAGGGGTGTAGGACATAATGGCTCGCCGTAAGGCGCCGACCACCAAGGTGGACCCGGCCGCGTTCGACAGCGCCGGCGCGAACGTCTACGAGAATCCGGTGAAGACCGAGATCGAGGACTCCTACCTGGAGTACGCGTACTCGGTCATCCACTCGCGCGCGCTGCCGGACGCCCGCGACGGTCTCAAGCCGGTGCACCGCCGGATTTTGTTCTCCATGAACGAAAACGGCTATCGGCCGAGCCACGCGTACGTGAAGTGCTCGCGGGTCGTCGGTGACGTGATGGGCAAATACCATCCGCACGGCGACCTGGCGATCTACGACGCGCTCGTACGCCTGGCGCAGGACTTTTCCTTGAACGTCCCGCTCATCGACGGCCACGGAAACTTCGGGTCGCCAGACGACGGCCCGGCCGCCTCGCGTTACACCGAGAGCCGGCTGTCGGCCGAGGCGATGTTGCTGGTCGGTGAGCTCGGCGAGGAGACCGTCGACACTTACCCCAACTACGACGGCTCGCTCATGCAGCCGATGGTGTTGCCGGCAGCCTATCCAAACCTGCTGGTCAACGGCTCGTCCGGGATCGCGGTCGGGATGGCGACCAACATGATCCCGCACAACATGGGTGAGGTGATCGCGGCCGCGCGGTGGCTGATCACCCATCCGACCGCCACGCTCGACAAGCTGATGGAGTTCGTACCGGGTCCCGACCTGCCGACCGGCGGGATTTTGCTCGGCCTGGACGAGGTCCGCAAGGCATACGAGACGGGCCGTGGTGTCGTACGGATGCGTGCGCGCGTGCAGACCGGTCCGCTGGAAGGCAGCCGCGGCCGGCAGGCGATCACCGTGACGGAGCTGCCGTACGGTGTCGGGCCGGAGAAGATCATCGAGCGGATCACCGACGAGGTCACCAAATCCAAGCGGCTGACCGGCATCGCCGACGTCAAGGACCTCACCGACCGGGAAAACGGCACGCGGCTGGTGATCGAGTGCAAGGCCGGCATCAACCCGCAGGCTCTGCTCGCCGACCTTTACCGCCTGACGCCGATGGAGCAGTCGTTCGGCATCAACAACCTGGTACTGGTCGACGGACAGCCGCAGACGCTCGGTCTCAAACCGCTGCTGGAGGTCTTCCTCAACCACCGCTACGAGGTGGTGACCAGGCGTACGGCCTATCGCAAGCGCAAGCGCGAGGAGCGGCTGCATCTGGTCGAGGGCCTGCTCAAGGCGCTGCTGGACATCGACAAGGTCATCCGGCTGATCCGCAACAGCGACAACGCGCAGGCCGCCAAGGAAGGCCTGATGAAGCAGTTCAGGCTGTCCGAGATCCAGGCGACGTACATCCTGGACACGCCGCTGCGCCGGCTGACCAAGTACGACAAGCTGGAGCTGGAGGCCGAGCAGGACAAGCTGCACGAGGAGATCGCCGAGCTGACCCAGATCCTGGAGGACGACTCGGTCCTGAAGAAGCTGGTGTCCAGCGAGCTGGCCAAGGTCGCCAAGGACTTCCCGACCGAGCGGCGGACCACCCTGATGGACGGCGACCTCAAGGAGGTGCTGGCCGCGTCCAAGCCGGCCGGTCCGCTGGAGATCGCCGACGACCCGTGCCAGGTGATCCTGTCCGCGACCGGGCTGCTGGCGCGTACGGCCGCCGAGTCCGAGGAGGTCGCCGAGGCCAAGCGGCGCAGCGGCCGCACCAAACACGACGCGGTCGCCGCGGTCGTCCATTCCACCGCTCGCGGACAGATCCTGATCGTCACCAGCCGCGGCCGCGCGTTCAAGACCGACGTGTTGCCGCTGCCGGTGCTGCCGGAGCAGGACGGTGTCGTATCACTTCGCGGCGGCATGCCGGTGCGCGAGCTGATCAGCCTGGAGAAGGGCGAAAACGTCGTCGGCATCGCGCCGTTGGCTGAGGACAACGGAAACTCGCCCGGTCTGGCGATGGGCACGCGGCACGGCGTGGTCAAGGTGTGCGCTCCGGACTGGCCGGTGCGCTCCGACGAGTTCGAGGTGATCGGCCTCAAGGACGGCGACGAGGTGGTCGGCGCGACCTGGCTGACCGACGGCGACGAGACGCTCGCCTTCCTGGCCAGCGACGCGTCGCTGCTGCGCTATGCCGCCTCGCTCGTACGCCCACAGGGACTCAAAGGCGGCGGCATGGCCGGCATCAACCTGGCCGCCGGCGCGCACGTGGTCTTCTTCGGCGCCCTGCGCACCGACGACACCGAGCACGGCGAGCCGATGGTCATCACCGCCACCGGCACCAGCGTCAAGGTGACCCCTTTCGCCGAGTATCCGGCAAAAGGCCGCGCCACTGGTGGCGTACGCTCGCACCGGTTCCTGAAAGGCGAGCACGGCCTGGTGGTCGGCTGGATCGGTCCGCGCCCGGCCGGCTCCAGCCTCAAGGGCGACCCGATCGAGCTGCCCGAGCCCAACCCCCGCCGCGACGGCTCCGGCTCCTGGCACCCCGGCCCCGAGGTCGTCGGCCACCTCATCGAACGCGGCTAGCCCGGGCCACCCGCCGCCGGAGCCTAAATGTCCTAGTTTCATGTCTTGTTAAGCAAGTATTAACGCACTGAGTCGCAGCACCCGCATTGTCAGCCACACCAGTAACACCCACCCTGGCAGCCGCTCAATGTTCGCAAGGCCCCCATGCGTGCGTCAGACGCACGTAAGGAGGCCCTGCTACCAACACACAAACCGTCAAGACGGATATGTAGCGCTACAGGAAGATCGTTTGGCGTCCAGACCGACGGGTTGCTTCCCATCCGTGACCGAGCAAGCCCGGAAAACCCAGCCCCGCACGAAACCGCCGCCCGCACCCCCATGCACACAGATTGGCGTTCGCGCGCCCCCTCCCTTGAGGTCGCTCGCCGCGTAGGCGCGCCCGCCGCGCAGGCGAAAAACCAACCACCCACACACGCAACAACCAGAAAACCCAACCACCCCCCAACGCACCAAACAGAAACCCGCCACCCACCCACCCAACGCAACATCCAGAACCCCGCAACCACCTAACGCAACAAAGGAACATCCCAACCCGATCGCCAGCGGTCTCCTGCTGCTCGCGGCCGGCCAGGGCGGTGTCGCGTTTCGGCGTGGAAACGCTTTTCGTCGTCCTCGTCGTCTTCCTGCTGTCGATGAGGCTGGGGATCAGCCTGGTCATGCCGGCCGCGACCGATCTGGTGGTCGGCTCGGCGCCACGGCAGCTGCCCGGAGCAGACGGTGTTGATGCTGTCCGGGACGCTCGGCGCGGCGGTTTCCGGCTCGGTGATCGCGGCCAGCGCGCCGGGTTTCGCCGGCCAGGCGGTCGCGACCGGCGTACGCGTCGGCTTCGTCGCCGGATTCGCGCACGCCGCCGTCCTCGGGGCCGCGATCAGCACGGTCGCCGCGCTGGTCGTCGCGGCGACCATCCGCCGCGTCAGCTGAACGGGTCCAGCGTGACCGACGCCTGTTGCGGATTTCCGTCGTGCACCAATGATTCGAAGTTTCCGACATCGTCGAAGGCGAAACCGTACGCCTTGCCGTCGACCATCTGCGCGTGGATGAGCCTGGCGTAGTGGTTGGTCAGTGACTCCTGATAGAAGTCGGCCGGGTTGGTGTCCGGCTGGTTGGCGTTGGCCAGCAGCGTCGACCGGTTGAAACCGGCGCACAGCGTACGCGAGATCGGTCCGCGCACCTGGTCGTTTGGCGCGTCCAACAGCTTGTAGCAGCCGAAAACGCTGTCCGAGTCGGGTTTCTGGAAGCTGGTGACGACCGCCCCGGAGCTGTTGGTGAAGTTCATGATATTGCCGGAAACTTTGCCGAAATAGCGCGTGTTCGGCTGATCCGCGAACGGGGTCACGGTCAGCGTCGACGTGCTGTATTTGGTCCAGACGCGGTTGATGTAGTCGTCCAGATAGCCGTTGGAGATCGCGCCGGTCTCGATGCCGTGTCCTGGCGACAGAGCGCGGATGACGTTGCCGCCGGAGTCGGTCTGGATCAGGTTTCCCCAGCCGCCTGCCTGGTTGCGCAGGCCGGACAGCACGGCGTTGTATCCGCCGGATCTCAGGTGTCCGGTGGTTTTCGTGGAGCCGTCGGCGAGCCGCACCCCGACCGCGTACGGCGCGGAGAACATGTCGACCTGCGTGCTGTTGATGTAGAGACCGGAGTCGTCGAGCGTGTATTCCGACCAGTTGAACAGGATGTCGTGGTTGGGGTCGCTCGGGTTCTGCACCGCCGGCTGCACGAGGCCGCCGGTCGCCAACTGGAAGACGAGCTTGCGGCCGTACGAGAAATACAACCGGCCGGAAAACTTGGGGATCTGGATGGTGACCGACTGGCCGTTGGCAGGTCCGGGGATCGATGCGTCCGGAGCCGGCACCGGCGGCGCGCCGCCGGGCGGCCAGGCGTGGAAGTTGCCGCCCGCGTCGGCCCAGCCCTGTTGGCCGGTGGCGAGGAATGTGCCGAGATCGTAAAGGAAAACCGGATCCGACCGGCCGGAGTTGTTGGTGATCGTCAGCGGGATCGTGGCCGGGACGGCGCTGGCGGCCGCGGCCGGTGCCAAGCCGATCGCCAGCGCCATCGCGCAGGCGGCGGCCAGCAGCTTACGTCTGTCCATCACGACCTCCGGTGCAGGGGAGGGAAGCTGGCAACGTTCCCGGGAACGTACCCGGTGGGACATCTCGTGTCAATGCTTGAGTAAAGCCGTGAAAAAGGGTGCCGCGAAAACTCCTGGCGGTCCGGCCGTACGGCTGGCAAACTCGTGATCATGTTCGCGACGGTCGTCACCGGTGTGCCGGCAGGCGTCAGCCTGTCTGGTGCGGTCGAGGCTGCGCGGGTTCAAGGACAGGCCGCAGTCGACGCGTTGTTGGACGGCGCTCGAATCTGACCCTCCTCCGTCGCGGAGGACCACCGGAGGAGGGTCGTCTCCGGCAGATTTCCTTTGTCTGCAACGGTTCTGGACATCGTCTCGGATGGCAACCGGGCGTGTCCTCGTTTCCTCGCCACCAGCAGCGGCCGGCAGCCAACCGGTCGCCAGTTTTCGAGGACGTCATGAGCAAGCAGCAGTTCGTACGGACCAAACCACATCTGAACATCGGCACCATGGGACACGTCGACCACGGCAAGACCACGCTGACGGCGGCGATCACCAAGGTGCTCTCCGAGCAGGACGGCTCGACGACGAAGTTCGTCGCCTTCGACGGGATCGACCGGGCGCCGGAGGAGCTGGCGCGCGGCATCACGATCACCATCGCGCACGTCGAGTACGAGACGCCGACGCGGCATTACGCGCACGTCGACATGCCCGGCCACGCCGACTACGTGAAGAACATGATCACCGGCGCGGCTCAGCTGGACGGCGCGATCCTGGTCGTCTCGGCGCAGGAGGGCAGCATGCCGCAGACCCGCGAGCATGTCGTGCTGGCCCGCCGGATCGGCGTGCCGCACCTGGTCGTCGCGCTCAACAAGGCCGACGCGGTCGACGACCCGGAGCTGCTCGATCTGGTCGAGCTGGAGGTGCGCGACCTGCTCAGCGCGTACGGTTTCGCCGGCGACGAGGTGCCGGTCGTACGCGTGTCGGGCCTGCGCGCGCTGGAGGGCGACCCGGTGTGGACCCGGAGCATCGTGGAACTGCTGGAGGCCGTCGACACGTACGTGCCGGAGCCGCCGCGCCGGCTCGACGAGCCGTTCCTGATGCCGATCGAGAACGTCCTGACGATCACCGGTCGCGGCACGGTCGTGACCGGCGCGGTCGAGCGCGGCGAGCTGCGCATCGGTCAGCCGGTCGAGGTCGTCGGGTTGGGAGAGACGGTGGCCACCGTGGTCGCCGGCATGGAGACCTTCGGCAAGTCGCTGGAGCAGGTCCAGGCCGGTGACAACGCGGCGCTGCTGCTGCGCGGTGTCAAGCGTGATCAGGTGCGCCGCGGTCAGGTCGTCGCGCTGCCTGGCAGCGTACGGCCGCACCAGCGCTTCCGCGCGCAGCTGTACGCGCTGTCGGCGGCCGAGGGTGGGCGGCGCAAGCCGTTCTTCTCCGGCTATCAGCCGCAGTTCCACTTCCGGACCGGTGACGTGTCCGGGGTCATGGACTTCGACGGGATGGTGCTGCCCGGCGACTCGGCGCGGGTCGTGGTCGAGTTGGTGCAGCCGGTCGCGCTCGACGAGCGGTTGGGCTTCGCGGTCCGGGAAGGCGGACTGACGGTGGCCGCGGGTACGGTCGAGGCTGTGCTCGACTGACCCAGGCGGCGGTTGCGATCGGATGCCGATTGCGACCGCCGCCGCCCTGTTTGGAGGAACGCCATGAACACCGCGGAGCTGCTGCTCGACGCGTTCGGACGCGTGCATGAGGCCGTACACCGCTCGGTCGACGGCCTGAAGCCGGCCGACCTGCACCACCGCATCGACCCTGACGCCAACTCGATCGCCTGGCTGGTGTGGCACCTCACGCGCGTGCAGGACGACCATGTCAGCGAGGTCGCCGGCGTCGAGCAGGTGTGGACGGCGAAAGGCTGGAAGGACCGGTTCGGCCTGCCGTTCGACGCGGCCGAGACCGGCTATGGCCACGGGTCGGCCGACGTGGCGGCGGTGACGGTCAGCTCCGGCGACCTGCTGACCGGCTATTACGACGCCGTACACGAGCAGACGACCCGCTATGTCGGCGGCCTGACCGATGCCGACCTCGACCGCGTCGTGGACACCAACTGGGACCCGCCGGTGACCCTCGGCGTACGGCTGGTCAGCGTCTTCGAGGATGACATCGAACACGCCGGCCAGGCCGCCTTCCTGCGCGGAGTCCTCGGCCGCACGGGCGGTTGACGACCGGCGCGGTTCTGTCGGACGCTCTTCGTACGGTGTGAGTGATCGCGCCGATTGGAGCAGACTGATGACGATGACGGATATCGAGATGGACCCTTTCACTATCGACGGGCACACCGCGGCCGATCTGTCCAACGAGCCTGAGGACGGGCTTGGCCGTGAGCTGCACGACGGGGTGATCTACGTGGTTCCACCTCGCTCCCCACACGCACCAGTGGACTGAAGACGTGGTCGGCGACGCTCTCAAGGCGCGTCGGCCGGGCGATGTCTACGTCTTGCATGGAGTTGCCGTCCGCGATGAGACCGACTTCCATGACAATGGTTACGACGCGACCGGCGTGCTGCTCGCGGTGGAGGTCGCGTCGCGGTCGTCGGTCACCATGGACCGCACGGCCAAGCCCGCCATTTACGCCGAGTGCGGCATCCAGTGGTATTGGCGGGTCGACCGCGACTACACCGTGCACTGCTTCCGCCTTGAGGACGGCGCGTACGTCCCGATCGCCAAGGCCGGCCGCGGCGAGCGGATCGAGCTCGACGAGCCGTGGCCGGTCAGCTTCGCGGCCGACGACCTGGTGCTGCCTCGGCTGAGGTGAGCCGCGCCGCGGTCAGGCGGCGTCGTGGAAGACCAGGCCGAGTGTGTGCCGGATGCCGGAGCGTACGACGCTGACGCCGTGCCGCACCGGCCCGGTCGACCAGCCGCGCGCCGAGGCCACCGGCCGGTCGCGGGTGGTGAAGATCAGCGCGTGGCCCTGCCGCAACACCGTGGCGGTGGCGCGCGACTGCGCCCGCGGTCGTTGCTCCACCAGCAAAAACTCGCCGCCGGTGTGGTCGATGCCGGGGCGGTCCAGGCCGATCACCACCTGCAGCGGGAAAACCAGGTCGCCGTAGAGGTCGCGGTGCAGCGCGTTCCAGTCGTTTTTCTTGTAACGCAACAGGATCGGCGTCGACTTGGACTGGCCGGCGGCGTGGCACATCTCCAGCCACTTGGTCAGGTCGTCCGGCCACGGCGCCGGCTTGCCGAGCTTTTCGGCCCAGTCGCGGGCGATCGGCAGCAGGTGCGGATAGAAAGCCTGCCGCAGCTCGGACACCAGGTCGGGCAGCGGATAGTCGAAATATCGGTACTGGCCGGCGCCGAACCGATAGCGTTCCATGTCGATCGTCGACCGGAACAACGCGGGCTTGTCATACAGAGCCGAAATACGCGCGCACTGCGCGCCGGTCAGCACCTGGCCGACCGGCGCACAACCATACGCGTCCAGCTCCTCGACGATGCCGTCCCAGTCGGCCTTGTCGATACGCTGAACCACGCTCATGACAGCTCCAGCTGCGGCTGCAGCACGCCTTCGTGGGTCAACAGGAACTCCTTGCGGTCCAGCCCGCCGGCATATCCGGTGAGTGACCCGTCCGCACCGATGACCCGGTGACATGGGCGTACGACCAGCAGCGGATTGGCACCGATCGCCGCCGCCACCGCGCGGACCCGCTCGCGTGGCAGCCCAAGCCGGTCGGTCAGGTCGCCGTAGGAAATCGTTTTGCCGTAAGGAATCCTGTCGATCTCGTCCCACACGCGCCGCTGGAAGTCGGTGCCGGCGGTGGCCAGCTCCAGCTCGAAAACCGTACGTGTGCCGGCGAAATACTCCGCGAGCTGCTGCTTTTCCTTGTCGAAGGCGGCCAACTGCCAGTCGGGGTCGACTGTGCCGGACATCGACACCGACGCCAGCTTGCCATCGACCGCGGTGAGCACCAGCTCGCCGACCGGGCTGTCGATCCTCGTGTACGTAATCATGTTTCTATTCTGGGACGCGAGGTCAGCAATGGCTGGCGGAAATCGGACCTAGGCCTGAGGGTTCGGCTCCGGTGCCTTGTCGGCGTCCTCCAAGCGTACGCCGGCTTCTGGTACGACCCCGAAATGCACCAGCTGACGCTTGGTCAGCAGGTCGGTGAACCAGGTCGTGCCGACCCGCAACCGGTTCGCCGGCAGCGCGAGCAGGTGATAGCCGCGCGCCACGACCTTGGCCGGAAAACCGCTCAGCGGAATGTGCAGCGGATCGGCGACCGCCTGCATTCCGGCCAGGTCCACGACGAAGCCGAGGTCGTCGTGCCGATAGGCCTTGCGTTTTCCGAAACCGAGGTCGGCGGCGATGTTCTTCGCCAACGCCACGCCTTGTCGCTGTGCGTGTTGCGCGGTCATCGCGCAGATCTCGCCCGGCCGGGTCAGGTCCGGCACGGCGGCGACATCGCCGGCGGAGTAGACGCCGGGACAGTCCGGCACGGCCATGAACTCGTCGGTGTTCAGCCGGCCTTTCGTGGTCGGCAGGCCGAGCGGCTCGACCAGCGGATCCGGCCGTACGCCGACGCACCAGGCGACCGTACGCGTCGCGATTTCGCTGCCATCGGTGAGTTTCACGCTCGTCGGTGTGACTTTTTCGACGCTGGTCTCCAGGCGTACGTCGATGCCGCGTTTCTCCAGCACCTTCCGGGCCGGACCGGACAGCCGCTCGGACAGGTTGGGCAGCACGCGCGGGGCCAGATCGACCAGGATCCAGCGCAGTTTGCCGGTGTTCATGCGCCGCGACCGGACCGCCTCGACGCTCAGCGCGTGACCCTGCGCGGCCAGCTCGGTGCCGGTGTAGCCGGCGCCGACCACCACGAACGTCATCCGTTCCTGGCGCTCCTGCTCGGAGTCGGCCTGCTCGGCATACTCCAGCTGGCGCAGGATGTGGTCGCGCAGATAGATCGCCTCGGCGATCGACTTGAAACCCTTCGCGTATTCGGCGACGCCGGGGATCGACAGCAGCCGCGTGACGCTGCCGGAGGTGATCGCCAGCCGGTCGTAGTCGATGTCCCGCGCCCGGCCTTCGTCGTCGACGACCCTGACCTTCTTGCCGGCCAGGTCGACGCCGGTCACGGTGGCCAGGACCATTTTTGTCTTGCGCAGCTTGGGTCCGAGCGGCACGGCCACCTGCCGCGGGTCCAGCGTGGCGCCGGCCACCTCCGGCAGCAGCGGGATGTAGAGCATGTAGTCGTTGGGGTTGATCAGCACCAGCTCGACCTCGCCGGTCGGCACCAGGCGTTCGAGCGTACGCAGGCAGTGGAAGCCGGCGAACCCGGCGCCGATCACCACGACACGCTGTCGGCTGGCTGTCATGTCGGATCGCCCTTCCGTGGAGATTCCCATTCAATTGCCTGCTGGACCGGCCCGCAAACCCGACGCGATGCACCTGACCTGACTCCATCGACTCGTTGACGTGTCAGATGTGGCGGCCTGGTCGGGGTCGGGTGGGGTTTGGTGCGCTGGCTGGAAGGACATCGCCCGGTCGCTGCGCCACCGGACGATGACCCGGATGGGCAGCTCTGGGAGCCGGGTAGGCCAGCCGGGGGACCCAGCCGTCGGGCGTCCAGTGGCGCGGAACCAGTCACCAACCCAGAGGCTCAAACTCAAGACTGGCGCACGTGGAAGATCAGGCCGTACGGATCTCGGAGGACCGCGGCGTCGGAGCCGTCGCCGATCGGCAGCGGCGTACAGCCGAGAGCGCGCAGGCGGCCGATCGGATCTGCGTCTCGAGCGGTGAACTCCTGGACGGCGAATCCACCAGGCTCGCCGGCGTGCAGCCAGATGGTGAAGCCGGCTCCGGTGAGCCGAGCCGACTGCTC
Organism: Fodinicola acaciae; assembly: GCF_010993745.1. Classification (NCBI taxonomy): domain Bacteria; kingdom Bacillati; phylum Actinomycetota; class Actinomycetes; order Mycobacteriales; genus Fodinicola; species Fodinicola acaciae. The sequence goes on from NZ_WOTN01000002.1 coordinate 1,843,705, forward strand.
GCTCGCCTCGGACAGGTCCATGTCGAAGGCGTGCCGGTAGTAGTCGATCGCGGCGGGCAGTTGCGCCGGCGGCACGACGACGATGGTGACGGAGGAGCGTTCCACGACTGTCAGGGTACCCTGACGACTGCCGTCAGGATATCCTGACAGGTATGCGCTTCGACGACGTACCGGGACATGAGGGCCGTGTGGACACCGTGGCCGGCACCTGCCGAGCGGCCTGTTCGTGTGGCTGGCTGGCGGAGGCGGACCATCCGGCCGACGAGTACGGCCGGATGTCCGCGGAGGTCGACTGGTCGCGCCACCTGGTGCCGATGCTCGCCGCGGCGCCGCCGGGCTGGCTGCTGAACCGGTCGGACGGCCTACGCGACAACGTGGACGAGCTGTCGGTGACCTGGCCGCTGCAGGCGCTCGGCGTGCTGGCTGAGGTCGAACGGTGGCAGCGGCCGCTGCTGGAGAAGGCGGTGACCAACGCTCGCGCCATGGGCTCGTCGTGGTCGGAAATCGGCAACGCCCTCGGTGTCACCCGGCAGTCGGCGCACCAGCGGTTTCGGCACGTCAGCTCGTGACCCGCAGCCGGAAGACCGGATGGTTGGCGGCGATCTCCAGCAGCTTCGCCTCCGGCGCGTTGTCGTCGACGCCGTCGAAGAAGACGCCGATGTCCTCCTTCCAGACCTTCAGATACGGCCGCAGGACCGGCGGCTTGTCCGCGTCGGCGACCTCGGTGGCGGTGAAGTGCTCGACACGCCGGCCGAGTCGCAGTTGGCCCTCGCCGGCCGCGCGCAGGTTGCGGGCCCACTGTGTGTTGCCGCGCGGCGCGACCAGATAGAGCTGCCCGTCGACCTCCAGCGGACCGACCACGGCCGACCGCGGCTCGCCACTCTTGCGGCCGCGTACCGACAGCAGGCGCATGCCGCGCATGGTGATGCCAGCCTTGATCAGCGTGCTCAGCACCCGGTGGAACATCAGGTCCCGGGACTTGGGTGCCAGATAGCGAGGTGCGGTGTCGTTCATCTCGATCTCCTCGGTTTGGGAGAGCAGTGCTCTCGTCTGAGATCAGTGAACTACCGGATCGTACGACTGTCAAGAGCGCTGCTCTCGAATTTGTGCAGCGCTCTGACGGATGGCACACTGGCCGCATGAACGCCAGCCAGACAGCACGCGAACGCGCGCGTACGGAGCTCACGCGCGAGATCAAGGAGGAGGCCCGGCGACAGCTCGCCGCCGAGGGAGCCGAGCGGCTGTCGCTGCGCGGTGTGGCTCGCGAGCTGGGCCTGGTGTCGTCCGCGCTCTACCGTTATTTCCCCAGCAAGGACGAGCTGCTGACGGCGTTGATCATCGACGCGTACAACGCGATCGGCGACGCCGCCGAGACCGGAGCGGCCGGGTCGGCGGACCTGGTCGGCCGGTGGCGCGGAGCCTGTCACGGCGTACGCGCGTGGGCTCGCGCGCATCCGCGTGAGTATCTGCTGATCTATGGCGCGACGATCCCCGGATACGTGGCACCGCAGGACACCGTCGGACCGGCGGCACGCGTGGCGTTGGTGCTGCTCGGCATCGTGCGCGAGGCCGCCGCGGCCGGCGAGTTGACGCCGGTGACCGCACCGCCGCTGTCGCCGGGATTGAGCCGGCAGATCCAGGCGCTGGCCGCCTCGGTCGGACCGGAGCTGCCGCATGGTGTGCTGGCGCGCGCGGTGCTGGTGTGGACGCAGCTTTTCGGCCTGATCAGCTTCGAGCTGACCGGCCAGTACGTCGGCAGCGTGGACCCGGCCGACGAGTTCTTCGAGTACGCGATCGGTGAGCTGGCCGGCTTTCTCGGTCTGCCTGGATAGTTCGGCGCGCGCCGAAGCGTCCGGCGGCGAAGATGGAAGCATGTCGACGCGCAACGCGGAGCTAGCCAGTCTCGCGAGCCTGCTCGCCGACCGTACGCGCGCCGGCTTCTGCCTGGCGTTGCTGGACGGCCGCGCGTGGACCGCGTCCGAGCTGGCGCGGCACGCCGGTGTGGCGGCCTCGACCACCAGCGAGCACCTGGACCGGCTGATCGGCGGTGGCCTGCTGGTCGAGCGGCGACAGGGCCGGCACCGCTACGTGCAGCTGGCCGGTCCGCAGGTCGCCGACCTCATCGAGGCACTCGCGGCGCACGCCGAGCCGGTCGCCAAGCCGGCCGGCACGCTGAAGGCCGCCACCGTCGCGAGCGCGCTGGCTCGCGGCCGCACCTGTTACGACCACCTCGCCGGCCGGCTCGGCGTCGCCATCACCGACGCGATGACCCGGCGCGGCCTGCTGGACCAGGACGGCGGCTTCGCGCTCACCGGCGCCGGCCTCGACTGGCTCACCGGCACGCTCGGCGCCGACGCGCGGCGGCTGCGCTCCGGCCGCCGGCCGCTGGCTCGGGCCTGCCTGGACTGGACCGAGCGCCGCTCGCACCTGGCCGGCGTGGCCGGCGCGTACATCTGCGAGCACTTCCGCGCCAACGAATGGATCCGTCGCATCGGCAGCGACCGAGCCGTACGGCTGACACCGGCCGGCGAGTCCGCGCTGCACGACCTCCTCGGCCTCGACGCCGCCGCGCTGTGACCGTCGCAGGTCACCAGGGGAGGGTTTGGCCGGTCCAGTGGGTGAGGTCGTCGATGTCGTCCGGCCGATAGAGGTGCCGCGGCGGCGTCTCGAAGGTCATGTACGGCTTCAGCCGCAGCGTGACGCGGTCCTCGTCGTCGCACATCTTCTCCACCGCCGGCCGCTTCGACTCGTCGATGTCCTGGCCGGCCATCACCGCCATGATCCGCATGCCGAGGTCGACGGCGGCCGCCGGATCGTCGTCGAGCGTCACGTGACCGTAGACGACGACGTACGTGGTCGGCCATTTCTCGTCCAGCACACACAAAGACGCGTGCGGATTGCGCGCCACCGCCTTGGCCTTGCCGCGCTCGGCCATCGTCCAGACCAGGATGTCGTCGCCGTCCATCACGTAGTAGACGATCGACATCGCCGGACCGTGGCGCTGGCGGCCGAACCCGTAGACGGCCGTACGGTGTCGCCGGACGAACTCGCGCCGCTCCTGCTGGTTCATGCCCGGCAAGTTACTCGATTCCGCCGGCATCCGGGACCTCCCTGGCCAGCGAAGCCAGCGTTTCCAAGGCATTTCCGAGCACGTCGCGCGGCGGCGCGGCGAGCGCCAGCCGTACGGCGTGCGGCGCCTGGCCGCCACCGACCGCGAACGCGGCGGCCGGACTGACGGCGATGCCGTGCCGTGCCGCTGCCGCGACGAAGGTGTCGGCGCGCCACGGCCGCGGAAGCTGCCACCAGCAGTGGTACGCGTGCGGGTCGGCACGCACCGCGAAGCCGGCCAGCTTCTCCGCCGCCAGCTCCTGCCGCCAGCTGGCGTCGGTGCGTTTTCCTTTCTCCAAGGCCGAAACCGTGCCGTCGGTCATCCACCTGGTGGCCGCCGCGAGCGCCACGTGCTGTGCCGCCCAGCCGCCGGATCTCAACGCGGTCGCGATCCGGCTGGCCAGGCCGGCCGGCGGCATCGCGAAGCCGACAGTGAGGCCTGGCGCGACCCGCTTGGACAGGCTGTCCACCACGACCGTCCACTGTGGAGCAAAGGCCGCCAGCGGTGGCAGTTCGTCATGCAGGAAGCCGTAAATCGTGTCCTCGATGGCATACATGCCGCGGCTGTCCAGCACCTCTGCGATCCGCTCCCGGCGTGCCAACGACATCGTCATGCCGAGCGGATTGTGCAGCGTCGGCTGCAGATAGACGGCGCGTACGTTGGCCTCCGCCAGCGCCTCCGGCACCAGACCTTCGTCGTCCACCGGCAGTGGCACCGGCGTGATGCCCAGCCGGCTCGCGATGCCGAGCACCACCGGATACGTGTACGCCTCGATGCCGAGCCGGTCGCCGGGGGACAGCAGCGCGGCGATCGCGCCGGCGATCGCCTGCCGGCCGTTGCCGGCGAACAGCAGATGCCGTGGATCCGGCGTCCAGCCGGTCCGCGCGAGCGTACGCGCCGCCGCCTCGCGCGCGTCAGAGCTGCCGGTGACCGGCACCGGTCGGAGCGACATTGCCAGGAGGTCAGATCGGAGCAATTGCTCCATCGACGCCGCCATCCGGTCGGCCTGGCCGGGCAGGATCGCGAAGTTGAGCTCCAGGTCGACCCTGGTGTCGCGTACGTCGGCCAGCGCCGGCTGCGGTCCGGTGTCCGCGGCGCGTACGTAGGTGCCGCGGCCGACCTCGCCGACGGCCAGGCCGCGTCGTACCAGCTCAGCGTACACGCGGGCGGCAGTCGAGTCGGCGATGCCGCGGCGGCGCGCGAACTGGCGTTGCGGCGGCAGCCGGTCGCCCGGCCGCAGCACCCCGCTGGCGATGTCCTGTGCGACGGTGTCGGCGATGCTCCGGTAGTCAGCGGTCGGCATGAGATTGCTCCGAGTGCATTGTCGTCATTGCACTCCGATATTCGCCTGCATAGCATCGGATCGTCAAGCGAAATGATCCGAGGGGAAACGACAGTGGACATCGCGTACGACGACGTCGGTAATGGGGCGCCGCTCCTGCTCGTGCACGGACATCCCTTCGACCGGTCGATGTGGCGGCCGCAGCTGGACTGGTTCGGCGGGCGTGGCCGGCGGGTGATCGCGCCGGACCTGCGCGGCTACGGCGAGTCGGTCGTCACGCCTGGCAAGGTCACGCTCGACGTGTTCGCCACCGACCTGCGCGACCTGCTGGACGCGCTCGGCCTCGACCGCGTGGTGCTCGGCGGCCTGTCGATGGGTGGCCAGATCGTGCTGGAGTTTCACCGGTTGTACGCCGGCCGGCTGGCCGGCCTGGTGATCGCCGCGTCGTCGGCCCGCGCGGACGATGCGACCGGCCGCCGCTTCCGGCGCGAGACCGCCGACCGGATCGTCCGCGACGGAATGGACGCGTACGCGGCCGAGCTGCTGCCGAAAATGGTCGCCGCCAACTCGCCGCGACTGGTCGCCGAGAAGGTGACCGACATGATGCGCAACGCGCCGGTCGACGGCGCCGCCGCGGCACTGCGCGGCCGCGCCGAGCGACCGGATTATGTTGACATGCTGGTGAAAGTCGAGGTGCCGACGCTCATCGTGGTCGGCACCGAGGACGCGTTCACGCCGGTGACGGAGGCGGAGCTGATGGCCAGCCGGATCCCGGGCGCGACGCTGGCCGTCGTCGACGGCGCCGGCCATCTCCCCAACCTCGAACGCCCGCACGAGTTCAACACCGCGCTGGAGCGGTTCCTGTCAACGTCTTCTTAGCCATGTTTTCGTAGCCATGAGGCGAAAACCTCCAGGCCGGCGGCGGAGTCCGTACGGCCGAGGCCGATCCGGAACCGGTCGGTCGGCACCGGGTTGAGGTCGGAGGCGAAGATGCTCGCCGGCAGCAGCAACACGCTCGCCTCCTCGACCAGCGCGCGGCAGAAGTCCTCGACGCCGTCGGCGCCGAGATAGCGCGGAAAGATCACCGACCCACCGTCCGGCGGCGACCATTGGAAAAGGTCGGGAAACTCGGCGAAAAACTCGCCGAACAGCGCGATGTTGTCGGCGATGATGGCGCGGTTGCGGCGCAGGATCGTCTCGCGCGCCTTGACGGCGATCCGCGCCAGCACCTCGCTCGGCGCCGCGTTGCAGATCGTCGTGTAGTGCTTCGCTCTTTCCAACCGTGACAACAGGTCCCGGTCGCGGCAGGCGATCCAGCCGAGCCGCAGACCAGGCAGTCCGAGCGATTTGGACGTGACGTTCAACGACAACGCGCGCTCGGAGAGGTCGGCGGCCTGCGGCAGCGTACGCGCTGGATCGCTTTCCAGGCCGCGATAGACCTCGTCGCTGAACAGTCTCACGCCGCGTTCGTCGCAGCCCCGGACCAGCCGTTCGAAGTCGGCGACGTCGATGACTTTTCCGGTCGGATTGTTGGGAAAGTTGACGTAGACGACCCGAGTGGCTGGCCGGATCGCGGCCAGCACCGCGTCCACGTCCAGCGACCAGTCGTCGTCCGCGTCCAGCGGCACGCCGGTCACGTCGGCGCGCGACAACGGTACGGTCTCGGCGGACTGGTAGCTCGGCGTCACCACGACCGCGTGATCGCCTGGTCCGAGCAGGGTTTGCATGGCCAGATAGACGCCTTCCTCGGCGCCGGAGAAACACAACACGGCGGCACTGTCCACTGTGGAGTACATGCCGGCGATCGCCTCGCGCAGCAACGGATCCCCGTACGTCTCGGTGTAGCCGAGGGTCAACGTCCGCCAGCTCTTGCGGTCGTCGTCGTCGGCCAGCGCGAGCAGGTCGGCCATCGGCATGCTCTGCACGTCGGAGGCGGCCAGGTTGTGCGCGGCGGTGAACTCCCACCGAGAAAAGTAGGCCTCGATGCGAAAGTCAGGAAGTGCGGTCACGTTCATACTCCTCAAGCGGATTTCTTGGCCAGGTCGGCGTGCTCTTGGCGTCGATACGGTCGTTGTAGAGCGTGGCGCGGGAGATCTTGAGCGCACGTGCCGCGGCGACCGCGCCGCCGCGTACGTCGAAGATGCCGGCCGCCTCCAGCGCCTCCACCAGGTCCATCCGCTGGTTCTGGTTGAGGTCCTCGATCGTGCAGCCGCGTTTTCGGACGTACGCGCCGATGATGTCGTTCATCCGCTCGCGCCAGTCCAGCTCGAACAGGCCTTTCGGCCGCTCGGCGTTCGCCGGCGGCGCCGCGAAGGCCATCAGCAGCTCGGCCGCGCGCTCCAGCGGTCCGCGGTCGAGGTTGACGCAGAGCAGCAGCTCGGCGCCGCGGTAGGACCGGTGGAGGACGGCGCTGATGGAGGTGAGCTGGCGGCCGTCCGGCAGCATCTTGGCATACCGGTCGGACACCTCGCTGCCTGGCGCGAAGGTCAGGTTTTCGCTTTGCAGCAGCGATTCGTCGCCGACCTGCCGTCCGGACATCGGATTCCAGATCGCCAGGACGCGGTCGGCGAGTACGTCGTGCAGCACCACCTCGGCGTGCGGACTGAGCAGTTGCGCGATGGCCTCGCAGACGGTGGCCCATTGGCGTACGCGTGCGTCCGATTCCATAACTAGACACTCTGTCTAACGCTAGACGATCTGTCTAGTACGCTGGTCGGCCACATTGCGCTTGACGTCATGAGGTTCGCTGCTGCTATGGTTCATTACATGAGTAACGAACCAAGCAACCACGGATGACGGCGCGCCATGGACACGCCTGCGTTCGATGACCAGAGGTTTGAGGGGCACAGCCCGATCTACCAGCAGATCGCCGACCGGATCAAGAACGACATCCTCAGCGGCACGTTGGCCGAGGGTGAGCAGGTCATGTCCACCAACCAGTACGCCGCGTTCTACCGGATCAACCCGGCCACCGCGGCGAAAGGCTTCCACCTCCTGATCGAGGAGGGGATTCTGCACAAGCGGCGAGGGATCGGCATGTTTGTGAGCGAGCAGGCCCGCGAGACGCTGCGGGACGAACGGCGGAAGCGGTTCTTCGCCGAGGTGGTGGACCCGATGCTGGCAGAGGCCAGGGTCATCGGCATCCCGCTGACGGAGATCGTCGAGCGGATCAGAGACGGGGAGTCATGAGCAAGGGCTTGGACATCGAGGTCAGGGACCTGCGGATGGAGTTCGGCGACACGGTCGCCGTCGACGACCTCAGCTGCCGGCTCGCCGGCGGCAAGATCTACGGCCTGCTCGGCCGCAACGGCGCCGGCAAGACCACGCTGCTCGCGGTGCTCGCGGCCTTCCGCAAGGCGACCGCCGGCGCGGTGCTGGTGGATGGCGAGGACCCGTTCGAGAACACCCGGCTGATGCGCGACATCTGCTTCGTCCGCGAGGGCAACGACGGCACCGAGCAGTTGCGCGTACGCACCGCGCTGTCGTTCGCCAGCACCTTCCGGCCGCACTGGGACCAGGCGTACGCCGACCGGCTGATCGAGCGTTTCGAGCTGCCGCTGAGAAAACGCGTCGGCCGCCTCTCGCTCGGCCAGCGGTCCGCGATGCGGGTCGTCATCGGCCTGGCCAGCCGGTGTCCGCTGACCATCTTCGACGAGGCCTACCTCGGCATGGACGCGCCGTCGCGCTACTCGTTCTACGAGGAGGTCCTCAACGACTACCTCGACAACCCTCGGACGGTGATCCTGTCGACGCACCTGATCGAGGAGTTCGGCTCGCTCTTCGAGGAGGTGCTGATCCTCGACCGCGGCCGGCTGCTGGTCCACGAGGACACCGACACGCTGCGCGAACGCGGCACGACGGTGACCGGCCCGGCCGGCGAGGTCGACGCGTACGTGGCCGGCATGACGGTGCTGAACGAGCAGCGGCTCGGTGGCACCAAGGCGGTGACGGTCAACGAACGGCTCGACGCCGACCAGCGGCGGCAGGCCATCGCGGCCGGGCTGGAGCTCGGGCCGGTCGCGTTGCAGGACCTGTTCATCCACCTGACCGAACGCAACGCTGACCGGGAGAAGCGGCCGTGACCACTCCAAGCATCCACCCCGTGCCGCTCGTGCTGCGGACCATGTGGCGGACCACGATCCCGTGGATCCTGCTGTTCATCGGCGGTTTCTACCTGATCTACCTGACCATCGACGCCGTCATCCTGGCCTCGGGCAACCAGCCGACCACCAGCATGGTCGACACCGCGGTCGGCGGCGGGCCGAAATACGTGTTGTTCAGCTATGGCATCGTCTTCGTCTCGATGTCGCTGCAGACCTACGTGGCCTTTGGTGTGACCCGGCGGCATTTCGCGGCCGCGCTTGGTGTTTTCGCGCTGTCGCTGTCGGCCATCATCGCGGTGGTGCTGGTGTTCTCGTACGCGATCGAGCACGCCTTCTACGTGGCCAACGACGTGCTGCCGCGACTGCACGACTACTCCTACCACTCGAGTGCCGACATTATCCCGCTGCTGCTGGAAAACTGGCTCGTCTTCTACGCGCACCTGGCGGCCGCGGCGCTGATCGTGGTCGGCTATGCGCGCACCGGCGCGTACGTCGGCACACTGCTGATCCCGGTGATGATCCTGCCGGTTTTCCTGACGGAAGGCGTGTTCGGGGCGAAGTGGCTCGGCGTCGGACTGGTCGCGCTGTTCCGCGTCGGACCCGCGCCGTGGCCGGTCGCCACCATTGTTTCCGTGCTCACCTGCGCCATCGCGTCGGCCGCCGTCTATCTGCTGATGCGCAGGATGCCGGTCGGCGCCAAGATCGGCCAGCTCGGCTTCTAACTCATTCCCGCGCTCACCTGCCGGCAATTCCCACTGTTGAACTGCCGGGTGGTGAAGCGCGCCCAAAAACCAGTCGTAGAAAGGAAAATCGCCATGGTGCACGCAGTCCAACTGCCGCCGCCGGTCGCCGAGAAGCCGCGTACGCGGCTGTTCTTCCTCGACCGCATCAAGGTGGCGCTGACGGCACTCGTCGTCGTCCACCACGCTGCCGTCACGTACGGGCACATTCCGGCCTGGTATTACTACGAAAAGCCGGTGCACGTGGAGGCCGGCCTGCTCGACCTGCTGGCACTGCTCAACCAGTCGTTCTTCATGGGGATGTTCTTCCTCATCTCGGCGTTTTTCGTGCCGGCGTCCTACGACCGCAAAGGCGCGAAGGCGTTCGTACGCGACCGGCTGCTGCGCCTCGGTGTGCCGCTGGTCGTGTTCTACTTCGTGATCAACCCGATCACCGGAATGGCCGGCGCGCTGGCGCAGAATCCGCACGTCTTCGGCGACGCGCCGTGGTGGCTGATCTACCGCGACACCATCGGCGCCGGCCCGCTGTGGTTCGCCGAAGCGCTCATCGCGTTTGTCCTCGGATACGTGATGTGGCGGAAGGTGGCGAAGAAATCCGCCGCGCCGGTGGCCGCCGTGCCACGGCCGTTCAGCTATCGCGGCATCGGTGTGTTCGTAGTGGCCGTGTCGGTGATCACCTTTGCGTGGCGGCTGTTCGTGCCGCAGGGGATGTACGTGCCGATCATCGGATTTCCGTCGGCGGCCTTCCTCCCGCAGTATGTCGGCCTTTTCGTGCTCGGCCTGATCGCGTACCAGCGCGGCTGGCTGACCACTGCGCGGCGGGGCCTCGGCTGGGTCGGACTGGCGGCGGTTTTGGTCGGTGGCATCGTCGATGTCGCGCTGACCGTCACGGGCGGAAGCGTCGGTCTCACCGCGACCGCCCTGGTCGCGGCCTTCGCGGAGACCGTCTATTGCATCGGCATGTGCCTCGCGCTGCTGAGTCTGTTCCGCCACTTTTCGCGGCGAGAAGGTGCGTTTGGCCGCTATCTGTCGCGGCACGCGTTCACCGTCTACATCATCCACTCGCCGATCCTGGTCGGCGTGTCGATCGTGCTGCACCTGGTCGTGCCGACCGCGCCGGAGCTGGTCAAGTTTGCCCTGGCCGCCGGGATCGCGGTGCCGCTGAGCTTCGCGCTGGCCTATCCGGTGCGCCTTGTTCCCGGTGCGCGGCGGATTCTCTAGGTTGACCTCGACTTTGGTTGAGGTCGTACGGTCTCGGTGACCTGCCACGAGATCCATGGAGTCCAGATGCACGCGATTCGCCAACACGAGTTCGGACCCGCCGAGACGCTGCGTTACCAGGAGGTGCCGGATGTCGTGCCGGCCGCCGGACAGCTGCGTATCGCGGTCCGCGCGGCCGGTGTGCATCTGGCGGACACCATGATCCGCAAAGGCCAGTCCGGCGGGCCGTTCGCGCCGCCGGAGCTGCCGATGACGCCGGGCCGCGAGGTCGCCGGGGTCGTCGACCAGGTGGGTGACGGCGTCGACGCGTCCTGGATCGGCAAGCGCGTGGTCGCGCATCTCGGTTTCACCAGCGGGGGATACGCCGAGCTGGCGGTCGTCAGCGCGGCGTCCGTACACGAGACGCCGGACGGGCTGACCGACGAGGTGGCGGTCGCGTCGATCGGCACCGGACGCACGGCCGCGGCGATCCTGGAGATCGCGGCCATCACCGGTGACGACGTCGTGCTCGTGCCGGCGGCGGCCGGCGGCATCGGCAGCTTGCTCGTACAGGCGGGGAGAAACGCCGGAGCGTACGTCGTCGGCCTGGCCGGACCGTCCAAAGTGGACATTGTACGCAAGCTCGGCGCCGACGCGGCCGTCGACTACACAGCCGACGGTTGGGCCGAGGCCGTACGCGAGGCGCTGGGGGGCCGCGAGGTCACGCTGCTGCTGGACGGTGTCGGCGGCGAGGCGGGACGTGCCGCCTGGGACCTGGTCGGCATCGGCGGCCGGGTCGTACTCTTCGGCTGGTCGTCGGGGGACCCGCTGGAGGTCACCACCGACGCGTTGTACGAACGCGGGCTGACCGTCACCGTCGCGGTCGGTCCGCGTGTGCTGAAGCGACCAGGCGGATTGCGCGGCCTGGAGACGATCGCCATCGCCGAGGCGGCCGCCGGCCGGCTCGTCCCTCTGGTGCACCAGCCGTACGCGTTGGCCGACGCCGCGGCCGCGCACCGCGCCCTGGAAAACCGTGAGACGACCGGAAAAGTAGTGCTTAAGCCGTGATCAGCGCGGCCGCTTGGTGCGAGCCGTCAGCTCTGGTTCGTTGCATTGAGGTGGTTGCGTTTCCTGACTGTTGCGTGGATAGGTGGTTGCGTCTTCATGGTTGTTGCGTTGGGTGGGTGGTGGCGCCTTCGCGGCGGGCGCTCCTGCGCGGAGGGCGACCTCAAGGAGAGGGGCGCGCGGGGTTTCGCTGTTGGTCCGGTTGGGTGCCGCGGGTGCGGTTGGTCTGTGGGTGGACCAGGAGTGTGGCTGGGGCGCCGGAGCTGCGGTGGCGTCTCGGTGGGTGGCGTGAAGGTCCAGTATGCGGGATCAAAAGGTATGTGGAGCGCTAAATGTCCGGCTTGTGAGGGTCGCGGATGGCATGAATGTCGAGTTACTAGCGCTGGATGCAAGAAACAAGGCTTTCACACCGCCGCGATCACCGGAGGCTGTGACGGGTGTGACTACTGAGGCTAGTAATGCTGTTGTGGCTGCTCGGCTGCACCAAATGTCTATTTTGATGTCTTGTTAAACAAGTATTACGCAGCCAGGTCGCCTCACCTGCATTGCCAGCCACAGCAGTCACACCATCACCACCCCCGGCCGCTGTGATGGCGTCCATGCCGACGGGTTGCTTCCCACACGTGACCTGGCTTGCTCGTTCTCCCCGTCGGCGGGCGCAGCCAACCACATTTTCGGAGGGGCCGCCGCCAAACAAACGCAACCACCCTCCCAAGCTCGGCGGCCCCTCCGAAAATGTGGTTCCCTCCGGGCACCGACGGGGAGAACGAGCAAGCCCAGAAAACCCAGCCCCGCCCACAAACCACCGCCCGCACCCCCATGCACACCGATTGGCATCCACGCGCCCCCTCCCTTGAGGTCGCCCTCCGCGCAGGAGCGCCCGCCGCGCAGGCGAAGACCCAACCACGCCCCTGACGCAATAAACAGAAAACCCAACCACCCATCCACGCAACAAACAGAAAACGCAACCGCTCACCTCACGCAACAATCGGAAAACCCAACCACCCTCCCCACCGCACTAATCAAAACCCAACCAATCACCCAACGCACCAAACAGAAAACCCAACCAACCACCCACCGCACCATCAGAAACCAGCCACCTCGCAGCCCGCCGCACTACTCCGCCAGCGACCCCAGATACGCCTTCGCCGCCTCCGGCGTAGCAAACCAGTGCTGAAAATCGGTCGGATCGGAGAACCCGTTGGCCAGCCGCCGCGCGATCCGCTGGTCCTGCGACGCCGCGCCGAGCAGCTGCTGCACGTGCTCGGGCAGCGGCTGCAGCATGCCGTTGGTCCACATTGTCGTGTGTACGGCGGTCTCGATCCAGAATTTCTCGAACGTCTCCTCCATCCACTCGCGGTCGAACGGCGCGTCGCCGTGCGCGAGGATGGCCTGGAGGTATGCGTGCGCGCACTTGGCGGCCATGTTGCTGCCCTGGCCGGTGATGGGGTCGTTGGCGACCACGACGTCGGCGGCGCCGAGGACCATGCCGCCGGAGGGGAGGTCGCCGACCGGGTGGCGTACGGTCGGCGTGAACCGGCCGGAGAGTGTGGCGCGTGCGTCGGTGAGCTCGACGTTGGCGCACCTTTCGTAGACCCACGGCAGATATTCGCGGATCAACTCGAGCGTACGTTTCAAATGCTCGGCCGGGTCGAGGCGTTCCTTCCAGAGGTCCAGCGGGCCGTCCGGGATCACTTCCCAGAACAGGATGTCGCACGGCCCGGACAATGTCAGTGCCGGAATCACGAACAGTTCCCCGAAACCGCCGGGGATCGCGTTGAAACCCACGCTCGGCTGCGGAAACATCGGGTCAGGTGCGAGGCCGTGGACGTACGCGACGGCGAGACCGCGTTGTGGCGACACGAAAGGCGAACGGGACGGGTTGCGGTCGAAGAGCGCGCCGAGCTCGCCGCGGCCGGCGGCCACGATCGTCAGGTCATAGCGGCCGAGCGCGGTGAGGCCGTCCAGGTCGGCGGTGGTCACGCCCTGATAGATGACCGTGCCGCCGCGCTGCTCGATCAGCTCCAGCCACGCGGCCATTTTCAGCCGCTGGTCGGTGCTTTCCCCGTGGTGGTCCAAAGGCCCGATCACGTCGAGCGCTTTTTGCCCAGGCGGCGCGGAAAGTGCGATGTGCAGGCCGGCCACGTGCGGCACGCGGTCTTCCCACAGGTTCAGGCCATAGTCGCGCTCGCTCTGCAGCGCCAGGTTGAACATGCATTGAGTGCTGGTCGGCCAGCCGCCGCGGATCTCCTCCGGCGTACGTGCGGACATCACGGTCACGTCGTAGCCCTCGGCCAGCAGGCTCAGCCCCAACTGCAGCCCGCACTGTCCGGCGCCGACGATCAGCACTCTGCGCATCGGTTCTGCCTTTCGAAAAACGAGACGGATTACCGTCCGGCGATGACGCCAAAGTCGCTCGGCGCGTCCTTACGTAGGTTCAGCGTGTGCGTCACGACCTCCATCAGGGCCTGCGCCGACGACCGGCGTTGTCGTGCGTCGACGGTGATGATCGGCACGTCCGGTTTGAGCGCCAGCGCCTCGCGTACGGCGTCCAGGTCGTGCCACAGCTTGCCGTCGAAGAGGTTCACCGCCACCACGAACGGCAGGTCGGAGTCGTTCTCGAAGTAGTTGACCGCCGGAAACGAGACCTCAAGATTGCGAGTGTCGACCAAAACCAGCGCGCCGATCGCACCGCGGCACAGGTCGTCCCAGAGAAACCAGAACCGCGGCTGTCCCGGCGTACCGAACAGATAGAGGATCAGGTCGTGGTCGATGGTGATGCGGCCGAAGTCCATCGCCACCGTGGTGGTGGTCTTCTGGCTGCTCTCGTCGAGCGCGTCGACCCGTTTGCTGGCCTGGGTCATCCACGCCTCGGTGTTCACCGGCGGGATCTCGCTGACCGACCCGACCAGGGTCGTCTTTCCGACGCCGAATCCGCCGGCCACCACGATTTTCGCGGAGATGGCCTGATCCGACGGTAACTCAGAGCGCGGCGAGGCCATTGCGAATTCTCTCCAGGGTCAGGCTGGGAATGATGTTGTCCCGGTCGGAATGCGCGGTGGCGTGTACGGCGACCAAGTGGTTGGCGGCGAGGTCACCGATCAGCACCCTGGTCACCCCCAGCGCAATCTTGGAATGCGCGGACAACTCAGCAATGGACATGGTACGGCCGGCGAGCTCGTACAGCGCTCGCGACTCCGGCAGCAGCGACGCGGCGACCTGCGGGTCATAGCGCGGCACCGACACCAGGGTTTCCACCAGCAGCCGCTGTTTGGTACGGGTCCGGCCCGCCGTCAGCACGTATGGCCGCACCCATGGGTTCGGCATCATGTTTCCTCCGCTAGCCATTCGTGGCTTGACTTGTCGACATCCGCCGGAGATCGTCTCTCAGCTGCGGAGTGAGCACGTGACCGACGCTGTCCACCAGCTGCGCCATCTGGAAGGCGACCACGCTCAGGTTGGCTCCTTCCTCGGTCAGTACGGCCAGGCCGGCCAGCGTGGAGATGTTCATGAAAAGGAAGTGGCCGCTGGGAAACCGCAGCATGATCTGGTCACAGCTGTGCTGTCCGATCAGCGCCGCGATGTTGTTGCCCAGGCTCAGCATGCCGCTGGTCATCGCGGCCAGCGGGTCGGCCACGTCGCGCGACATCCGGCCGGCGGCGATCAGCGGCAGGCCGTCGGAGGAGACCAGCAGCGCGTGCGACACGCCGGCGGTGGAGCTGGCGAAATTGGTCAGCAGCCAGGCAAACTCCCGCGGGTTGCGGGGACGCTGGCCGGATGGCGCGGCCCTGGTCATCGCGGTTGTCCCTCGGGTATGGAGTCCGGCTGGTCGGCGACCGGCGGGGCCGACCGCTGCCGCGCCGCGTTGACGCCGGCGGTGAAGGAGTCCAGATCCTCGGCGAAGGACCGGGCCTGCGGCCGCGGTGCCGGTCGTACGCTCGGCTGCTCGCCACCGCCGCCGAGCTCGACCGGATCGTCGCCATAGTCCACATCGGACGGTCCGTCGGCCAGCGGGGCGGGCAACGGTGAGGTCGTACGCAGGCTCTGGCTTTCCCGCCGCGGCAGGCCGGATTTCGTGGTCTGCGCTGGATTGTCCGGCGTGGCGACCGCCGGCAGCGGACTCTGCGGCGCCAGCCTCGGCTGCGGCTGTGCGGACGGCTGTGCGGATGGTGTGGACGACGGCCGGCTCGAGCGCGGTGCCAGCTCCGGTCGCGGCAACGCCGTCTCCGGCGGTGCGGTGCGGCCGCCGGAAGGCCGCTGGATCAACGAAAGATGCGCACCGTGCAGCTCAGGAGCGGACGGTACGCCGCGCGGCCAGCTCGCCTCGCGGTGCCGGCCCTGGCCGGCCGCGGCCGGAAACTCCGGCGGCATCTCGCACAGCAGTTCCGGTGGCAGCAACACCATTGCGACGGTGCCGCCGCCGGCACCTGGCCGGGACGCCAGCCGTACCCGGATGCCGTGCTTGCGGGCGAGCCGGTGGATGATCGGAAAGCCAGTGTGCCGCGCGATGTCGTCGGTCACGTCCGGCACCGCGCCGGCCAGCACGGCGTTGAGATTTTCCACCCGTCGCGGGTCGATCCCGATGCCGGAGTCCTCGATCCGCATCATGATGCCGCCGTTGTCCAGCAGATGCGCGCTGACCACGACGGCGGCCGGCGAGTACGCGGTGGCGTTGTCGATCAGCGCGGCGACCAGCCAGGCCACGTCCTTGGCGGCGTATTCGACCACGCCGAGCTCGGCGACCCGGCCGATGTTGACGCGTTTGTAGTGCTCGATGGCGGATTCGGCTTCACGTATGACATCCACCAGCGACGACCGGTAGCCGGTCAGCTGCTCGTCGTCGGCGCCGGACAGGATCTGCAGGTAACCGGCGACCCGGCGCAGCCGGGTGATGCCGTGGTCGACGCGATAGAGCCGTTCCAGGGTGGCCGCGTCGTCCTCGTGCAGTTCCAGGTGATCCATCTCCGGCCGCAGCTGCTCGACCAGGCTGAGCATCCGCAACGCGAACTGGTGGCACACGATCGGCCAGGCCGACGGCTCCGGTCGCTCCAGCTGAGCCGGCTCGGGAGCCGGTTGCTGCTGGACCGACTGCGCCGCCGGATCCAGCCGGCGCGCCAGCCGCTGCCGCCACCGGCTCACCACCGGCGCTCACCACTTGGCCAGCAGTCCCGCACCTTGTCCATCCTCCTGGATCCGGTTCCTCCCTGCACCGCGAGCGCCGGGTCTCACGCCGGTTTCCTCGGTCCGTCGCGAAAACTCGCGCGGCCGGAAAACTCAGGCTGGTCAAAGGTAGACCATTCCGGTGGTCGCCAATGTCCCGGGCCCGGCCGCGACGGACTCGCCAGCCGGCGATCACGCAGTTAACCATCCGCCGGCTGGCGGTCGCAATGCGCGTGCTTCATATCCGGACGGTGTCGGCGCGGATCGCCTGCGTTGTCAGGCAAGTTGGCCACATGCAGCCAAAACAACGCCGAGTAAGCGGCGAAATCGTGGCTCGGTGACCGGGAAGCCCGGCGGTGAACTGGCAATTCGGCGCTGGCGACGGTCATCGCAATTCCTCACGCACCGCAATGTCGGACGAGTTCCCGCGCCATTCACCTTGGCACAGTCAGGACAGTGACGCGGTCGACATTTTGGTCATGCGTACGGCAGATATTCCCTACGCCGACCTACGAGTCGTCAAGATCAACTTGACGGACCCGCCGGCGATCGTCCAGAAGACGTTCGGTGCTGCCGTGCCGGTCCAGGAATTCCAGCAGTGGCATGGCCACTCGGCGGCTGGTCCCGAGTGCCTGTCGTGCCGCGCTCATGGTGAACGGCTGTGGCAGTTTCGCCAGCAACCGTACGGCCTCACGCGGCGCGTCCGGCAGCAGCACCACGCCGCCGGTCAGCCGGAGCAGCTGACCGGTGCGAGCCGCCGCCGCCAGCTGTGCCGGACCGAGACCCAGATCGGCCAGCCGCTGTCCGTCCGGTGCGTCGAAAGGACTGGTCAGCAGGTGGTCGCGGAGCTGCGCCACGGCCGCGGATATCGCTGCGGGTAAAGCATTTCCCGGGTTGGTCGGCGACGTGACCACACCGTGCCCGAGCCGCAGGCCGGCGCGGTCCACCAAGGCGGCGAGGATGTCGCGATCAGGCAACGCCAACCGGTGCCGGAGCGCATCCGCCGGCATGCCGGCGGACAGCGGGTTTTCGGTCTGCCAGGCCGACAACAGCCGCGGCATCCGGCCGGCCAGCTCGGCCAGCCGGTCGGGGTCGGCCTGCCAGCCGGCGATGTTCTCGCCAGCCGGCGGCAGGCCGGCGCGGCGCAGGTCGGCCGGTGTCACAAAGCCGCGGTCGCGGATCGCCAGCAGGCTGGCCGCTTCCGGACTTCGTGCGCTGGCAAGGTGATCGGCGCGCGCGGCCGCGGCACCACGACGGCGTAACGGCGGCGGCGCGAGTGCCACGACGGTCGCGCCGGCGGCGATCTGGTGCCGGCCGGGTTCGCGGAGCAGCACGCGATCTCCATAGCGCAGCGGCAATCCTCGCGCGAGCGTCAGCCGCGCCGCGTGTTTTCCCAGCGTACGCACGCGGACCGGCACCGCGGCCGAGCCGATGTGCAGCATCAGCCGGGCCGGCAGTCCGTCGGTCGCCACGGCCACCTCGACGACTTCGTTGACCAGCCAGGCATCCGGACTGACCAGCGCGTCTCCGGCCGGCACCTGGTGGCGCTCGACGCCGCGCAGGTTGACCGCGACGCGAGCCGTTGCGGCGACTTCGTCGCGAGCCCTGCCAAGTGCGTGCAGGCCGCGGATTTTGACCGGCTGGCCGGTGGAGGCGATGACCAGCTCGTCGCCGGCGTGCAGCCGGCCGGCGGCGAGCGTGCCGGTCACCACCGTGCCGGCGCCGCGCAGGGTGAAGGATCGGTCGATCCAGAGGCGCACGTCGGCGTCGGCGTCGGCTGGCGGCAATGCCTTGACCAGCGCGGAAATCGCCGATCGCAGGTCGTCCAGGCCCGCGCCGGTGACCGCGCTGACCGCGACGGAGGAGACCTGGCGCAGGCTCGTACGCGCGATGATCTCGGTGGCCTGCCGGCGTGCCGGCTCCGGATCGGCCAGGTCGGCGCGGCTGACCACCAACAGTCCACTGTGGACACCGAGCGCGTCCAACGCGGCCAGGTGCTCGGCGGACTGCGGCATCCAGCCGGCGTCGGCGGCCACCACGATCATCGCCGCCGGCACCGGTCCGACGCCGGCCAGCATCGTCGGCACGAACTTTTCGTGTCCCGGCACGTCGACGAAGGCGATCTCGGCGCCGTCCAGCTCGGTCCAGGCGAAACCCAGGCCGATGGTCAGTCCGCGCCGCCGTTCCTCGTCCCAGCGGTCCGGCTCCATCCCGGTGAGCGCGCGTACCAGCGTCGACTTGCCGTGGTCGACGTGGCCGGCGGTCGCGATGACCTGCATCAGCCGGCTTCTCTGACCGCGCGCACCAGGTCGGCGTCTTGTTCTGGATCCACCGCGAAAAGATCGAGCAGGCACTGGTTACGCTCGGTGCGGCCAACGATCGGACGGCTGGTTTTCCGTAGTTTCGCGGCGTATTCCGGCGGCAGGCTGACCGCCGCACTCGGCAGCCGTACGCCGGGCGCGCCGCCGCCGCCGACCGCCGCCTCGGACTCCACGGATGTCGCGGCTATGCCGGCGTTTCGCAGCTCGGCGGCGATCTTTTCGGCTCTGGCCAACAAATCCCGCGTGGGGGTGGCGAGCATCGCACGTACTGGCGGCAACGGACCGCGCAATGTCGCCTCCAGTGCCGCCAAGGTGAGCTTGTCGACGCGCAGCGCCCGGGCCGCCGGGTGGCGGCGAAGCCGTTCGACGAGCTCGGTTTTTCCCAGCATCAGGCCGGCTTGCGGCCCGCCGAGCAGCTTGTCGCCGCTGGCGGTGACCAGTGTCGCGCCTTCGGCGAGGCTGGTGGTGGCGTCCGGCTCGTCGGGCAGGAGCGGATGCGGCTTGAGCAGGCCGGACCCGATGTCGGCGACCACCGGCACGCCGAGACCGGCCAGCTCGCGTACGCCGACTTCTCTGGTGAATCCGCTGACGATGAAGTTGGACGGATGCACTTTCAGGATGAACGCGGTGTTCTCGCCGATGACGTCGGCGTAATCGGCCAGCCGCGTGCGGTTGGTGGCGCCGACCTCGCGCAACACCGCGCCGGTCGAGGCCAGCAACTCCGGGATGCGGAACCCGTCGCCGATCTCCACCAGCTCGCCACGGCTGATCACGATTTCCCTGCCGTCACCGGCCAAAGCGAGTGCGACCAGCAGCAGCGCCGCCGCATTGTTGTTGACGACGTGCGCCGCTTCGGCGGTTGGCACGGCGTCGGCGAGTGCTTCGACGGCGCTGCGTCCACGTCGTGCGCGTTGTCCCGCGCCGAGATCGAACTCGACGTCGGTGACACCGGCGGCTCCGACGATCGCCTCGATGGCGGCCGACGACAGCGGCGCGCGGCCGAGGTTGGTGTGGACGAGAATGCCGGTCGCGTTGACGACCGGCCGCAGGCTGGTGGCGCGCTCCGGCAGTGACCGTACGACGGTGTCCACAATGGACTCCGGTGCGATCGTGCCGTCTCTGGCTGCCTGTTGTGCCGCGGCGACCGCCGTTTTCACCAGCTGGTAACCGATCCGCTCGGCCGCCGCGACCAGCCGCGGGTCGGCGAGCAGCATGTCGGTGCGCGGGATCTGCCGCCTCGCGTCGGTCATCGGTGGCGGAGGTGGACGGGAATCGAACCCGCCAGCGACAGCTCCTGCCGCTCAACGGTTTTGAAGACCGCGCCGGCCACCAGGCCGGAGACACCTCCCTGGACCATCCGCTCATCATGGCATGCCAGAGCCGGCCAAAGGACCTGCGGCGCGGCCGGCGTGCCGGCAGGATGGACCCATGACGGCCTCTCCAGCGGTGCACCGGTTGACGCAGTACGCGCACGGCGGCGGCTGTGCCTGCAAAATCCCGCCCGGTGAGCTGGAGGCGGTGGTCGCCGGCCTCACCGGCTCGATGGCCGACCCTGGCCGCACTGTCGGCGACCTGCTGGTGGGGCTTGAGGACGGCGACGACGCGGCGGTCGTACGCCTGCGGGACGATCTTGCGGTCATCGCGACCACCGACTTCTTCACGCCGGTCGTCGACGACGCGTACGACTGGGGCCGGATCGCCGCCGCGAACGCGCTCTCCGACGTCTACGCGATGGGCGGCCGGCCGGTCGTCGCCGTCAACCTGCTGGCCTGGCCGCGCGAGGTGCTGCCGTTCGAACTGGCCGCCGAGACACTGCGCGGCGGTCTCGACGTGGCCAGCCAGGCCGGCTGTCACGTCGCCGGCGGCCACAGCGTCGATGATCCGGAGCCAAAATACGGTATGGCGGTGACCGGCATCGGTGACCCCGATCACCTGATCCGCAACGACGCCGGCCGCCCCGGCGTGCCACTGTCGCTGACGAAACCGCTCGGCATCGGCGTACTCAACAGCCGCCACAAGGCAACCGGCGAGCGCTTTCCACACGCCATCGAGGCGATGACCACCCTCAACGAAAAAGCCGCCCAAGCCGCCGTGGCCGCCGGCATCACCGCCGGCACCGACGTCACCGGTTTCGGCCTGCTCGGCCACCTTTACAAGCTCGCACGCGCCTCCGGCGTCACCGCCATCATCGACTCCGCGTCCATACCCTATTTGTCGGGCGCCCGCGAGGCCCTTGCCGACGGTTTCGTCAGCGGCGGCACCCGCCGAAACCTCGACTGGGTCCGCCCGCACGTCGATCTGTCCACAGTGGACGAATCGGAGGCGCTGTTGCTGGCTGATGCTCAGACGTCTGGGGGGTTGCTGTTGGCGGGGGAGGTGCCCGGTGCGCCGGTGATCGGGGAACTGGTTGAGAGGCAGGAGTTTGTCGTGGTCGTACGGTAGGTGGGGTTGCTTGAGCAGATAGTGGTTGCGGTTGAGTTTGGTTGCGTTTCCATGATTGTTGCGTTTGGGAGGTTGTTTCGTCTTCTTTGATTGTTGCGTTTTGGGGTGGTGGCGCCTTCGCGGCGGGCGCTCCTGCGCGGAGGGCGACCTCAAGGGGAGGGGCGCGCGGGGTTTGGCTGTTGGTCCGGTTGAGTGCGGCGGGTGCGGTTGTGTTTGTGGTGTGGTCCGGTTTGTCCGTTCTCCCCCGTCGGCGTCCGGAGGATGAGCACATTCTGGCCGGGCCTGCCGAGCTTGGGTGGGTGGTTGCGTCGCGTACGCGGCAGGCCCGGCCAGAATGTGCTCAAGCAGAGCTCGCCGACGGGGGAGAACGGACAAACCGGACCAGGAGTGTGGCTGGGGCGCCGGAGCTGCGGTGGCGTCTCGGTGGGTGGCGTGAGGGTCCAGTATGTGGGATGCGAAGGCGTGTGGAGCGCTAAATGTCCGGCTTGTGAGGGTCGTGGATGGCATGAGTGTCGAGTTACTTGCGTTGGACGCAAGGAACAAGGCTTTCACGTCGCTGTGATCCCTGGAGGCTGTGACGGGTGTGACTACTGAGGCTGATAATGCTGTTGTGACTACGAGAGCTGCAACAAATGTCCGTTTTGATGTCTTGTTAAACAAGTGTTACGCCACGCAACCACCTCGTCAACGCAACAACCAGAAAATCCGACGACCTCACCGCCGCACCATCAAAAACGCACCCCCAAGACCGGCCTACATAACCGTCCCAAGATGCCAGGGAACGAATTCCTCGTCCCCATAATCAAGAGCTTCACTCTTGGTCGCCTCACCCGACGCGACCCTCAACACTCGCTCAAATATCTCCCGGCCAACCGCCTCCACAGTCTGACCACCGTCGACAATCCCACCACAGTTGATGTCCATGTCCTCGCTCATGTGCTCATAAAGCGGCGTGTTGGTGGCGAGTTTGAGGCTGGGGACGGGTTTGCAGCCGAAGGCGGAGCCGCGGCCGGTGGTGAAGCAGACGATGTTGGCGCCGCCGGCGACGATGCCGGTGACCGAGACCGGATCGTAGCCGGGGGTGTCCATGAAGACGAACCCCTTGCTGGTCACCGATTCCGCGTATTCGACAACCTCGCGCAGTGTCGTGGTGCCGCCTTTGGCGACTGCGCCGAGAGATTTCTCCAGGATGGTGGTCAGGCCGCCGGCTTTGTTGCCAGGAGACGGATTGTTGTCCATCGACCCGCCGTTCTTGGCGGTGTAGTCCTTCCACCAGTCGATACGCCGCAGCAGTTTCTCACCGACCTCGCGGTTGGCGGCGCGGCGTACGAGCAGGTGTTCGGTGCCGTAGATTTCCGGGGTTTCGCCGACGATTCCGGTGCCGCCGTGGCGTACGAGCAGGTCGACGGCGGCGCCGAGTGCGGGGTTGGCGGTGAGGCCGGAGTACGAGTCCGAGCCGCCGCAGTTGGTGCCGAGGATCAGCTCACTGGCCGGCGTCGTCTCACGGCGCGCGCGGTTGGCGTCCGGCAGCATGTCGGTCAGCCGCGCCACGCCTTCGCGTACGGTTTTCGCGGTGCCGCCAAGCTCCTGGATGGTGGCCGAGACGACCGGCAGGTCCGGCCGCAGCACCGCCTCACCGGTCAGCTTGACGATCTGGTTGTCCTCACATCCCAGCCCCAGCACCAGAAAACCGGCGAAGTTGGGGTGGCTGAGATAGCCGCGCATGACCCGGCGGAGCACGCCGATGCCCTCGCCGTCAGGTGCCATCCCGCAGCCGGTGCCGTGGGTCAGCGCGACGACGCCGTCCACGTGCGGAAAGTCGTCGAGTACGCCGGAAAACTGCATCTGCCGCGCGATGTGTTTGGCCGCTGTGGCCGAACAGTTCACGCTGGTGAGCACGCCCAGATAGTTGCGCGTGCCGACCCGGCCGTCGGACCGGCGATAGCCCTGGAAAGTGGCCTGCCGCTCGACCGGCAGGATCTCCTCTTCGCGCGCGTCCACGGAAAACTCGTACGCCCGGTCGAACTCGCGATATTCCAGATTGTGCAGGTGTACGTGCTCACCGGCGGCGATGTTCCGGCCAGCGAAACCGATCACCTGGCCATAGCGGTGTACGGCCGCGCCGGCCGGCACCGGCCGGACCGCGACTTTGTGGCCGCGCGGCACGTCCTGGCGCGTGGTGACCGTACGGCTGCCGCTGCTGGCCTCGCGACCGGCCGGCAGGTCGGTGTTGGCGATGGCGACGTCGTCGGTGTCCCGCAACTGGATGAGTTCCACGACCTCAACGTATGGACGCCGTTTTAGCGCTGTCAAAGCGATCGCTGACCGGATGCGGACCGGCTACGCCCGGTTGCTAGTGTCCAGGGTCGTCGGCGATATGTCGCCCGATCGTTCCCCGCTGGAGCATTTACTAGGTTTTGCCTTGTATGCCGGGAAATTTCGCTACCTAAAGTTTGCCTTGGGTATGGCCGACATCACCCTCCTTCGCGTACATTCCTGCACGGGAGTTTCGGGAGAGGGAGGGAATATGCACGGAATTTTCAGCCAAAAACCCGGTCGAGGCTGGAAACGGTTGACGTACGCGGCGGTTTCCGCTATCGCCGCCGTCGGTCTGGCGCTGGTGACAGTAACGCCGGCATCGGCCGCGCAGCCACTCGGTCCCGGCAACGAAGGCATGAACGGTCCGCGTCCGACCACCAAGTCCGCGCAGCCGATGATCGTCCCGGCCGGCATCCCCGGCATCGACGTGTCCCACTACCAAGGCACGATCAACTGGAGCTCGGTGCGCGCCGCCGGCATCCAGTTCGCCTACATCAAGGCGACCGAGTCGACCAACTACAAGGACCCGACGTTCAACGCCAACTACGTCAACGCGTACAACGCCGGCGTGATCCGCGGTGCGTACCACTTCGGCCGGCCGGGGGCCTCCAGTGGCGCGGCGCAGGCCAACTACTTCGCCTCCAACGGCGGCGCGTGGAGTGCGGACAACCTGACGTTGCCTGGCGCGCTCGACCTGGAGGCCGGCTGCGCCGGCCTCAGCCAGTCGGCGATGGTCAACTGGATCCGCGACTTCTACAACACCTACAAGACGCGGACCGGCCGTGACGTGGTGATCTACACCGCGGCTGGCTGGTGGAGCTCGTGCACCGGCAACTCCAGCGCGTTCCGGCCGCTCACCCCGCTGTGGGTCGCCAGCTGGACTTCGGCCAGCAGCCCCACCATCCCCGGTGGCTTCGGCGGCTACACCTTCTGGCAGTACACCAGCACCGGCTCGGTCAGCGGCATCGGCGGCAACGTCGACCGCGACGTGTTCAACGGCAGCCGCGACCGCCTGCTCGCGCTCGCCAACAACACCCCCTGATTCATCGAAAATCGGAGCGTTTCTTTCCGCACCTGGAAAGGGACGCTCCGATCTTTATCCGAGGTGGAGAGTGTCACCGGGGGACAGTGGCGTGAGCGGGTCGGGCGCGGGACGGCCGTCGAGAGTGGCGGCGTACGACGTCAACGACAACGCGTCGGCGGCCTCGGCGATCGTCCAGGCGGCTACGGTCACCGGCCCCGGGTAGACCGTGACGAGCGGGGCCGGCCGGGTCAGCGCCGCCTCATAGTCGGCCGGCTCGTTGACGTTGACCAGCGACTCCAGCTCCGGATCCACGGCGACCAGCGCCGGATCGGCGAGCAGCGTCGCCTCGTCGAGTCGTACGACCCGGCAGTGCTCGAACAGAAACGCCGGCTTCAGCCGGCCGTCGGCGACCAGCGACCCGACCAGCGGCGCCAGCGAGGTCGCGTACGCGGCGGCCAGCGGCTGTTGGAATCCGCGCGCGACCGGCAGCGCCACGTCGAAGTCCTCGAGCGCGGCGACGACGCGGCGGACGAAGACCGGATGCAGAAACGGGGCGTCGGTGGCCGTCACGAACGCGCGGTCGGCGCGTACGGCCGCCAACCCCACCGCCATGCCGTGCAGCGGCCCCAGGCCGACCTGCTCGTCCTCCAGCACGTCGACGCCTGGCGGCAGCGAGGGAAGCCGCTGACCGGCGGCGCGTACGACCACGACTGGACCATCGACAGCGCGCGCGACCGCACGGACCGTACGCGCCAACAGGGTCGAGCCGTGCCACTCCAACGCCGCCTTCGCGCGCCCCATCCGCACCGACCTGCCACCGGCCAGCACGACTCCGCCGCTGGTCAGGAGCTCACCGTGATGACGCGGATGGTCCAGTCGCCGTTGTCGGACACGGAGGCCTGGACGGTCTGCACGGTGTGGTCGCTGGTGAACTTCACCTCGGCTCGCCGGGTCTGCAGCTTCGTCACGCGCGCGGTGTAGCCGTCCTGCGGCTGGGTGTTGGCCACCGCCATCTTGCCGTCGGTGTACGCGAAGACGACCGAGCCGTGCGACGCGTCGACCTGCCGCTGGGAGTCGATGCGTGGCGACGCCGGATTGGTGGTCGGCGTGGTGCTGGGCTCGTTGCCGTATTCCTGCGAGCCGCCGACCTCCGGATGCGGCTGGTCGTTGTCGCTGCTCCTGCGCGTCGGCGTGCCAGTGGTCTTGCCGGTGGCCTGCTGGCCGGCGGCCGCGCGGTGGTCGCCGGCGGTGTTGCCGTCCTGCGGCGGTGCGTCGCCGGCGGCCGGTGCGTGCGTCGTACGCTGCGGTTGTCCGGCCTGCAGGCGCTGCTTGTCGGTCAGCACGCGCGGAGACTGCGTCGGCGCCGCGACCGATATCGTCTGGTCGACTGGTCGCGGCTGCAGAACCTGGTTAACTGCGTAGCAGACAGCGGCGGACGCGAGGAGGGTGAAAGCCACCCAAACCAAGCCCAACTGCCGTGTGCTGCTCACCACCGCACAATACTTGACCAACGCCTCTCACCCGCCGACATTGCTGGAATCACCCCCACTATGAAGCTCCTGCTGGTCGAAGACGACCCGAATGTACGCCGGTTGCTCACCGACTATCTGAGGTCGAGTAAGTACGACGTACGATCCGTGGCTACCGGTTCGGCCGGGCTGTCCGAGACCGTCTCGTGGCGACCGGACCTGATCGTGCTCGACCTCGGCCTGCCCGACCTGGACGGCGAGTCGCTGCTGCGGATGATCCGCGCGATCTACTCGGCGCCGGTGCTCATCGTGACCGCGCACGCCGACGAGGAGACCACGATCCGGCTGCTGCACGCCGGCGCCGACGACTACCTGATCAAGCCGTTCTCGCCGCCGCATCTCGGTGCGCGTGTCGAGGCGGTGCTGCGCCGCGCCGGCATGTCGACGCCGAGCGCGCCGCTGGCGGTGGGGGAGCTGGAGGTCGACCTGGCCAGCCGGGTTGCCACGCTGCGCGGCGAGCAGCTCAGCCTGTCGCGCAAGGAGTTCGACCTGCTCGCGCATCTGGCGCGGCGCGCCGGTCAGGTGGTGTCGCGGCGTGAGCTGCTGCGCGAGGTCTGGCAGCTGCCGAGCGGCGACGACGACCAGACCATCGACGTGCATCTGTCCTGGCTGCGTCGCAAGCTCGGCGAGACCGCGCAGGCGCCGCGCTATCTGCACACCGTACGCGGCGTCGGCATCAAGCTGGAGCCACCGGCCAACGCGACCGCCGAACCCCCGCGAGGGTGACGTTTTGACGGCGGTTTGGCCAATGTGGACCGCTAAAACGTCACCCTCGATGGGGTCCTCAGGTGGCGTAGGGGAAGACCAGGGTGACGCGGGCGCCGCCGTACGGGCTGCGGCCGATCTCCATCCGGCCGCCGGTCGACTCGACGGTGCGTCGCGCGATGTCCAGGCCGAGGCCGGTCGACCCGGCCGCGCTCGCACCCCGACGCACCGCGCGTGCCGGCGCGGCGATCCCCGGCCCGGCGTCGTCGACCACCACCGACACGGCGGTGGCCAGCTGGAGGACCCGGATCCGCGCCGCCGCGCCGGCCGGCGTGTGCCGGATGACGTTGCCGAGCAGGGCGTCCAGCGCGGCCGCGAGGTCCTTGTCGGCGACCGCGACGATCGCCGGGACGTCGCCGTTGCGTTCGAACTCCCAGCGCCGGCCCTGTTCCTCGGCCAGCGCCGACCAGAAGCGCGTACGGTCGGCGACCGCGCTGGCCACGTCGGTACGTGCCGGTGGCCGGGGCGTACGCGACCGTCGGCTCTCCGCGATCAGCGCGTCGACCTCGCGCTCCAGCGAGACCGCCGCGTCGAGGATCTGGTCCCGGTCGGAGCCGGCCGGCAACGCCTCGGCGCCGAAGCGCAGCGCGGTCAACGGCGTACGCAGCCGGTGCGACAGATCGGCGACCATCTCGCGTTCGGCCGCCAGCAGTTCGACGATCCGGCCGGCCAGTTCGTTCAACGCCTGACCGGCCGCGCGGATCTCCGGCGGACCCTCCGGCTCGACGCGCGTTTCCAGCGCGCCGGTGCCGAGTGCACGCGCGGTCGCCGCCAGCCGCTGCGTCGGGCGTACGGTGCCGGTCGCGATCCGGTCGGCCACGAGTACGGCGACGACGGCCAGCGCGAGCGTACAAACGGCGCAGATCGCCAAGGCCAACGGCAGGTTGTGGTGCAGTTGCGCGTCGGTCACGAAGATCGTCACGACCGCGACGCCGCCGTGCGGCAGTGACACCGGGCTGAGCAGGATCTCGCCACCATCGACCGGCACATACAGCGGCGTCGCCGCATCACGTACGCGTGCGAGTGAGCCGCTGGCCGCCGTCACCAGCGGCGCGCCGACCACCGAACCGTCCGGCATCGCGATCGACAACCGCTGGTCGCGCCCGGCGGCCGTCGCCGCGATCGCCTTCTCCAGCGACGGCCGGTCGCCGGTCACCAGCAGGACGCTGCCGATGACGTACGCCTGCCGCTCGGCCTCCGCGCGCGCGGACCGCTCCGCCGTCGCCACCAGCAGCCACACCAGCGGCACCAGGAAGACGATGGCCATCATGACGGTCACCGCGATCGCGACCAGCATGAACCTGCGTCTCATGCCGCACATCTTCACACGCGGCGGCGGCGCAGCCGCTCAGTTGGCGATGGCGATGGCCTGTCGGATCGATCCCGCGTCCGGCAGATAGCGCAGCAGCGCGTCGGCGAGGTCGGCCCGGGAGATCCGGTTGCCGCCGCGGATCGTGTGGTTGACGGCCGTACGGTAGGCCGCCGTACGCGGGCCTTCGGTCAGCATCGGCGGACGCAGGATCGTCCAGTCGAGCCGGGTCGCGCGGACGACCTCCTCCATCCGCGCCATGTCCGCCCAGCCTTCACGGAGGATCCGGCTGAGCAGCGGTTTGACGACGAAATGCGTCAGCGGACCGTCGGCGGCGTCGTTGATCATGCCGCTGTTGCTGACCACCAGCAGCCGGCGTACGCCGTGCGCGGCCATCGCCGCGGCGATGGCCGCGGTGCCCTCCGTGCAGATGGTCGCCGGCTCGCGGCCGCGCGCCCCGAGCGCCGAGATGACCGCGTCGCGGCCGGCGACGGCGGCGCCGATGGCCTCCGGGTCGCGTACGTCGGCGGTGACGACGTCGAGGTCGCGGCGGCTCAGCCGACTCGCGTCGCGTACCACTGCCGTGACCTCGTGGCCAGCGGCGACGGCCTGGTCGATGACATGGCGGCCGGTGCCGCCGGTGCCGCCGAAAACGGTGATCTTCACGTTCTGCCTCCATGGTGAGTGAGTGCTCACTAACCAGTATAGTTAGTAAGCACTCACTGACAAGGGGGACGATGGCGACGACCCGGGACCGGATGCTCGACGCGGCCGCACACGTGATGCGCGTACGCGGCCTGGCCAGAGCGACGACCAAGGAGATCGCGAAGGAGGCCGGCTTCTCCGAGGCGGCGCTCTACAAGCACTTCAGCGACAAGACCGACCTGTTCGTGGCGGTCCTCACCGAGCGCGTACCGAGCGACCTGAACGGCCTGCTGGCCGGCCTGCCGGACGCGGTCGGTCGCAAGCCGGTGCGTGAGGTGCTGGAGGAGGTGGCCCGTACGGCGGTCGGGTTCTACCGGCAGACCTTTCCGATCGCCGGCTCGCTCTTCTCCGATCCGCGGCTGCTCGCGGCGCACCGCCGGGCACTGGCCGAACGGGGATCGGGCCCGCACATTCCGCGTGACCTGCTGGCCGGCTATCTGGCCGCCGAGCAACGCGCCGGACGGATCAAACCGGCCACCGATCCGACGGCGGCGGCGCAGCTGCTGCTCGGCGCGTGCCTGCAGACGGCCTTCCTGGAGACCTTCTCCACCGAGTCAGCCGATCCGGCGGAGACGGCGTCCGTGCTGGTCAGTACGTTGGTGAACGGCTTCTAGGCGGATGCGCGCCGGTGGTTGGCGATCCAGGCGCGCCGGTCGTCCTCGGTCTGGCCGCCCCACACGCCGTACGGTTCCTGAGCGCGCAGTGCGTGCTGCCGGCACTGCTCGATGACCGGGCAGCTGCGGCAGATCTGTTGTGCTTCCGCGGTCCGCCGCGCGCGGGCCGCACCTCGCTCGTTGTCCGGATGGAAGAACAGCGCACTGTCCATGTTCCGGCAGGCGGCCCGCAGCTGCCACTCCCACTGGGAGACCAACGCCGCTGGCAGCAGCTTCACGTTCGGCATGTCGGCGTACCTTTCGCTCTTCCGCGACCGAAGTCAGACCGTTGGTGCGCGGGATACCCGGCGCCGACATGATCGAAACCAGCGTTAAATGAAAACGGCATGAGGCTTGCCGCGGCGGCTCCGTACGTGCGTCAGCGCTGGCCGGAGACCCGCTCCGGTGTCACGAGTACGGCGACCCGTCGCTCCTCGCGCATCACGCGGTCGTACTCGTCGAAGTCCTCGTGCGTACCACCGGCCGCGGTGAAGATCTCGCGCAACAGCAGCCGCAGGCGTTCCGCGTCGATGCCGTCGGCCGGGTCGTCCGGACCGATCAGCTGCACCGGTCCCTCCACGCCGGCCCACTGCCAGCCGACCCGGATCGTGACGTTGGCGCGCGGCCGCGCGCGCAGGTAGTCGAGCTTTTTGGCGCCACCGACCACGACCAGCGCCACGACCGGCTCGCCGGTGATCGGATGGTCGATGACGCCGGCGTTGACCACCGACGCCTGGATCGTGCCGTCGTCGCGCAGCGTGGCCACGGTGACCAGGCCATGCTCGCCGGGCACCAGCTTGCGGAAACCACTCAGGTCAGTCATGTTTTCCCACCCTAATGAGGGAACAGGTTCACCATCGGCAACTGTTCTGGCCTAGGAAGACTTCCAGGAGGCGAGAAGTGGGACTGACTTTCGGTGGCGCGCCGCTGGCGAGCGACGCCCCGGACACGGTGAACTACACGATCGACGGGCCGGCGCACAAGCTGTTCTTCCGGCCGTTTCCCCGGCGCGTACGCGGCGTGGTCGACGGCGTGACGGTCGTCGACACCGAGCACGGCAAGCTGCTCTACGAGACCAACCTCGGGCCGGTGCTGTACGTGCCGGAGGAGGATCTGCGGCACGATCTGCTGACCGACACGGAGCTCAGTACGCACTGTCCGTTCAAAGGCGACGCGTCCTATCGCACGATCACGGTCGGCGACCGGGTCATCGAGGACGCGGTCTGGGCGTACAAGCAGCCGTTGGTGCCGTGGCTCCAGGGCTACGCCGCGTTCTACTGGGACAAGATCGACCAGTGGTACGACGAGGACGAGGAAGTGCTCGGCCACCTGCGCGACCCGTACCACCGCGTCGACATCCGCAAGAGCAGCCGCAAGGTGGTCGTACGCGCCGGCGACACGGTGCTCGCCGAGACCAGCCGGCCGTACGTGCTCTCCGAGACCGGCCTGCCCAACCGCTACTACATCCCGCGTGAGGACGTACGCGCCGACCTGCTGACGCCGACAGCCACCTCGACGGTGTGCCCGTACAAGGGGACGGCGTCGTACGTGCGCACCGCCGACATCGACGACGTGGCGTGGAAATACGAGGAGCCGCTGGCCGAGTCGCTGCCGATCGCCGGCGCGCTCGCCTTCGACGACTCGAAGGTGACCGTCGAGGTCAGCTGAGCTGTACATCTGGTCGGCGTCGCGGATCGGCCGCGGCGTCGACCAGCCAGTCCAGCGCCTCGATGCCGGCGACGACCGGGTTGGTGAGGCTGCCGACCTCGTCGACGTCGATGCGTACGGTGTCGCCGGCGGTCAGCGTGAAGTCGATCGCCGGCACGATCCCCGTGCCGGTGGACAGCACCGCGCCATCGGGGAACGGCTGGCACTGGAACAGATAGTCGACCAGGTCGGTGAGCTTGCGGTGGAAGGCCGCCGTGGTGATCGACTCGTCGAAGACCGTCTCACCTGCGCGGGTGATCGTCAGCCGGATCGTCAGCGCCGTCTGTGGCAGCTCCCAGGCCGGCCGGATGCCGGCCGAGATCGCGCAGCTGCCGGCGTAGATCTTCGCCTGCGGCAGATAGAGCGGGTTTTCGCCTTCGATCGACCGCGAGCTCACGTCGTCGGCGACCAGATAGCCGACGATCTCGGCCTGTCGGTTGACCACCACTGCCAGCTCCGGCTCGGGCACGTTGAGCGGTGAGTCGGCGCGTACGGCGATCGGCTCGCCGTCGGTGACGACCCGCCACGGCAACGCCTTGAAGAACAGCTCTGGCCGTTGCGCGTCGTAGACCTTCTCGTAGACCGACTGCTCGGTGCTCTCCTCCACGCGCGCCTCGCGAGAGCGTTGGTAGGTGACGCCGGCGGCCCAGATCTCGGTGCGGCCGTCGACCGGCGGCAGCAGCTGCACGTCGCCGACCGCCGACACCGGGCCGGTGCTGGCCGTACGCTCGGTCAGCTCGCGCAGGTCGTCGGTGGCCAGCCGGAGCAGCGAGCCGACCTTCAGCTGCTCGGCGTAGACGCGCAGCGGCGCGTCGGCCCGCATCGCCTCGGCCAGACCGATCCGCACGTCGCCGTACTGGTCCACGAATCTGACGATCAGCATGAGCCCACCCTATGGCCGCCGGTTTTCCGCAGGCGGGCCGGGTGAGGCCGTTTTACCCTGAGAAACGGCACATTTCGGAGGGGTGAATGTCGATCACGGCGAGTTTGCGGCAGCTGTTGGACGGCCGGTGGTCCGCGGCGAAGGCGGCGGCCAGGGACGGCCTGGAGAAGGCCGGTTTCGAGCCGACCGACCAGCTCGGCACCGAGGAGCACCGCGCTCGGATCCATGAGCAGATGCGGCTGCTGGCCGACAGCGGTCACGCGCGGCTCGGTTTCTCCAGCGCGGTCGGTGGGGCCGACGATCTCGGCGGATCTGTTGCGTCGTTCGAAATGCTCGCGTACGGCGACCTGTCGCTGATGGTGAAAGCCGGCGTCCAGTGGGGACTGTTCGGCGGCGCGATCCAGGCGCTGGGCACCGAACGGCACCACATGGCGTACTTGCCGGCGGTGATGAGTTTCCAGCTGCCAGGCTGTTTCGCGATGACCGAGACCGGCCACGGCTCGGACGTGCAGCACCTGCGTACGACCGCGACGTACGACGTCTCCGCGGAAGAGTTCGTCATTCACTCGCCGGATCCCGCTGCTCGCAAGGATTACATCGGCAATGCCGCGCGCGACGGCCGGATGGCGGTGGTTTTCGCGCAGTTGGAGGACCACGGGGTTCATGCGTTCCTGGTGCCGATCCGCGACGAGAGTGGCGCGCCGATGCCGGGTGTGTGGATCGGTGACTGTGGACGAAAAGCCGGCCTGAACGGTGTCGACAATGGACGGTTGCTCTTCGATCGGGTGCGGGTGCCGCGTTCGGCGCTGCTCAACCGCTATGGCGATGTGGCTCCGGACGGCACGTACACGAGCCCGATCGAGAGCGCGTCGCGGCGGTTTTTCACCATGCTCGGCACGCTGATCCGCGGCCGGATCAGCGTGGCCGGCGCCGCCGGCAGTGCGACCAAGGTGGCGCTGGCGATCGCGATCGGCTATGGCGAGCGGCGGCGGCAGTTCGCCGCGCCTGGCGGCGAGGAAAACCTGATCCTGGACTACCTTGTGCACCAACGCAAACTCCTGCCGGCGCTGGCGCGGACGTATGCACTGCATTTCGCGCAGGAACAACTGGTCGCCACCATGCACGACGGCCCGGCCGACGAGCAGGGCCAGCGCGAGCTGGAGGCACGCGCGGCCGGCATCAAGGCGGTGGCCACCCAACACGCCACCGAGACCATCCAGATGTGCCGGCAGGCCTGCGGCGGCGCCGGCTATCTGTCGGCAAACCGGTTGCCGCAGCTGAAAGCCGACACCGACGTGTTCACCACCTTCGAAGGCGACAACACGGTTTTGCTGCAGCTGGTGGCAAAAGGCCTGCTGACCAGTTATCGTGACCATTTCGGCGAGCTGGACGTGCTCGGCACGGTCCGGTTCGTCGCCGACCAGGTGGTGGAGAGCGTGATCGAGGCGACCGCCGCGCGTACGCTCCTGCAGGCCGACCTCGGCGACCGCGCGTACCATCTGAAACTCTTCGAGGACCGGGAAAAACACCTGCTCGACGGCGCGGCCCGGCGGCTGCGCCGGGCCGGCAAGGACAACGCGTTCGAGGTTTTCAACGCCAGCCAGGATCATCTGCTGGCAGCGGCACGCGCGCACATCGACCGGCACGTGCTGGAGGCCTTCGTCGCCGGCATCGCCGCGTGTCCGGACGAGGAAGCCGTGGCGTTGCTGGAAAAGGTGTGCGACCTGTACGTACTGTCCACAGTGGAGTCCGACCGCGGCTGGTTCCTGGAGCACGGCCGGCTGTCGCCGAGCCGCGCGAAGGAGGTCACGCAGCGGGTCAACGCGCTGTGCGGCGAGCTGCGGCCGCACGTGGACGTCCTGATCGACGCGTTCGGCATCCCGGATGCGTGCCTGAGCACCGAAATGTAGTCGTCGTCAGACCAGCGCCGCCGGTGGGCGGTCGGTGCCGAGGTCGGAGTAGGCGTGCGCCAGATGGCGCTCGGCCACCGCCCGCTCCAGCGGCTCCTCGGTCGCCTGCGCGATGGCGAGCGCTCGCCGGTGGTGCTTCAGCGCCACCACCGGCGCGCCGTGCCGGCGCGCCAGCTCGCCGAGGTTGTTCAGGATTTCGGCCTGGTGGCTGCGGTTTCCGGTGTCGCGCGCGACACCGTAGGCGTGCTGGAAATGCGTGCCGGCGCGCCGGTCGTCGCCGAGCAGCCGGTGCGTACGACCGAGGCCGTTGAGCGCATTGCTTTCCACGTAACGGTTTCCGCTGCGCCGCGCGACCATCAGCGCCTGTTCGAACCTGCTCTGCGCGTGGCCGAGCTGTCCGATGCGGCTGTGGATCAGGCCGAGGTTGGTCAGCGCGTGCGCCGCCACGTACGGATTTCCGGTGCGGCGCGCCAACATCAGGCCCTGCCGCGAGCAGTGCAGCGCGTTCTCGTCGTCGCCGGCGAACCAGTACGCGATGCCAAGGCCGACCAGGCACCGTCCGTGCAGGTCGTGGTCGCCGATCTCGCCGGCGACCGCCACACTTTTCCGTGCCGTGGCAACGGCTTCGTCGTATCCGCCCAGACGCGCGGTGGCGGCGCTGAGATGGTGCAACGCATATCCTTCGACGTCCAAGTCGCCTTGCTGCTGAGCGATGTCGATCGCGTGGCGAAAATCGGCGGCGGCGCGTGCGTAGCGGCTCCAGCGCCAATGCACGACGCCGAGCGCGTGTGCCGCATGTGCCTCACGGCCGTCCGCGGTCAAAGCGGCTTTGTGCAATGCGTGTGCGTCGTCGTTGTAGCCGCGGAGGTCGAGAAAGTGCCACAGCGTACGGGAAAGCTCGCCGAGCGCGCGCCGGTCGCGGTGTGCCAGCGCGAGGAGGTTGTGGCGTTCGGTTTCCAACCATGTCATCGCCTGCGCATAGCCGTCCACCGAGTCGTGCGAGGAGATGGCGTCGGAAGCCGCGGCGGCGGACCGCAGGTAATAGCCGGCGATCCGGTGCAGGCCAGCGTCATGGTCGCCCGCGTGCTCGGCGGCGTACAGGCGGACCAGGTCGTGCATGCCGAAGCGGCCCGGTTTGGCTTCCTGCAACAGATGTATGTCCACGAGCTGCCGCAGGCACGCGCGCGTCGGACCGGTCGGCAGGTCGAGCAGGCTCGCCGCGGCCGGCACCCCGACGTCCGGGCCAGGCGCCAGGGCCAGCTGCCCGAGCAGTGCGGCGGCAGGTGGGTCGAGCGCCTCGTACGAGCTGGACAACACCGTCCGGACGTTCGCGGTCAGGTCAGCGCTGGCCAGCACGTCCAACCGGTCCGACGCTTTTTCCAGGTCCGCGGCCAAACTCGCCAGCGAGAAGTCCGGCTGGCTGTGCAGCCGCGCGGCGACGATCCCCAATGCGAACGGCAGTCGCGCGCATCGCCGCACCAGTGCCGCCGCGGCCGCCGGTTCGGCGGCCAACCGTTCGCGGCCGACAGCGCGCTCCAGTACTGCCACCGCGTCGGCCATGTCGACGACGTCCAACGGCAGCTGCAGCGCGTTGTGACCGCTCACCAAACCGGTCAACCTGTTGCGGCTGGTGACGATGACGGTGCAGCCGTCGACACCCGGCAGCAGCGGAGCGACCTGACCGCTGTCACGAGCGTTGTCCAACACGACAAGGATCCGTTTGCCGGCCACCAGGCTGCGAAACAGGCCGGTCTGGGCCTGTGGCTCGGCCGGAATCGCGGTGACGCCGAGACCTTCCAGGAGCGCGCGCATCGCCGCGGCTGCCGGCAACGGCGGATCGGCCGCGGAGAAACCGTGCAGCTGGACGAAAAGTTGTCCGTCCGGGAAGTCGTCGAGGTGGTCGTGCGACCAGCGCAGCGCGAGCCAGGTCTTGCCGACTCCGGCGCCGCCGGTCACCGCGATCACCGAGCTGTCACTCCGCTGCACCAGCCCGGTCAGGCCGGCCAGATCCTTGGCGCGGCCGGCAAACCTGCGCGGTGCGGCCGGCAGTTGACGCGGCACCAGGCCGGTCGCCGCAGGTCCTGGCGGCGATTTCTCGGCCAGCACGTCGGCGTACGCCTGCCGCAGCGCCGGCGTAGGATCCGTGCCGAGCTCGGTGGCGATCTGACGGCGTACGGCCTCATAACACCGTAATGCCTCGGCCGACCGTCCGTTCTGGTGCAGCAGAAGGATCAGCCTGACCCACAATGACTCACGCAACGGATATCGCGCGGTGAGCGCGGTCAGCTCGGCGATCAACGGCGTGCCGACACCTTTGGCGATATCGATGTCGATGCGGCGTTCGACCGCGGTCAGATAGCGCTCGACCAGCAGCGGACTCGCGGTGCGGCGCAGCCATTCGCACTCCAGGCCGTCGAATGGCTCGCCTCGCCACAACGCCAACGCCTCGGCCAGCACGGCGCGCTCGGTGGTGGATTGGTCAAGCAAGGCGCCAAAACGCAGGGCGTCCACGGCGTACGGACTGACATCCAGCCGAAAACCCTCCGGCCGGGTCTGGACGTACGGTCCGCGCAACGCCGTCCGCAGTCGGGTCGCGTACGTCTGCAGGGTCCGCCGCGGACTGACC
Source organism: Fodinicola acaciae (assembly GCF_010993745.1). NCBI lineage: Bacteria > Bacillati > Actinomycetota > Actinomycetes > Mycobacteriales > Fodinicola > Fodinicola acaciae. The sequence continues at coordinate 1,880,557 of NZ_WOTN01000002.1, forward strand.
GGCGGCCGCTCGTCCCAGACGATCTCGGTCAGCCGGTGGACCGACACGGACCTGCCGGCCGACATCGCCAGCGCGGCCAGCATCGCCGGCAACCGGCCGGCCGGCAGCGGCACCGGTCGACCATCGACCTCGACCTCGACCGGGCCGAGCACATTTATCGTTATCGCAGGCACGGCTCCTCCGTGGGGGGTGCGCAACCCAAGCCGGCAGGCAGATCTACCATAACGCCACCACCGGCGCGCTCGATCAGAAAATGTTCGCAGTGATGAGATTTGTTGCTGTTTTGCCGAAATGTCGGTGAAGCTGTTGTGAAGCAGTTGAGAAGACACCGGCTGTTTCGATCTCTCCGGCTTTCTGTCTGAGCGCGGAGGAGGAATGGATGTACGGACGAATCAGCCGGCGGTTGCTGCTTGCGTTAGCTCTGGCCGTCGTGATGGCGCTGGCGCTGACTGGCCAGCAGCATGCCGCGTACGCGGCGGTGACGCGGGCCGGGATCGCGGAGACGGCACGCGCCGAGGTCGGTTATGTGGCGTCGCCGAGCCAATGCCAGAAATACGGACCGCTGTGCGACGACTGGTGCGCGATGTTCGCCACCTGGGTCTGGGAACACGCCGGTGTCGCCGGTGCGCCACGATCGACGTACGTGGCGACCGCCATCGGCAGCTGGGGTGTGAACAACGGCCTGTTCAAACGGCGTCCGGCCGGCGGCGTCGGTTCGCCGCTGCCGGGTGACCTCGCCGTCTACGGCGAGCCGGGTTCCGGGCAGGGCGGCCACGTCTCGGTCGTCTACTCGGTGAACACCAACGGGACGATCACCACGATTGACGGAAACTACAACAACGCCGTGAAAATGCGCGAGATCAACCCGGCGACCGCCAGGGCCGGCGCGCGTAACGTCCTCATCTCCGGATATGTCGCGCCGCCCGGCGTGACCGACGAACCCTTGCCGCCGAGCGGAAACGTCGGCGATTTCTCCGGCGACGGATATTCCGACGTGCTCGGGGTCGACGGCGCCGGGATGTTGTGGTTCTACGGCAACAACTCCAGGTCCAGCGGGCAGTTCGTGCCGAGCCTGGCCGTGCGTGCCGGCATCGGAAACGGCGGCTGGCAGTCGTTCCGACGTGTCGTTTCCGCCGACTTCTCCGGCGACCGCTACGCCGACGTACTCGGTGTCGATGGCGCTGGAATGCTGTGGTATTACGGCAACAACTCGATGAGCAGTGGCTCTTTCGTGCCGAGCCTGGCCGCGCGTACGCAGGTCGGCAACGGTGGCTGGCAGAACTTCACGTTCTTCCAGGCCGGTGATTTCTCCGGTGACGGCTTCGCCGACGTACTGGCCGTCGACTCAGCGGGCATGTTGTGGTTCTATCCCAACAGTTCCAAGAGCACCGGCTCTTTCGTGCCGAGTCTTGGCGCGCGGGTGCAGGTCGGCAACGGCGGCTGGCAGAACTTCAGGTTCCTCCAGGTTGGTGATTTCTCCGGTGACGGCTTCGCCGACGTACTGGCCGTCGACGCCAACGGACAGCTGTGGTTCTATGGCAACAACTCGATGAGCACCGGCACCTTCGTGCCGAGCCTGGCCGCCCGTGTCCAGGTTGGCAACGGCGGCTGGCAGAACTTCTCGTTCATGCAGGCGGCCGACTTCTCCGGCGACCACTTCGCCGACATCCAGGCGGTCGACGCCAACGGACAGCTCTGGTATTACCCCAATTCCTCGATGAGCAGCGGCCATTTCGTCCCGAGCCTCGGCGCGCGCGTCCAGGTTGGCAACGGTGGCTGGCAGTCGTTCACGTTCTTCGCCTGATAGGAAAACCATGAAGACTCTTCTGAGATGGCCGCTCGTGGCAGCGGTCACGACGGTGTTGCTCGCCGCCGTCGCGGCGCCGGCCTACGCGGACGCGAACACGGATTACATCAACGCGGCCGCGCCGTCGGCGCAGCAGGTGCAGGCGGAGTTTCGCGTGCCGGCCTCGGTCGCGATCGGCCAGTCGGCCCTGGAGTCCAACTGGGGTCGCAGCAAGCTGACGGTGAACGACAGGAACTATTTCGGGTTCAAATGCACCTCGGCTGGCGATCCGGGACCGATCGCGACCGGCTGCCACGACTATCCGACGCAGGAGTGCGGACCGTCCGGTTGCCAGACGGTGCACGCGTACTTCCGTGTCTACGCCACCGCCGCCGACTCGTTCCGCGACTATGGCCGTCTGCTGGCCACGTCGTCGCGTTACGCACCGGCGTTTCAGTACGTCGACAATCCGGACCAGTTCATCCGCGAGGTCGCCAAGGCTGGCTATGCCACCGATCCTGACTATGCCAGCAAAGTCATCGGCCTGATGCAGACCTACGACCTCTACCGGTTCAACCAGTTGCGCCACTCCGGCGCAGTGAGCGACTTCTCCGGCGACGGATATTCCGACGTGCTCGGCGCGGACAGCGCCGGAATGCTCTGGTATTACCCCAACAGCTCCAAGAGCACCGGCGCGTTCGTGCCCGCACTCGGTGCGCGTACGCAGGTCGGCAACGGTGGCTGGCAGTCGTTCCAACGTGTCGTCTCCGCCGATTTCTCCGGTGACGGTTACGCGGACGTGCTCGGCGTCGACTCCGGCGGACAGTTGTGGTTCTATGGCAACACTTCCAGGACCACAGGCACCTTCGTGCCCAGCCTCGGCGCGCGGGTGCAGGTCGGAAATGGGGGATGGCAGAGCTTCAGGTTTGTCCAGGCCGGCGATTTCTCCGGTGACGGTTACGCGGACGTACTCGCCGTCGACTCGGCCGGACAACTGTGGTTCTATCCCAACAACTCCAAGAGCACCGGCTCCTTCGTGCCGAGTCTGGGCGCGCGGGTGCAGGTCGGAAATGGGGGATGGCAGAACTTCACGTTCTTCCAGGTCGGTGACTTCTCCGGTGACGGTTACGCGGACGTACTCGCCGTCGACTCGGCCGGACAACTGTGGTTCTATCCCAACAACTCCAAGAGCACCGGCTCCTTCGTGCCGAGTCTCGGTGCGCGCGTGCAGGTCGGAAATGGGGGATGGCAGGGCTTCAGGTTCTTCCAGGCGGCCGATTTCTCCGCCGACGGCTACGTCGATGTGCAGGCCGTCGACGGCAACGGCCAGCTGTGGTTCTACCCGAACAGTTCCAAGAGCAGCGGCGGGTTCGTACCGGCACTCGGTGCGCGGACGCAGGTCGGCAACGGTGGTTGGCAGTCCTTCCGGTTCTTCACCTGATCCGGTTGCCTGTGGTCGCGTGCCGGGGCGCCGTCGCCGCCCGGCACGCGACCGCCCATCTCGGCTGGCCGGTCCCGAAGCCGGGTCGCGAGTATTGGGCGGGGGAAGCGGCGTCGGAGTTTGACGAAGCATGTAGAAGTATTCTGGCCGACGTTCGTGGTCGCGAGGCAGGTGTTCACCCCGCCCACGCCCGGCACCGCCTGGACGGCGGGGTGCCAGCGCTGGACCTGCGCCACCGCCAGCACGCTCGGGTCGAAGACCGTATCCGGCAACGCCGCCTGGCTCCAGATCGTGCTGACCGCCATCGAAGTGGAAGGGGAATGGTCGGCCGATCTCGGATATGCGGCGGGTGGTGGAGGGGATCGCGTGGCGGTTTCGGACCGGGGCGCCGTGGCGGGATATGCCGGAGCGTTTCGGGCACTGGAACACGATTTATGGCTGGTTCTGGGACTGGTCGAAAGACGGTACCTGGGATCGAGTGCTGCAGGAGGTGCGGAAACAGGCCGCCAGCGCTGGTGACCTGGAGTGGGTGGTGTCGGTGGACGGGTCGATCGTGCGTGTCCATCAGCACGGCGCAACCCTCGCGCGCGACACGAGTGATGCAGGTGACCACACAGGGGGCTCTACAGGGGGCTCTACAGGGGGCTCTACAGGGGGCTCTACAGGGGGCTCTACAGGGGGCTCTACAGGGGGCTCTGTCGAATTACAAGAAAACCCGCGACCCCGGACCAGGTGAACCGGCCGGTCACGGAATCGGTAAGTCCAGGGGTGGCCTGACGACGAAGTTCCACGTCGCGGCCGACCTCAAGCAGCGACCGTTGGGGCTGGTGGTCACCGGCGGACACGCCGCGGACTCCACGTTCATGCACGTGGTACTGGAGACCATCAGCATCTCCAATGGCCGGCCCGGCCGGCCGCGGACCAGGCCGGACCGGGTGATCGCCGACAAGGCGTACACCGGCAAGCCGTGCCGCGACTACCTGGCCCGGCGCGGCATCAAAGCCACCATCCCCGAACGTGGGGACCAAAAACGTGGTCGCGCCAACCGCGGGTCCGCCGGCGGCCGACCTCGCACTTTCGATCCAGAAATCTACAAAGGCCGCAACGTCGTGGAACGCTGCAACAACAAACTCAAACAATGGCGCGGCATCGCCATGAGAACAGACAAAACCGCACGCAGCTACCTCGCCGGACTCACCCTCGCCGCCACGCTCATCTGGACCAAATCACTAGTTTAGAAACACGGCCTAGATAACGAAGACAGCGCTGTGTGACGCTGCTTTCGTTATCTGACGTGATGATCTGGTTGGAGAGGAGGTCCACCTGTTCTGTTCAGTTGAACAGGTGGTAGGTATTTCGTAGCGGCTTTTGCTCGAAGTCCACGTACTGCGGTGGAATGAATTCCGGCACGCCGTCGACGATGCGGACTTGCCAGTCGCCGTGGTGGATCTGCCGGTGGTGGAACTCGCACAGCAGCACGCAATTGTCGATGGAGGTCTCACCTCCGTCGGCCCAGTGCCGCACGTGGTGTGCTCTCGTCCAGCGTACGGGCCGGGTGCAGCCGATCATCGCGCAGCCACGGTCACGCGCGATCAACGCTTTGCGCAGTTCATCGGTGACCAGCCGTTCGGTGCGGCCGACGTCCAATGCTTCGCTTTGGGTGCCGAGCACGAGCGGGGTGATGTCGCAGTCGCACGCTAGCCGGCGGGCGGCTTCGGGGCTGAGGACGGTGTTTTCGTACGCGCGGACCTGGCCGAGCTTGTCCCTGAGCATCTCCCACGACAAGGTGATCGTCAGGTGGGGACGCTCGCGGCCCTGGATCGGCAGCTTCTCACTGTCGGCGATCAAGTTCAGCGCATCGGCCAACGCATCACCATTGCGCTCAGCAGCCGAGCGGCGGTCTCTGGTTTTGCCTTTGTCGTCGGTCCGTGGCTTGGCCAGCGGCGAGAGGAGTTCCTGCATCAGGCTGCCCGTCTCGGCATCGAAGCTGCCGCGGAAGGCGAGCCGACCATCGGTGCCGGTGCGCAAATACAGCTCGCGGCGTGGCGTGGCGTTTTCTTCTTCCGAGGGCTGTGTTCCGTCGGGGTCGAGGTGGCCGTGGACGCGGTTGCCGAGCTGGTGCAACTCACGCGCCCGCAACTGCGATGCCGCGTCGACCAACGTTTTCTCGGCGAACCGCCGCTCCTGGATACCGATCCGACGCGGCAACTTGGTGATAATCGTCCGGATCGCGTCCAACTGCGAGTCGGCCAGCTCGCCGCGGCGCATGGCCTCGCCGGCGTATTCCAACTGCGGCGCCAGCTTCTCACCGGTGGCCAACGCGCGGCTGCCGCAGAACGTGCGAGCGCGCTGCACGCATCGGCTGGCCTCGGTGGGGGAGAACTTCAGGAAATCCTCCAGGAACGCGGCCGTGTCGGCGTGCCCGAACTTCGTCGCGATCGTCTGGTCATCGGCGGCTTTCACCACCGCCAGAAGCGCGGCTTTGGCCGTACGCACCGCCTGCTCCGCACACCGCAACGCGGCCGCGAACTCCTCCTTGCCGGACAGCAACGACGGATCACCCGCCAGCTGAAACGAAGGAGTGGTCATGCCGCCAATAATACCTCACCGGCCGACAAAACCAGACTGCCAGGGTTGCGCGTTTCCGTTGTCGCGAAATGTAAATCGCAGCGCGCGCGTTGGACAGCAATAGATGCAAAGCTGTCAAGCGATGTCCCTCTCGCGATGGCTGTTGATGCTGCCGTCCACCTCGGAGGCGAAAGTGATATCACTATGATATGCTGAGGACAGCAGTCGGACGGAGGGGCGACTCATGCCGGACATGGATGCCAACGAGCTGGGTTTGGAGCTGCCGGCGCCGCAGGTCCGCGAGCGGCTGACGCCGGGTGCTCCGGGGTTGGGGATGCTGGCCGTGGGATTGCTGCTTCTCCTCGGCGCGGCCGCATTCCTGGTCATCGGCCTCATGCAGTCGGGTGGCGGCGGCGCGGGCTTTTTCGCGCTCGGCGTGCTGTGCCTGATCGCCACCTGGATCGCGCTCAAAGGCCTCACCGCGGTCGCTCCCGGCGAGGCGCGCGTGCTGCAGCTGTTTGGCCGTTATGCTGGCACCGTACGAAAAGACGGCCTGCGCTGGGTCAACCCGTTCTACAACCTGCGAAAGATCTCCACCAGGATCCGCAACCACGAGACCGCCGCGTTGAAGGTCAACGACGCCGACGGCAATCCGATCGAGATCGCGGCGGTCGTAGTGTGGCAGGTCGCCGACACCGCGCGAGCGGTCTTCGAGGTGGATGATTTCGTCGCGTTCGTGGCGATACAGACCGAGACCGCGGTGCGGCACATCGCCAACGGCTATCCGTACGATGCGCACGACCCGAGCCAGCTTTCGTTGCGGGACAACGCCGACGAGATCACCGCGAAGCTGTCCGCCGAGGTGGCGGCGCGAGTCGAGGCGGCCGGTGTGCGGATTGTCGAGTCGCGGATCACGCATCTGGCCTACGCGCCGGAGATCGCGCAGGCGATGTTGCGCCGCCAGCAGGCAAACGCGGTCGTCGCCGCGCGGCAGCGGATCGTCGAAGGCGCGGTCGGCATGGTCAAGCTGGCGCTCGACCAACTCGCCGCCTCGGAGGTCGTCGCGCTCGACGAGGAACGCAAGGCGACGATGGTGTCCAACCTGTTGGTCGTGTTGTGTGGCGACCGTGACACGCAGCCGGTCGTCAATGCCGGCTCGCTGTATTCGTAAAGCCGTGGCAGACCGGAAAAGTCTCCTGCTCCGGCTCGATCCGGCGGTCCACGACGCACTCGCCAAATGGGCCGCCGACGAGCTGCGCAGCACCAACGCGCAGATCGAGTTTCTGTTACGGCGCGCGCTGACCGAGGCCGGCCGGATGCCGCGCTCCGCCGGCGACATCCCGCGTCGCGGCCGACCGCGCCAGGATTCCTAGCGGGGATCCGGAGTGGGGTTATTGCCCTGCCTGGCCAGGAAATCGAAGTCGCAGCCTTGGTCGGCCTGGGTCACGTGCTGCTGATAGAGCGCACCATAGCCGCGCTCGTAGCGCGGCGGCGGCGCCGTCCACGCGGCTTTTCGCGAGGCGAGCTCCTCGTCGCTGATTTCCAGCGTGAGTTTTCGGGCGGCCACGTCCAAAGTGACCAGATCGCCGTCGCGTACGAGCGCGAGCGAGCCGCCGACGTACGACTCCGGCGCCACGTGCAGCACGCACGCGCCATAGCTCGTGCCGCTCATCCGCGCGTCGGAAATCCGTACCATGTCACGGACTCCCTGTTTCAGCAGCCGGTCGGGGATCGGCAGCATGCCATACTCCGGCATGCCGGGACCGCCCAGCGGACCGGCATTTTGCAGCACCAGCACCGAATCAGCGTCAACCACCAGGCCAGGATCGTTCACTCGCGCCTGCATGTCCTGGTAGTCGCGGAAAACCACCGCCGGGCCGGTGTGCTTGAGCAACCGCCGCTCGGCGGCGATGTGCTTGATGACGGCTCCGTCCGGCGCGAGGTTTCCGGACAGTACGGCAAGTCCACCGTCCGGCGACAGCGGATTGGACCGCGGCCGGATCACCTCCGGCTTGTGGATCGCCGCACCGTCCAACTGCTCGCCGAGCGTACGGCCGCTGACCGTACGCCGCTCGGTGTGCAGCAGATCGCGGATCTCGTTGAGCAGCGCCGGCAGTCCACCGGCGAAATAGAAGTCCTCCATCAGAAACTGGCCACCTGGCCGGATGTTGGCCAGCACCGGCGTTTCCCGCGCTATCCGGTCGAAATCGCGCAGGCTCAGGCCGACCCGGCCGCGCCGCGCCATCGCGATGAGGTGGATGACCGCGTTGGTGGAGCCGCCGAGCGCGATGACGGTCGTGACGGCGTCGGCGTACGCTTCGGCAGTGAGGACCTCACCAATGGACAGGTTTTCCCAGACCATGTCGACGATCCGCATTCCGGTCGCGGCCGCCGCGCGGTGGTGTGCCGAGTCGACCGCCGGAATCGACGCCACGCCAGGCAGGGTCATGCCGAGCACCTCGGCCGCCGAGGTCATCGTCGAGGCGGTCCCCATCGTCATGCAGTGGCCCGGGGAGCGCGCCAACCCCGACTCCAGCTCGGACCACTCGCAGTCGCTGACGTTGCCGGCGCGCCGCTCGTCCCAGTATTTCCACATGTCGGTGCCGCTGCCGAGCTCCTGGCCGCGCCAGTTGCCTCGCAACATCGGTCCAGCCGGCAGGAAAATCGCCGGCAGACCGGCGCTCGCGGCCCCCATCAGCAGCGCTGGCGTGGTCTTGTCGCAGCCACCCATCAGCACTGCGCCGTCGATCGGATACGACCGCAGCAGCTCCTCGGTTTCCATCGCCAGCAGGTTGCGATAGAGCATCGGCGTCGGTTTTTGGAAGGTCTCCGACAGTGTGGCGACCGGAAACTCGACAGGATAGCCACCGGCCTGCCAGACGCCACGAGCGACTTCCTCGGCGCGCTCACGGAAATGCAGGTGACAGGGGTTGATGCCGCTGTAGGTGTTGAGGATGCCGATGACCGGCTTTCCGAGATGTTCCTCGGGATTGAGGCCGAGCTGACGGCTGCGCGCGCGGTGGCTGAAAGAGCGCAGGCCGTCGCCGCCGTACCAGGCCTGGCTGCGCAGGTCCTCGCGTTTTCTCATGCCACGTCCCAGGTTTTCAGGATCTCCGTGACCGCTGCCGCGTCCTTTTCCGACGGCGTCGTGCTCGGCGCGCGTACGTCCCGCCGGCACAGGCCGAGCTGTGCCAGTGCTTCCTTGACAATGCTGACATTGTTGGCGCTTTCCGAGGCGGCGCGCAGCTCCTCGAACCGTCGGATCAACCGCCACACCTCGCGAGCCGTCGCGAAATCGTTGCCCCGCAAGGCATGCAGCATGCGCAGCGACACGTGCGGTGCGACATTGGCCAGGCCCGAGGTGAATCCGGTCGCTCCGGCGGCGAACGCACTCGGCGCGTACGGCTCGGCGAGACCGGCGATCCAGGCGAACCGGTCGGCGCCGGCGTCGGCGATGGTGGCCGCGAACCGCACCGGATCCGGCACGGCGTATTTGATGCCGACCACGTTCTGGCACCGGTCGCCGAGCTCTTTCAGTTGCTGGCCACCGATTCTCGCGTTGCGTACGTAGAGGACGACGCCGATTTCCGGCACCGCACCGGCGATCGCGGCGTGATAGTCGACCCAGCCGGTCAGCGACACGTGCGGATGGACCGGTTGGTGGATCATGATCAGCTCGGCACCGGAGTCACGCGCGTGCTGCGCCGCGTCGACCGCGGTCGGCACGTCGTGGCCCACACCGACCAGCACTTTGGCCCGTGACGACACGGTTTTTACGGTGATCTCGGTAGCCAACCGGGCCTCGGCGCGGCTGAGCGCGTAGAACTCGCTGGTGTTTCCGTTTGGCGTCACCACGGTGATGCCGCCGACGATCAATCGCTCGAGCAGCGCCGCGTACGCGCCGGCGTCGAGCCAGCCGTCCGCGTCGTACGGCGTGACCGGAATGGCGACCACAGTGGACAGTGCGGCTTTCAGTGACTCGGCGTCCATCATCCCTCACCCTGGCAGCTCGGCGAAAACTCGGTCGATGAAACTCTGGATGTGTTGCTGGAGCAGGCCCGCGGCCTGTGCGGCGTCGGATTTCCGTGCTGCCGCGAGGATCGCGGCGTGTTCGGCGGCCTCGTCGCGCCAGCTCGCGGTGATTCCCCAACCGGCGACGGTGATCAGCGCCGCCTGGTCGCGCAGGCCGTCGAGCGTCTGGACCATCAGCGGATTGCCGCAGCCGGCGTAAAGTGCGCGATGAAAGTCGCGGTTGGCCATGCTGCGCTCGGCATCCGACCGCGCCTGAGCCGCTTTTTCCAGCTCCGCCGCGGCTTTGTCGAAGCCGGCGCCGGCGCGTACGGCTCGCGCCAGTGCTGCCGGCTCGAGCACCAGGCGGAGGTCATAGACGGAATACGCCATGTCGGCGTCGACGATGCGGACGGACGCGCCTTTGAACTGGCTCATGGTGACCAGGCCGCTGCCGGCCAGCGTCTTCAGCGCCTCGCGCACCGGCGTCTTCGACACGCCGAACCGCTCGGCCAGCTCTGTCTCGACCAGTTGCTGGCCCGGCGCCAGCTCACCGGTGAGGATCATCCGCCGCACCGTCGCCAGCACGAACTCCGTACGCGACGCCGGCGCCGCCACCATCTGGTCACTCATATCTCATATATGATACGCGACGACGCAATCGGATTCCGATTGCGTCTCCTGATGTGCCGCTACCTGCAGCTTTGTCGCGCCAGGCGGCAATCGGACAGCCCAAATGCCACCCAGATGTAACTTTGTTGGCCGCTTTCGCCGCCGAAGTGGTCAAGAAGGCTACAAACGGACAAGAAGGTCATCGAGCAGCGCCAGCTGGAGGCGCAAAGACTCCGCCGGCGGCGCGGACAGCAGCGTACGGACCCGGCCGGGTGCGTCGGCGGGCTGAGTGAGATCGTCGAGGTGTCGCTGGACCGTGCCGAGGTCGAGCGACGGGTTGGGCAGGTCGTTCGCGGCCCAGGCGGTACGCAGCAGCTCGTTGGCCATCACCGCCGCCGACCAGCCGATCTCGACCGGATCGCCGCCCCGGAGCGTCGCCACCATCTTCGGCCGCACATGCTGCCAAAACTGGCGATAGTGCGCTTTGATCGCCGGAGGCGTGCGATATTCCGCATGCATCCGCCGCGCATCGGCGACCAAGCCGGCGGCGATGCCATGAGGATCATGGAGAATCACGGCGTCGAGAAACGCATATCCCCACGACTCGTCGCCGACGCCCGAAGGTTGAAAGCGCTGCCGCCAGCCATCGGCCGTACGCACCAGCAGGTCGACGGGCATTGGATAGTCATCACGACGCGGTACGGCGTCATCCGCCACGACCAGGATGTCCACGTCGGAATCACGGCGGGCGGTGCCTCGCGCGAGCGAACCGGCCAGCAGGATGGCTCGTACGCCGGGAGAACACCGCAGCTCGGCGACGACCTGGTCCACCAACACCCGATGCGCGTTTGTCACCGCCGAAGTCTAGGCCCGAGAACGGGATCGCCAGGCGATCGTCGCGATGGTCGCGAACGCGGCGCAGGCGACGACCGCCAGCAACAACATGGCCGCGACGAACGAGCCGCCGAAGAGCCGGAAGACGCTCAGACTGACGGCCAGCCCGATCGCGCCGCCGACGTTGTGTACGGTCCAGGTCGCGCCGACCGCGAGCCCGGTCTGGTCGCCGGCGACCGACAGCATCGCCGCGGTGGCGGACGGACCGAGTACGCAGGCCCAGCCGATCCCCATCGGTACGCCGGCCGCGACGAGATAGCCGATCGGACTGTCAGCGGCCAGTCCACCGAGCAGCACCGCGGACAACGTAAACGCGGCGAAGCCGACAAGGATGACGGCCAGCGGACCGAACCTGTCAACGAAACGTCCGGTTATCGGTGACAGGACGGCGACGGTCAGCGTGATCGGCAGCATCAACAGGCCAACGGCGGCCGGACCATACCCACGAACGGTGGTCAGGTAGAGCGGAAGCAGGAACAACACGGTGGTGTAGAAGAACGCCAGGCCGAGCTCGGCCGTCATCGCGGCCCGCAGTAATGGATGGCGCAGCAGTCGAGGTGGAATCAACGGATCCCGATGGCGCCATTCCACCACGACGAAGGCGATGATCGCGGCGCCTCCGGTGACCAACGCGGTCAGGACAGGCCAGGACGACCAGCCGAGCAGGTCGTGGAAGGTCAGCGCGAAGATGAGACCACATACGCCGGTGGCCAGCAGCGCGAGGCCCGGCCAGTCGAGACTCCGCTGGTGCCGCTCGGATTCCCGCAGCCTGGTCGCGCAGAGACCGAGCGCGACGATCACCAGCGGGACATTGAGCAGGAAGATCCAGTGCCAGTCCAGCACGGCGACGATCAACCCACCGAGCAGCGGTCCGATCGCGAGTCCGGCACCGTTGACCGCGAACAGCGCGCCGACAGCGCGGCCGCGTCGGCTTTCCGGGAAGGCCTCGGCGACCAGTGTGCTCGACGTCGTGTACAGCGCCGCGCACGACAGGCCTTGTACGAAGCGGCAGGCGATGAGCGCGGGGATGGTCGGCGCGAGACCGGCGCCAAGTGAGGCGAGGCCAAACAACACCGCACCCGCGTACAGGACTCGATGGCGTCCGTACGTGTCGGCGAGCCGCCCGGCGGCGACCATCGCCATCGACAGCGCCACGACGAAGACGTTGACGATCAGTTGCAGCTGTTCGACGTTCGCACCGAGGTCGGTGCCGATCCGGGGCGCCGCGGTGTTGACGATCGTGAGGTCGACACACCCCAGAAAGCTCAGGACACTGACACCGGCCAACGCGAGCCACTGTCGTGCTGCGGATCCAGGCACCGCGTCGCGCTCCTTTCGTTGCGGACCTCGATCAGCGTGCGGTGACCGGCGCCGGCGCGACCAGACCGCGGTTTGGCACCCCACGCCATGGTGTGGATAGCGGGCGTACAGGGAGGGACAATCGGCTGCGTGACCAGCCTCGGTGAGTTCCTACGAGCGCGGCGCGCTCAACTGGAGCCGATCGACGTCGGGCTGATCGGATACGGCCGCCGACGCGTGCCCGGCCTGCGCCGCGAGGAGCTGGCGCAGCTCGCCGGCGTCAGCGCGTCGTACTACGCCAGGCTGGAGCAGGGGTACGTACGCGGCGCGTCACCGATGGTCCTCGACGCGATCGCCGGCGCGTTGTGCCTGGGCGAGGACGAGCGTGACCATCTGCGCCGGCTCGCGGCGGCCGACAGCCGGCCGCGGCCACCGCGCCGGGCCGCGCCGGAGCGGGTCACGCCGGCGACCCGTCACCTGCTCGGGCAGATGAGCGACGTGCCGGCGATCGTGCAGGGCGTCCGTACGGACATCCTTGCCTGGAACGAGCGCGGTCACCGGCTGCTGGCGGGGCACCTCGACACGAGTACGGACCGGCCGAACACGGCGCGGATGGTCTTCCTCGACCCGCACACGCGCGACCTCTACGCCGACTGGCCGCGCAAGGCGCGAGCGATCGTCGGCAACCTGCGCCTGGCCGTCGGCCGCTATCCGGACGACGAACCGCTGGCCAGTCTGATCGGCGAGCTGTCCATGAAAAGCGACGAGTTCGCGCAGCTGTGGACCGACCATCGCATCCGCCAGTGCGACGCCGCCGACTACGTCATGCGCCATCCGCTGATCGGCATGGTCACCGTGACCCAGCAAAGCCTCGCGCTGGTCGCGTCTCCCGGGCAGTCGCTGATCACCTTCACCGCGGCCGCCGGCTCGCCGTCACATCACGCGATTCAGTTGCTGGACGCCGAGCTTCGAGAGAAATAGACGGCCAGCTGCGTACGGTCGCGGAGTCCGAGCTTGCGCAGAGCGCTGGAAATGTGGTTTTTCACCGTACCTTTGGTGATGAACAGCTGCGCCGCGATCTCCCCGTTGGTCGCAGCGGCCGCGACGAGCCGGCAGACTTCGGCTTCACGTAACGACAATCCGGCCAGGTCAGGGTCGCGCGGCGGTGGCGCCGTACGGCGGAGCTCGGCGACGACGCGGGTCGCGACCGTGCCGGCGAGCGGGGTTTCCCCGCGAGCCGCTTTCTCGATGGCCGCGACCAGTTCCTCCGGCGCCGCGTCCTTCAGCAGATAGCCCCGCGCGCCGGCGCGCAGGGCACCAAAAACCAGCTCGTCCTCATCGAAGGTCGTCAGCATGATCGACGCGACATCGGGATGGTCGCGGGAAAGCCGCTCGATCAGCGCGACTCCGTCCATCCGCGGCATACGCGCGTCGACCAGCACGACATCGGGACGGAGCCGGTTGGCCTCCGCCAAAGCCTCGACGCCGTCGGCGGCCTCGCCGACGACCTCCACACCGTCTTCCAGATCCAGCAGGTTGCGCAGGCCGCGCCGCATCAGGCTCTGGTCGTCGACGATCAGTACGCGGACGGCCGGCATGGCAGATCAGCTCGCAGCACGAATCCTCCTTCGCGGCCGTTTTCCGTGGTCAGTGTGCCACCGACGGCACGTGCGCGTTCGCTCAGCGACGACAGGCCGAAGCCTTCGTCGGTCCGCGCGGCCGCGCCGGTCCCGTCGTCGCCGACCTCCAGCATCACGTTGTCAGCGCCGAAAACCAGCCGCGCCACGGCTTTGCCGGCGTTTCCGTGCCGTACGGCGTTGACCAGGCCTTCCTGCAGCACGCGATAGAGGACCAGCTCGACATCGGAGTCCAGCGGCCGCTCCGGGCCTTCCACCTCAAGCCGTACGGAAATTCCAGTGCCTTCGAATGATTTCGCCAGCGCCTCGAGTGCGGCGCTGCCGACCGCCCCGTCGAGTGCGAGTGGACGCAACGCGCGCACCCATCGCCGCGTCTCGGCCAACGCGTCCTCGGTCAGCTCTCGCGCCTGCCGCACCTCGTCCCAGGCACTTTCCGGCCGCTTCTTCCGAAAACGCTCGGCATTGCGCAGACCGACGGTGATGACGGTGAGGTGGTGACCGACCGAGTCGTGCATTTCCCGCGCCATCCTTGCTCGCTCCCGCGCCACCGTGAGCTCGCGTACGCGATCGGCATAGCGCGCCAGCTCCGCATGCGCGGATTCCAGCTGAGCCAACAGCTCGCGGGCCTTCACCACCGCGGCGGCGATGCCGAAAACGAAGGTGGAGATCAGCGTCAGCTGCAACGCCTGAAAGAACAGGTCGCTGGGAGAACGGTGGTAGAACAACGGCAGCGCGACCAGATACATCGGTGCGATGGCGAGCAAGGCGAGCGCGATCGCCGACCGCATGCCAAACATGATCAGGATGTTGGCCAGCGCGACCATCATCAGCGGCGCACCGAGACCGGTGCCGTCGAAGGTCACCACGGCGGTGGCGAACAGCAGGAACAGCGGTGAGAAAAGCTTGCGCCGCCCGGTCGTACGCGCGTCCCACGGCATCAGCAACCAACTGCCGACCGTGCCGACGACCAACGGCGCGACCACCGGAAAGCCGAATGGCAGAGTCGGCACCTGTCGATACGCGTACGCGGAAAACCCGAGCGTCGCGGCGATCGACAGCCAGAAGGCGACGGTCAGCGCGAACGGCCGGTCGGTGACGGTGAACGTGCGCCCCACGACCCGCACATTAGCCAATGAGTCGCGCGTCCGCGTCGGTCGTACGTAGGGGATGCCCCCATGACCGCGGTCATGGCCGGCTCTATCGGCGGCGCGATGCGACCGGCACCGACCTTTCCTTAATCTGCGGTCGACACTGAGAAAGGAATCTCCTCCATGACTGATCGACGCACCGTCATAGGCGCTTCGCTGGCGACCATCGCCGGCGCCGGACTTGGGCTGTCGGCAACCACGCCGGCAGCCGCGGAGACCACCGGCCAGACCGTACGCTGCTCGTTCAAGGTGGTCGACAAGCGTGGCCGGCAACGCTTCCTCGCCGTCACCACGAAACCGCCGGCGATCGTCGGCGGCAAGGAATATCCCCGCCAGGGACCGGAAAACTCCTCCTATCTCGTTTTCAACGACGAGAACGGCGACGAGAAAGGCGGGATCGTCGCCGACAGCCACGGCGCGTTGGTCTCGCTCGACTACGCGACCGGCGACGCGATCCATCTGCAGACCGGCTGGCAGGACAAGCGCGGCGGTGCCTCGCTCATCATGAACCACATGCCGGATCCGGCTTCGGGGTTGGGGATCCGGCACTTTCCCGGTGTCGAGCTGTTCACCTCAACCGAGCTGGGATCGGTGCTGTCCCTGTGCGATACGCAGGGCCGGCCGCGGATCCGGCTGCGGGTCGCGATGGACGGCACGCCGTCGATCTCGGTCCTGGACGAGGACGGCACGACCGTACGGAGCCTGTGATGATCGCGCCTGGATCGTTCACCGTCGTCGACAACCGTGGACGGCAGCGTTTCCTTGTCGATACGAAGAAACCGCCGATCATCATCGGCGGAAAGACCTATCCGCCGGAGCAGCGCAGCGGTGCGCCTGACGACCTGTCGTGCCTGGTCTTCAACGCCGACAACGGCGACGAGAAAGGCGCCATCGCCGTATACTCGACCGGCGGGATCGTCTCGCTCGATTTCGCCAATGCCGATGGCGTCCACCTGGAGACGTCATGGGAAGGCAGCGTCGGTGGCGCCGTGTTGCAGTTGCGGCACATGCCGGATCCGGCGTTGCCGCCCGAGCAGGCACGAAACCCGGTCGGTGCGGTGCTGGCCGCGCACTCCGAGTCGGGTTCGTCGCTGCAGTTGTGCGATCCGGCCGGCAAGCCGCGCCTCAGCGTACGGGTCGCGATGGACGGGCGGCCGTCGATCGCGTTCCTGGACGAGCGCGGCGAGGTGGTGAAAGAGCTGTAGAACACAGCGGCTTGACGCCACGCGCATCGATGCGGTTATAGTCGGACCATCATGGAGAGCTGACATCGCGACCCCGACCCGCGCCCGCGGCCTGTTGCGCCCGGTGGGTCACCAATCCGATTTCCTCGGTGGTGTCTCGATGTTTTCGTTGATCGCGTCCGATCTTGTCAAGGTGTACGGCGACCGCCGCGTACTCGACGGCGTCTCGCTGACCGCCTCACCCGGCCAGCGCCTCGGCCTGGTCGGCGAAAACGGCGTCGGCAAGTCGACCTTGCTGCGGCTGCTCGCCGGCCAGGAGAGCGCCGACTCCGGCACCGTCACCAGACCGCCGGATCACGGCTTCCTGGCGCAGGAGCTGCCGTACGATCCGGCCGCCACGCTGGCGTCGGTGATCGACGACGCACTCGCCGAGATCCGTGCCGCGCAGGAGAAACTCGACCAGCTGACCGCGCGGCTCGGCGACCATCCCGAGCTGCTGGACGAGTACGGCGAGGCGCTGGAGTGGGCTCAGGCACACGAGCTGTGGGACGCCGACCGGCGTGCCGAGCTGGTGTTGGCCGGCCTCGGCGTCGGTGAGCTCGGCGCCGACCGCCGGCTCGACCAGATGTCCGGCGGCCAGCGCGCCCGGGTCGGCATGGCCGCGCTGCTGATCCGGCAGCCGCGTGCCCTGCTGCTCGACGAGCCGACCAACCACCTCGACGACGATGCGTTGGCGTTCCTGGAAAAACAGCTCAGCCAGCTGCCTGGCGTGGTGGTGCTGGCCTCGCACGACCGGGTTTTCCTCGACGCTGTCTGTACGGACATCGTCGACCTGGATCCGGCGCGTGGCGGTCCGCAGCGCTATGGCGGCACCTACACCGACTATCTGGCCGAAAAACGCGCCGAGCGGCAGCGCTGGCAGGAGCAGTACGAGGCCGAGCAGGACGAGCTGAAACAGCTGCGCCATGCGGTGAACGTCACCGCTCGGCAGGTCAGCCACAACCGGCCGATGGGAAACACCAGCAAGCTGCAATACGACTTCAAGGGCGGTCGCGTCCAGAAACAGGTTTCGCGGCGGGTGCGCAACGCGCAGCAGCGGCTGGACGAGCTGACCCGTGACCAGGTCAGGAAACCGCCGGCTCCGCTGCGGTTTTCCGCGACGCTGACCGGAAAGGTACGCACCGAGCTGCTCGGCATCTCACTCCGGGACGTACGGGTCGACGGCCGGCTCCAGCTGGATCTGCTGGATGTTTTCAGCACGACGCGGCTGTTGGTGACCGGTCCGAACGGCTCAGGCAAGTCGACTTTGCTTGCCGTGCTGGCCGATCGGCTGCCGGTGGACGCCGGTGTCGTACGCCGGGCGAAAGGCATCCGCATCGGGTTGCTGGAACAGGATGTGGTTTTTCCCGATCCGTCGCGTACGGCCCGGTCGCTTTACGACCAGACCAGCGACGAGCAGAGCGCGAGGCTGGTCGGTTTCGGTCTGGTGGCGCCCAAAGACCTGGACCGTCCGGTCGGTGAGCTGTCGGTCGGCCAGCGCCGGCGGGTGGCGTTGGCGTTGCTGATCGCCAGGCCGCCGCACATCCTGCTGCTGGACGAGCCGACCAACCACATTTCGTTGAAACTGGCCGAAGAGTTGGAGGAGGCGCTGCGCGCGGCTCCCGGCGCGATCGTCGTCGCGACCCACGACCGGTGGTTTCGGCGCGGCTGGGACGGTGAGGAGATCGTCCTGCGCTCAACATGAAAATTCGCTGGCCACCTCGACCGGAGAATACCGGTCGATGGCCAGCGAAGCCGGTCAGTGATCAGGCCACCGACGGGCTTTTGGAACGACCTGGCTGGTGGGGTCGCGGCGTCAGCGTGGTGACCCCGCCGGTGCGGTGAAAGTCCAGCCAGAGCCGCGACGGGTCGGTGTCGCGGCGGATTGTCATGCGTACGGCCCCAAACGTGGCCGCCAGCTGGCTCGCCACCTCGGCGAAATCCGAGGCGGTCTGGCCGGCGGTCATGGAAACCTGCACCAGATCGCGGCGGTCGGTGCTGCGTACCCGCCGGATGATCGGCAGGTATTCGCTGCCGTGCACCGTCCGGCCGAGGCCGGTGAGCACCATCGCCGGCTGCCAGTTGCGTTCGTAAACCCAACGGCGGCGCCATTTCGAGCGCGCCGGCGTGCGTACCCATCTGCCGAAGGTGACCTCGTCGGCATAGCGCCAGACCAGGCCGCCGGCGACGGCGGTGAAAACGATGGAGCCGACGACGATGGCCAGCGTGGTGGGACCCCACGCGATCCAGCCGGCCAGCAGGGCTCCGGTGATCAGTGTCGCGACTGGATGGCGCCACATCGCGCCGAGCAGCCGGAGCAGTCCGCGACCGATCAGCAGCACCGCGACGGTGCCGATGCTCAGTCGCACGGTGGGGACCAGGAACAGTCCACGGTCACGGGTCCGCCTGCGGTGCGGCCGGCCGATGAACGCTTCCGGGCCTCGGTCGGTGTTCATTGTCTGCCTCCCCGACTTCGGTATGTCGTCCGTTGCTCGGCGGGCTCCGCGACGCTGAGGCTCCGGCCGTGCTCTGGCATCCCCCCTGGTAGTGCCGAAAGATCCGTGTGTTCAACTTGTACCAACAATAGGGACCATACAGCATGGCGAGTCGGTGCGCATCCACCTTTGGGTACTGAACCTATTGTTGGTACAATTAGACGCTAGCAGTCGTCGGCAAACAGCGCCGGACCGGGAGACGAACCGTGACAGTAGAGCCGGAGACCGGCCCCAAATACCGGCAAATCGCCGCCTGGCTGCGGACGAAGATCACTCGTGGTGAGCTTCGGCCGGGCCAGACCGTGCCGACCGAGAAAGAGCTCTCCGACAAGTACGGCGTGTCGCGCAACACCGTACGGCTGGCGCTCGGCGCGCTGACCAACGAAGGCCTGATCACCGGTGGCCGTGGCCGCGGCCGGGTCGTACGCAAGATGGAGCCACTCGTCTACTATGCGCATCGTCGCAGGTCAGACGAGCTGGACGGGGTCAGCAGCACGGACGCGTTCCTCCAACAGGTGAAGTCGCAGGGCCACGAGACCGTGCAGCAGATCGAGGTGTCGATCGTGCTGGCCAACGCCGACATGGCCAAGGCGCTGGAGGTCAACGTCGGCGAAAACGTGGTCGTACGACGACGGTTGCAGATCATCGACGGCCAGGCCTGGTCGACATCCGACTCGTACTATCCGCTGGAGGTCGTGCAGGGCTCGGCGATCATGAGCCCGGCCTCGATCCCGCAGGGCGTACGCAAGCTGCTGGCCGACATGGGGTTCGAGCAGACGCATTATGTCGACGAGCTGACCGTACGGATGCCGCGGCCGCCGGAGGCCAACCGGCTGGACATCGGTCCCGGCATCCCGGTCATGGTGCACGAGCGGATCGGCATGACCGCGAACGGGCCGGTGCGCTGGACCAGGACGATCTTCCCCGGCGACCGGCACAGCATCGTCTACGAGGTGCCGGCGTAGACCCGCCGATACGTCCAGCCGGCGATCGCCGCGCTGGCCAGCACAAACGGTCCCTCGACGGTGACCGCGAGCAGGATCGAGGCTCCAAGCCAGCCGGCCTCGGCGGTGGTCACGTCGAACCAACCGTCCAGCAGCACCGCCGCGCCGGTGGCCGCCGCGACCAGCCCCAGCCGCGGGTCGCCGCGATGGGCCAGCCGCGCGGCCAGCAGAAACGCGACGACCAGGGCGCCGTCCAAGCCGACCCAGGTGACGATGTCCGGCGGCTGGTCGAACAGCAGGCCGACCGTCCAGACGGTGAGGACCGCGGCGGCCACCAGATAGCCGGCGCAGATCCACCTGTACGTCCGCATGACCACCAGTCTCGGACGCGCACCTGTGACCGCACTGTGAACGGCTATCCGGCGAGCAGGCGGCGCGGACCGGGTCCTTCCTTGGCGTACGCGTCGTACGGATTGGACAGCATGCAGGTCTTCAGCGACAGGCAGCCGCAGCCGATGCAGTCGGTCAGATCGTCGCGCAGCCGGGTCAGCTGGTTGATCCGCGCGTCCAGCTCCTCGCGCCAGCCGGCGGACAGCGCGGCCCAGTCCTCCTTGGTGGGCGTACGCTCGTCCGGCAGGCTTTCCAACGCCTCCCGGATCGTCTTGAGCGGGATGCCGACCCGCTGCGAAACCTTGATGAACGCGACCCGGCGCAGCGTGTCACGTGCGTAGCGGCGCTGGTTGCCGCTGGTGCGCCGGCTGCTGATCAGGCCTTTGGCCTCGTAGAAATGCAGCGCCGAGACGGCCACGCCGCTGCGCTCGGCCAGCTGTCCGACGGTCAGCTCGCGCAGGATCGGCGGACGATCGCTCACGCCACCGAGCGTACCTCGCGTTTGGTTGAGGTCCACGAAAAGTGCGGCCGGCCACCTCGGCCGGCCGCACTTTGGGTCGTACGGTCAGTAAACCTGCACGCCGTAGGCGTTGAGCGCCTCGACGACCGGCTGGAAGAACGTCGTGCCACCGGAGCTGCAGTTGCCGCTGCCGCCGGAGGTCAGGCCGAGCGCGGTGCTGCCGGCGTAGAGCGGACCGCCACTGTCGCCACCCTCGGCGCAGACGGTGGTCTGGATCATGCCGGTGACGGTGCCTTCGGCGTACCGCACGGTCGCGTTAAGCGCGGTCACGCGGCCGCTGTGGATGCCGGTCGTGCTGCCGCGCCGCGTCACCGTCTGGCCGACGCTCGGCGTGCCGGCGGAAGTGATGTCCTGGCTGCCGACGGTGCCGGGGTGGTTGGTGAAGCTGCTGGCATAGCGCACGATCGCGTAGTCGTTGCCGGGGAAGCTGCTGTTTTGCGTGTTGCCGATCAGCGTGGTGTGCGAGGAGTTCGAATACCACGAGGAGGCGATGTTGCCGCAGTGGCCGGCGGTCAGGAAGTAGTACGTGCTGCCGCTGCGGACGTTGAAGCCCAGCGAGCAGCGGTACTGGCCGCCGTAGATCGCGTCGCCGCCGCTGATGTAGGTGTGGAACTCACCGGCGGTGCGCTGGATGCGTACGGCGTTGCCGTACTGCTGCGTGAGTGCCTTGACGCGGTCGAGTTTCGCGCCGGTCACGGTGCTGTCGAGGGTGACCAGGATCTGGCCGGTCGCCGCGTCGACGGCCCACGCCGAGCCGGGGACCATCGTGGACTTGTCCAGCGCGGCTTTCACGCTGTTGAGCTTGGCGGCGCCGTAATGCGGCGCGGCCTGCGCGGGTTGCGCGGCGGCCAGGCCGGCGGCCACCAGGCCGACAGCCGCGGCGGCGATCGCGATACGACGGAACGTGAGCCTCACGTGCGCCTCCTGTGGGGGTGCGGACACGGCCGGGGTGACGTGTCCTTCAGGTGGCCCGGATCGACGCCAGGCACCACGAGTCGCGGCGTCGAGGCGGCATAATTGCCGCACATTGCCTTGATGGGGCCAATGCCAAGCCGTTGGAAGTATCGACGCAAGACGGCCGGCAACACAAGACTTTCCTGTGATACCGGAAATATTACGTTAAGCTGCTGACGGACCGTAACGATGGCGACGACATTTCGGTCATCGGCCACCAAAAAAGCCGCTGGACCCGGAAGTTGTCCATTTCCATCCGGGTCCCCGCGGCGGCTACTTAGTAAATCGTGTAACCACCGTCGATGACGAGGACGGATCCGGTCATGAAAGCGGACGCGTCGCTGGCCAGATAGAGGACACTCGGCGCGATCTCCTCCGGCGTCGCGTAGCGTTGCTGCGCCGAGTCCTCGATCCACATCCGGCGAAACTCCGGCCGGTCCACCGGCGCCATCTCGGTTTTCACATAGCCGGGCGCCAAAGCGTTGATCCTGATGTTGTGCGGGGCCCATTCCGCGGCCAGTGACTTGGTCAGCTGATGCACCGCGGCCTTCGAGGCGTTGTACGTCGCCTGCAGCTGCGGCCGGTTGACGATGAGTGCCGAGATCGAGCCGACGTTGACGATCACGCCACCACCGCTGTCGGCCAGGTGCCGGCCGAAAACCGTGCTGCAGAGCCAAAGGCCGCGTACGTTGAGGTCGAAGATCTGGTCGAACTCGGCATCTGGCACGTCGAACGCGGCTTTGTGGATGCACAGGCCGGCGTTGTTGACCAGGATGTCGACACCGCCGAGTCCATCGACGGTTTCGACGAGCATCCGTTCGACATCGGCGCGCTGCGTCACGTCACCGGTGATGGCGACCGCGGTGTGGCCGGCGTCTTTGAGCTCTGCCAACACATCCGCGTTACGGCCGGCGTCGCGGCCGGTGATCGCGACGCTCGCGCCGGCCTCGGCCAGCGCCACCGCGAAGGCCCTGCCGAGGCCGCGGTTGGCGCCGGTGACCAGCGCGCGTTTGCCGGTCAGGTCGAAACTGTCGAGCACCGTCACGGAATGACCACCGCCTTCATCGCATCCGGGCGCTCGTCCGCGCGCAGCGCCGCCTCCACGTCGGTGAGTCCGAACGTACCGGTCACCAACCGATCCAGCTCGACGGACCGGCTCGCCGCCAGCGCGATCGCGGTCGGCCAGGTGTTGGCGTACCGGAAAACGCCGGTCAGCCAGAGTTCGCGGTTCTGGATCAGCGAAACCGGCAGCGTCAGCTGGTCGGATCCCATCCCCACCAGCACGATCCGGCCGCCGCCGCGGACCGCCGGGATGCCGCTCGCGATCGCCGGCGGCGCGCCGGAGCACTCGATCAGAGCGTCCACATCGGACACCTCGGCGACCTGCGCCGGTTCGGCGGCGGTGAAGCCGAAATCGGCGACGCGGGTGCGGCGAGCGGGCACGGGGTCGCTCACGATCACCTCGGTCGCGCCGGCAGCGCGAGCTGTTTGTGCCGCGATCAGGCCGATCGGACCGGCGCCGGTGACGAGTACGCGCGAGCCGGTGCCGACATCGGCCTTACGGCAGGCCCAAACGCCGACCGACAGTGGCTCCAGCAAGGCGGCGGCCGTGTCGGAAACAGCGTCGGGGACCGGATGCGCGAAATCCGCCGGCACGGTCACGTACTCGCAGAACGCGCCGTCGACCGGTGGCGTCGCGAAGAAACGCATGTCCGGGCAGAGGTTGTAGCGGCCGGCCTTGCACTGCGCGCAGCGCCGGCACGGAAGCTGCGGCTCGATCGCCACGCGCTCACCGATCCGGCCGGCGGCGATCGTGGAGCCGACACCGGTGATCCGGCCGGACACCTCGTGGCCGAGCACGATCGGCTCGCGTACGACGAAATCGCCGATCCGGCCGTGTTTGTAGTAATGCACGTCCGATCCGCAGACACCGACCGCAGCGACCCTGATCAGCACCTCGTCCGGTTTCGGCTCGGGCACTGGCCTTTCGCGCACCTCGATGACGCCGGTCCCGACCAGCACACTGGCTTTCATTCTCCGGTCACCGCTCCGAGGGTCAGACCGGTGACCAGCCACCGGCGTACGGCCAGGCCGGCCAGCATCATCGGGATCACCACGATGGTGCCGATCGCTGTCATCCTGCCCCAGTCGATGCCGGTCGAGGTGACCAACTGGCTGGCCGCGATCGGCAGCGTCTGCGAGTGCGGACCGGCGAAAACCGTGGCGAAGGCGTAGTCGTTCCAGGCGAAAACCAGGCACAGCACGCCGGTCGTCACCAGGCCGGTCTTGGACAGCGGCAGCACCACGTGCCAGAAGGTCTGCCACCGGCCGGCACCCTCCACCGTCGCGGACTCCTCCAGCGACTCCGGAATGTCGGCGAAAAACGCGCTCATCAGCCAGATCGCGAACGGCAGGTTGAAGGTGAGATAGGCCAGCACCAGGCCGGGCAGCGAGTCGACCAGGCCGAGGCCGCGAAACATCAGGAAAAGCGGCAGCACCACGGCCGCGATCGGCGCCATCCGGGTCGAGATGATCCAGAAGGACAGGTGCTTCTTGCCGCGCATCCTGGTGCGCGCCAGGCCATAGCCGGCGAGCGTACCGAGGACCAGCGAGATTGCCGTCGCGCTGACCGCCGCGACCACGCTGTGCCACAGGTACGGCCAGAGGTTGTTGCCTTCGCTGAACAGCCCGGCGTAGTTTTCCAGCGTAGGACTGAAAAGCAGGTCACCGATGGCGGCAGGTGTCTTCAGCGAGCCGAGCAGCATCCACAGCAGCGGCACCAGCGTCCAGGCCAGCGCGACGGCCAGTCCAATGTAGACAATGACCTTGGTTTTCATCCGGCCAACCCCCGCACGTCGAGCATGCGTACGAAACCTCGCGCGAGCGCGATGGTGAAGACCAACATCACGATGCCGATCACCGCGGCATAGCCGAAGTCGAGAAACTGGAACGCCGTCTCGAAAACCCGGACCGGCGCGGTCTTGGTCGCATCGGCTGGTCCGCCGTTGGTGGTGATCGTGATGATGTCGAAATAACGGACCGCGTCCATCGTGCGGATCAAAAGGCCGACCAGCAGCACGTTGGAGATCGCCGGCAACGTGATGTGGCGCAGCTTTTTCCAGCCGTACGCGCCGTCGAGCGCCGCGGCCTCCTGCACCGACTGGTTCATCGAGGTGAGACCGGCCAGCGCGATCAGCGTGATCAGCGGCGTCCATTCCCACACGTCCATCAGCGCCACCGCGACGAACGAGCTGACCGGGTTGACGAAGATGTCGCCGCCGAGACCGACCGCCTGCAGGATCCGAGCGTACAGACCGAAAGTCGAGTCGGTGAGAAACCGTCCGAGCAGGCCGACGATGACCGGCGCGACGAACATCGGCAGCAACAGCATCGACAACAGTGCGCCGCGTCCGCGTACCAACCGGAAAAGACCCAGCGCCAGGGCGACACCGAGCAGCATTTCCAGGCCGAGGGTGAGGACGAGATAGAGCACCGTCGTCCCCCAGCTCCGCCACACGTCGCCGTCGGTGAAGACGCGGGCCCAGTTGGTCAGGCCGGCCCATTCCAGCCGCGCGCCGCCGATCAGCCGTACGTGCGCGAAACTCATGGCCAGCAGGGCAACAGTCGGGATGATCGACAGCGCGGCCAGCAGGATGACACCGGGGGAGAGCATGCCGCCGGCGAAGGTCAGGCGCCTCATACCGACCATCCCCGCGAGACGATCCGGTCGAACCGGTCACGGATGTTGCGCATGGTCACGTCGGCGGCCTGGCCACCGACCATTTTGGACAGTTCGGTGAACTGCGCGGTGTTGCATTCTCCCCACATCGGGATTTTCGGTCGACGGCCGATGTTCTTCTCCTCCCAGGCCACCTTCACCGCCTGCGCCGAGAGCATGTTCGGCAGTTTGCTCGGCCGTTTTTCCGCGGCCACCACTTCCGGCATGGCGTAGACGGACGTACGCGTCGGCGTGCCGCCGCCGACCTTCGAGGCCAGGTTGGCCAGCTCGATGGACGGCTGCGTGGCCCAGTTGGCGAACAGCCAGGCGGCGCCACGCTCGGCACCCTTGGCGGTGCCGTTGATGCCGATCCCGGTGCCGCCGAAGATGTGCGCGCTCCGTTTCGGGCCGCGCGGCAGCGGCGCGTACGCGATCTTGCCGGGCAGCGCGGCCTCGTTACCGGCCGCGTTTTCGTGCCAGTTGGGACACATCACGATCTGCTGGCCGCGCAGCGCGGCGGTCACCCCGTCCCAGTCCCACGCCGCCGAGCCGGGATGCGCGATCTTCAGCAGCTTCTGGTAAAACTCGGCCGCTGCTATCGCCGCGTTGGAGTCCAAAGTGGACGGTCCTGGCGCCACCTTGCCGATCTTGCCGACGGTGTCGCCGTCATGGAAATAGTCGCCGCCATAGCTGACCAGCACGTTGAGGAAGTCGCAGCCGAGCGAGTCGTGCTGTTTGGCCATGTGGCCGGTGCCGTACGGGATTTCCTTGACGTTGTCGTTGAGCCAGCCGGCGATCCGGAAATACTGGTCCCAGCTGAGCTCGCCGCGCGGTGTCGGGTCGAAGCCGAGCGCGTTGGCCATGGCGTCGTGATATTTGGCGAAAATATCGGCGCGATAGTGCCAGATCATCGTCGGGCAGTCGTACGGCAGCGCGTACACCGCGTCCGGACGGCCAAACCTGCCGCAGATGTCCAGCTGCGCCGGCACGAAGTCGCCGATGCCGCCGGGCACCTTCGGATAGCCGGGTTGGTCGATGAACTCGCGCAGGTCGGCGAAGCCTTTCGCGTACGGCGCCAGGATCTGGTAGGGATCGGCGTAAATCACGTGATACTGGCAGTCGCCGCTGGCGAAGTCGAGCGCCACTCGCTGCGCCACCGAGCCGAGATCGGTGATCGCGATGTTGACCTCGATGCCGGTCAGCTCGGTGAACGGCCGCAAATTCGCCGCGATCGCGACGGTCGGCGCGGTGTTCTCCGAAATGAAGTTGATGGTGGTGCCGGCGAACCGGCGCCATTCCTGATCGGGTACGGCCGGCGGCGCCGGCCTGATGTCGGAGCCGCAACCGGCCGCGCCGGCGGCCAGTGCGGTGACGCCGGCTGCCATCAGCGCGCGGCGGCTGATGCCTGATGGTGTGCGCATGGGAAACCTCGTACGTCGCTGGACTCGGTTGACAACCTCAGGTGAATCAGCTCATATGGTCAAGATCGTATGCTCAGATGAGCAGTTGGCTGCTCAAAGCGGTGGAGGATCGATGGGACCTGACGAGGCGCTGCAGGCCGCGCTGGTGGCTCGCCGGTTTTTCCTGGAGCGGCGCACCAAGACCGAAATCGCTGCGGAGTTGGGCCTGTCCCGCTTCAAAATCGCCAGACTGTTGGATGCCTGCCTGGCCGAGGGGATCGTCCGGATCGAGATCAACCTGCCGGGTCAGCTCGACGCGGATCTGTCTGACCAGTTCCGGCGCGCTTTCGGTCTGCGCCGCGCGATGGTGTTGGTGACACCGCCGGATCCGGCCGGTTTACGCGACCATCTCGGCCGGGCCGCCGCCGAGCTGCTCGGCGACATCGTCACCGAGGACGACGTGCTCGGCATCGGCTGGGGCCGCACTTTGTCAGCGATGGCGCGACAACTGCGTACGCTCGCGACCTGTCCGGTGGTCCAGCTCACCGGGGTGACCGGTTCGGTCTCGGAAAACTCGATGGAGCTGGTGCGGCAGGTGACCGCGGTGTCCGGCGGCTCGGCCTATCCGATCTATGCTCCGCTGGTCGTTTCCGACGGCGGCACGGCGGCCGCGATCCGTCGCCAGCCCGGCATCCGCGCCGCGATGGCACAGTTTGACCACATCACCATCGCCGCGGTGACGGTCGGCAGCTGGGACCCGCCGGACTCGCAGCTGCGCGACAGCCTCAGTGCTCGCGACCGCACGGAGTTGACCACTCGTGGCGTACGTGCCGAGGTCTGCACCACGTTGTTGCGCGAGGACGGTCGTCCGGTGGTCGAGCTGGACGACCGCAGCATCGCGATCACGCTGGACCAGTTGCGCGCCATTCCAGAGCTGATTCTGGTCGCCGGCGGCGAAACCAAGACCGGCGCCATCGCCGCCGTACTGGCGACCGGGATGGTGTCGTCGGTGATCACCGACGCCGGTGTGGCCAGGCGGCTGCTGTCCACAGTGGACTAACACGATTCTCGTAGGCAAAGAACGGATCGCGCGCGACCGCAGCTGCGCGATGATGGCGTCCCGGCAAGTGACGAGAAGGTCCAGCATGGGGGACCCGCAGCGAGTGTAACGCTAAATGTCTGCCTTGAGAGGTTCATTGATGCTGGCAATGCTGTTGTGACTGCCAGGCGGCGACAAATGTTCGGTCGATATCTTGTTAAACAAGTATTACGTGGCCAGGCCGCCTCACCTTCCGGTTGACCAGGTTTTTTGCTCGGTCGGTGGCCGGGTCGCTGATCGTGCACCCGCGCCGGCGACGCCGGTAGATGCCGGTACGGGGCCCTGGATCCCGGCCTCGCGAATCAGCCGGGCGACCCGCTTGCGGTTCACCTCCAAGCCAGCCTCCGCTACTTTGGGAGAATATGACGTGACCTTACTGGGAATGGGTGGCGACTGGTGACGAGACGGTGTCGCCCGCATCCGCAGCTGGTCGGGGCGGACAACTGGCTGCCGGTCGAGGCATTCGAGGTCGGCTGGGCCATGGCCGTCGGCTGCAACAATCTGCGCTGCCCGGACTGCGGGGAGACGGTGCGGTCGGATGGACAGCAGGGCCATACGGTGCGCCGCTACTGGTGCGCCTGCCTGGAGCACCTGGAGACCTGGACGTATTGGGTCGGCGGTGAGCCGGAGGACCTGTACCCGGAAAGGCTCAGCTGGATCTGCGCCGGCCATCCGAGCCTGAAGCTGCCGGCCATTCTGGACGGCGTGACGCTGGACGCCGGGACGGACTGGGTCGCGGTCGCCGCTGCCGCCATGGTGGAGGAGCCGTTCCGGCCGCCGGGCATCGACATTCGCCAGGCGTGGCTGGTCCGACTGCTCCACCTGCTCCCCCGGGAGCAGCGGGTGGCGTTGGGCACGGCGATCGCCACGCTGTTGTACTCCACCGATCCGCGCCAGGTCTCGGGCGCTATCCGCTTCTTCATCACCGAGTGGAAGGCTCCCGGCGCGGAACGCATCAGCGCTATGGTGATCTCGCGCCGGGACTGGCTGGCGGAGACTCCGGCCCCGGATACGCCGTCGGCGTCGCTGTTCGACAATGCGTTGCTCCTGCTGCACTCCCGTCTCCTGGACACCGGCCGAAACGCTGACCGGCCGGCGTTGGCCCTTGCCAAAGAGCTGGCGCTTTCGGGTGTCGGCCCCGGCAACACCGCGATCTCACTGCTCAATCACGATCCGAAGTGGCTCTGGGCGAACGCGCGTTCGCTGGTTCGCGCCCGTCCGGACTGGGCGGACCTGCTCGCTTACCTGGCCATCCTGCAACGTCCCACAAGGCGCTCCCGGCTGCTGCGCGATCTTGCCGCCGTCGCGCCGGACGCGGTCCGTAAGGCCGTCATGGAACGCATCTTCGAGCCGGAACGGCAGCGGCTCCTCGATCTGCTTCAAGAAGACGAGGTGAAAGCCGACACCGAATTCGTCGGCTCGCCCACGCTCACCGACAAACGAAACGCCAGAAAAGCTAGCCAGAGAGGGAAAATCCCGTGACGCTGTCGAAGAGGCGACGCACGGTCTGATCAACCTTGTGAAAATGGGGCAAGCTTTCCCTTTCGGGTAGCGATTTGGTCCCTGGCGGACATTGCGACGGTTTGTACGGTTGGTAACTTGGCTGACAGTTGACCAAGACCGAAAGTAGGCAGTCGTGCGTGTGTCCAACAACGTTCTCGTCGGTGCGGTCGTGGCCGTGTCATTGTTCGGCATCGGTGGCGCCGCGCCAGCGGTCGCGTCCGGAGCGGTCGACGCCGTGCCGGCCGGCACCACCGTGCGATCCGACCTCTATCAGCGCACCGAGCTGTATTTTGGCTCCAGCGAACCAAATGGCGGCGTGGTCACGCCGGCCGAGTTCGACAACTTCGTCGACAAGGACATCACGCCGGCGTTTCCGGACGGCCTCACGCAGCTGACCGGCAAGGGGCAGTGGCGGGACAGCTCAGGTCACATCGAGAAGGAAACCTCGTACGTCGTCATCATTCTCTATCCGGTCACCGACCGGAAAGCCGACGCGAAGATCGAGCACATCCGCGCCGACTACAAGACCTTCTTCCATCAGGAGTCGGTGTTGCGCGCGGACAGCTTCCAGAAGGTTTCCTTCTAGCGCGATCGCAGGCCGTCGATCAGTACGTCCAGGAAACGCTCGACCCTGGCCGGATCCTCGGCGGCGCGTTCGGCGGCCCAGCTGATGCCGGCGGCCATCAGGAACGCGTCCGGCGCCGACACGTCCTTGCGTACGGTGCCGGCTTTCTGTGCGCGCTGCCAAAGTTTGGCCGCCGACTCCTGCATAGCGTGGCAGCTGGCGTAAAGCTGCGACTCTGGATCGGTCAGTACGGCCATCACCGACTCCGGCAGCCCTCGATAGGCACTGGCGCCACGGATGAATTCACGCAGCCAGCTGCGCAGCGCGTCGACCGGGTCCGGCTCGGACAACAGTTGGCCCGCGGAGTCCGCGGCACGCTGGAACCGCTCCGCCATCAACGCCTCCAACAACGCGTCGCGCGTCGGAAAATGCCGGTAAAGCGTGCCGATGCCGACCTCCGCGGCCCGCGCGATGTCCTCCAGCGACGCGTCGACGCCGTGCGCGTTGAAAGCTTCCTGTGCGCACGCGAGCAGTCGCTCGTAGTTGCGCCGGGCGTCCGCACGCATCGGCTTGACCGTCATCGCCGGCTCCCTTGCAAATCGGAGGCAGCCTCCGTATATTAACCGGAGGGGCCCTCATATTAACTCTCGCGCGCCGGCTCCGCTCGGCGACGCGTCATGAAAGGTGCTCGAATGACCTCGATAGTGACCGAAACCCGTCAGAGAATGGGAAAAGTCGGTGTCTTCGGCAGCGGTGTCGGCTCGTTGGCCGGCATCAGCGCGGACGGCGAACGCCGTCATGCCGAGGCCGTCGAACGGCTCGGCTACGGCTCGCTGTGGATCGGGGAGGCGATCGGCGGCAAGGACGTGTTCGTCCGGCAGGCGGTCTCGCTGGCAGTGACCTCGCGGCTGGTGACCGGGACCGGCATCGCGAACGTCTGGTCGCGGCACGCGCGTACGTCCCATGCCGCCGCCGCGACCCTCGCGGACGCCTATCCCGGCCGGTTCGTGCTCGGACTCGGCATCGGGAATCCGTTGCAGGCCAAGGCGGTCGGAGCGGACTACCGGCCATTGCGGCAGTTGCGGGAATATCTCGACCGGATGGACGCGCCGCTGCAGGACGAGGGACGTGCCGAGGTGCCGTCACCGGCCGCGCCGTACGCACGCATCCTCGGCGCCGTGGGACCGAAAATGCTTGCGCTGTCGGCAGAACGCGCAGACGGCGCGCAACCATTCGTGCAGCCGGTGGAACATACGGCGGCGGCGCGGAAGATTCTCGGACCGGACAAGCTGTTGATCCAGCCGCTGGCGGTGTTGCTCGCCGACGACAGGGCGGAGGGGATGGCGACGGCGACGGTTCTTTTCGAACGAGTCCGGGAGGTCCCCGCCTACGCGCGAAGCTGGCGCCAACTCGGCTTTTCGCAGGATGCCATCGATACGTCTGATCCACGACTGGTCGAGGCGATCATCGCGGTCGGTGACGCGGACACGATCGCGGCGAAGGTACGCGAGCACCTCGATGCCGGTGCCGACCACGTGCCGGTCCTGCCGATCGTGCCGACACCGGAGGAAGCCGTCACGCAGCTGGAGAAACTGGCACCTACGCTGCTGGGAGCGTTGTGAACACGGGGAAAGTCGGCCTGTGGACGTTTGCTTTCGATGGCCAGCCGGCCGGTGCCGTGCGTGATGCGGCGGCGGAGATCGACGAGCTCGGCTTCGGCGCGTTGTGGTTTGGTGAGGCCGGCGGTCGCGAAGCCTTCACCCAGGCCGCGATGTTGCTCGCCGCGACCAGCCGGATCGTGGTGGCCACCGGCATCGCGCGCGTGTTCTGGCGCGAGCCGGCGGCCGCCGCGCACGCTCAGCTGACGCTGGCCGAGGCCCATCCGGACCGCTTTCTGCTCGGTCTCGGCGGCAAGATCGCCAGCAATCAGCAGCGCGTTCCCGGATTCGTCGAGCGCACTGGTACGCCACGACCGGTCGAGGCGATGCGTGGCTATCTCGACGCCATGGACGCCGCCGCGCGGAAGTCGGCCGTACGGCCGGAAAATCCGCCACGCCGAGTGCTCGCGGCCCTAGGGCCGGCGATGTTGCGGCTCGCTGCCGAGCGAAGTTGGGGCGCTCATCCCTACTTCGTCACCGTCGACCACACCGCCCAGGCGCGGAAAATCATGGGTCCGGACGCGTTCATCGGTGTGGAGCAGGCGGTTGTGCTGGAGCCGAGCCGCGACCTCGCGCGGCAGCACATCCAACCGTACGTGAAGATCGCGCAACACCACCAAAACAACCTGCGCCGGCTCGGGTTCGGCGACGACGACCTGGTCGACGGCGGCAGCGACCGGCTGGTCGACGCACTCGTCGTCGGTCACACCGGCGGCGATCCGCTGCCGCTGATCCGGCAGCGGATCGAGGACCATCTGCGGGCCGGCGCGGATCACGTCTGCCTGCAGGTGGTCACCGCCGATCAGCGCATTCCGCTCGCGGAATGGCGAGAACTGGCACCGATCCTGGCGGATGTCAGATAGCTGAGGCACCACCGAGACGAGTGACCACTGTGGACTCGGCGAGCATGACCGCGGCGTCGTGTTCCGGCGACGGCTCGCCGGTGAGCTCGGCGGACTCGACGCGGTCGAGCCGGAATCCGCGGCCGGCGCGGCGTTTCCGGCACCAGCCGATCAGATACCAGTGTTGGCGCGAGGTGAGCAGACCGGCCGGCTCGACCTCGCGTACGCTCGACCCGCCGCCGGCGTCGACATAGCCGATCCGGATCACCACGCGTCGCGTGACGGCGTTTTCCACCGCTTCCAGGATGTTTCGCCGGTCCGCGCGCGGGATCGTATGGATGGCAACACTTTTGGCCTCGGCAGCGATCGCCGGAGACATCGCCGCGGTGAGTTTTTGTACGGCCGTACGCGCCGCCGAGCCGAACGGGGCGTCGCGCTCAGCCGCGGCGGCGGCCGCGGTGAGCGCGATCGCTTCGGAAACCGTCAGGTTGACCGGCGGCAGCGTCATCGTGGGATCGATGAACCAACCACCGGCAGGACCCGGCACCGCACGCACCGGCACACCGGTGGCCATGAGCGCCTGCAGGTCGCGCTGGATCGTCCGCACCGATACGTCGAAACGCTCGGCGAGCCACGGAACGGTCCGTTGCCGCGGCGCTGTCGCGCGGAGTTCTTCGACCAGCGCGTAAAGACGTTCGGTGCGGTTCATGCCTACGCTTTCGCGATGAATTCTTCCTGCCGGTGGTGCTCACGTTCGCTGATCGCCAGCGGATAGAGGGTGAATCCGTGGCCGGCCTCGGCGACCACCTCCAATTCTGCCTGATTTCCGGCGGCTCGCCAGCGCGCGTGCATGAACAGGGTGTCGTCCAGCAGCGAATCGGCCGTGCCGACGGTGAACCGGGCCGGCGGCAGGCAGCGCAGATCGGCGTAGAGCGGCGAGACGGCCGGATCGCGGCGTTCCTCCGCGGTGGTGCCTGGGACGAACATCTCGGCGAACCACGACGGTCCAGGCGTACGGTCGAGCCAGCCGCCGGCCATCGACCGGCGGCTCGGCGTGAGTGACAGGTCGTACATGCCGAAAGTCAGCTGTGCGGCGCGAAATGCGGTGTGACCGCGGTCGCGCATGCGGAGCAGGGTGAGCACGCTGAGGTGAGCACCGGCCGACTCGCCGCCGATCATCAGCCGGTCCGTACTGAACTCGCGCTCGCTGTTGTCCACCAACCACAGCGCGACCCGTTCGCAGTCGTCCGGACCGGCCGGATACGGATTTTCCGGCGCCAGGCGATAATCGACGCTCACCACCGCGACCGACGCGCGTTCGGCCAGCCGCCAGAGCCGATCGTCCTGGCCGTGCGCCGACCCGAGCGACCAGCCGCCTCCGTGGATGTGCAGGAAAACTCCGCGTACGTCGGCCGGCGTGAACACTCTGACCGGTACGTCGTCGACGATCCGGTCCTGCCCGTGCGCGAGCGGGACCGGCGCGGTCGTGCCGTCGAACTGCCGTGTACGCGCCGCCTGGATGGCCGCCAGGTCGGTCAGCGGCGGTCGTGTCGCGTTGTCTGCCTGGAGTCGTCGCGCGAAGGCGCGCGTCTGGTCGAGATCTTCGTCGCCAGTGGTCACAATGCTCATGTGGCGAGCGTGCCAGCTGGTCGCGACACCGTTATGTCACCGTTAGGGTCTGTTTCGAAGTCCCACGCGGATGAGAGTCGAGATCCAAACGTCGCCTGCCGGTGCCGGGCGGAAGCCCAAACAGCAGCGCTGTGGTGGGTTTTCGGCCGGTGCCGGCAGGCGGCCCGAGAAAGATGTGACAGCGGCTCGGCTATCGCCGCGTGGGACTTCGAAACAGACCCTAGCCGGCGGAGTTTGTCGCCGTCGTCTCAATGACGCGCGGAATGTGGCGGAGCGCGTAGAGCACCGCGACCGCCAACACCGCGACGACGGCTGCCGAAGTGAACAGGGTGACCTGCATTCCGTCCACATATGCCGCGCGCGCCACCGCCAGGTCGGCCGGTGCCGCGCCGACGGCGTTTCCCAGCGACTCACGGATTGCCGGTGTCGCGTTGGCCGGCAGATGCAGCCGATAGACCACGCTCAGCAGGCTGCCGAGCACCGCGATCCCCAGGGCGCCGCCGAGCTCCATCGCCGTTTCCGAGATCGCGGAGGCGGCGCCGGCTCGCTCTTTTGGCACGGCGGCGAGGATCGTGTCGGTGGCGACCGTCATCGTCAGCGCCAGGCCAGGCCGAAGATGAGCATGGTGACCAGCAGATAGCCGTACGTCGGCCGCAGCCCGAGCAGACCGTACAAAACCATGCCAATGGCCGACAAGACCAGGCCAGCTGTCATCGTGGCGGCTCGGCCGAGCACGTTGATGGCGGCCGGGCTCATCAGCGCGCCGGCGACCGCCGCGACGATCGCCGGCAGTCCGGCGACACCGGCCAGCAGCGGTGACCAGCCGAGGACGAGCTGCAGATATTGTGCCAACACCAACGAAATCGCCAGCTGCGCGAACATCGCGGCCAGCGCGGCGCCGACGGTCAGCGAGAACGGACCGCGGCGAAACAGTCGCACGTCGATCAACGGCTCGGGCAACCGCGTCTGCCGGCGGATGAACACGATGATTGTCACCACCCCGACTGCCAGGGAAATCAGGACCTCGGCGGTGAATCCGTTGTGTGCGGCCTGTTTGATCGCGTAGACGACGGCGACCACGCCGACGATCGACAACGGTACGCTCAGCCAGTCGAGCCGGCCGGGCGACGGGTTGCGAGACTCCGGAAGGACAATGCCGCCGGCCACCAGGATGAGCAGCACGACCGGCACGTTGATCAGGAAAACCGATCCCCACCAGAAATGGTCGAGCAACGCGCCGCCGATCAGCGGTCCGAGGCCGAAGCCGGCGATCGCGACGCCGTTCCACAGGCCGATCGCGGCCGTACGCTCCTTGGGATCGGTGAAGACGTTACGCACCAACGAAAGTGTCGACGGCATGATCGTCGCGCCGGCGACGCCGAGGAGCGCGCGAGCCGCGATGAGCAACTCGGCGGTCGGCGCGTACGCGGTGATCACCGACGCCACACCGAAAGTCGCGGCGCCGACGAGCAGCAGCTTCTTGCGGCCGATCCGGTCGCCGATGTTCCCCATCGTGACAAGCAGCCCGGCCAGCGCGAAGCCGTACGCGTCGACGATCCACAGCAGCTGCGTGGACGTGGGAGCCAGCTCGGCGGTGAGTTTCGGTACGGCCAGATGCAGGACGGTCAGGTCGAGCGCGAGCATCAGCATCGCCAGGCAGGCGACGCCGAGCGTCCCCCACTTCATCGGCGCACCTCGAAGACGATCTCCTCGCTGTGCCGGAGGTGTCCGGCCGCGTCCTCGCCGAGATGGAACCGGGTCGTCATGGATCGACCGGACAGGTCGAAAACCGAGCGCCACAGCGTACGCCACGGCCATCCCGGCGCGGCTTTCTGCGCGACCTCGTCCAGTGCCTCGCGGATGCCGGCGGCCGAGGAGGCCGGATGCTTGGAGATCGTCCGCAACCGTTCGTACGTCGCGAAAGTCTCCGGCGTGTCCGGCGGAAGGTCGTCCACCGACGGAAACTTGTGCAGCGGATGGTTGGTGACGCAGAGCGGGCCGTCGGCGAGCGGGATGATGTGCTCCGAGTCGTACGCGCCGCGTTCCCACACGAACCCGTCTCCGGAGGCGTCCGCGACCAGGTAGTGGCAGGCGACAGAGGCGTTGTCATATTGTTTGCCGCTGAGCAGAGCCACTCGTGCCTCGGCGGCGGAAGTGCAGGTGTCCAACAGAAAACGCGGCACCTGAGTCGGATCCAGGCCGGCCTGCGGACCGCGGCCGAAGTCCGGCGGCGCGGTGGCGGTGATGTCGGCCAGCAGCAGCACGACGGCCAGACCCGCCTCGTTGATCCCGTCCATGCAGCCGTCCACATTGGACATCGTCAGCACCGTGCTGGCCAGGCCGTCGTCGGGATACGAGGTGATGACGTACGGCCGAGACGCCATCGGGGGCTCGTCGCTCGGCTGCGGCGCCGCACCGGACAGGCTCTCGACCAGCTGTTTCTGGCTCAGGGTGAAGAAATCGTAGTTGCGGCCGAGCCGGCCGCGGCCGTCGGCCGAGGCGGCTGGCGGGCAGAAGGTCGCCGAGCAACCGGACCCGGCGATGCTGGACATGCCGTCCATGCTCATCGGATCGGCCTGGAAGACCTCGGCGGCGCCGGTCATCCGGTCGCGGTGTTGTGGCCAGTTTCGCGCGAACCACACATCACGGGCGCGCGAGACGAGCGGATCGACCGCGCGCGGCTGCCAATCCGAGGCCGCCTGGATGTCCAGCGCGAGTGCGCGGCCGATTTCTCGTTGGCCGCCGCGAAGAACGAGGTGCCGGACGGTCATGAAGTCGTTGCGGCCACCGGCCACGATGGAAGTTGTCGTCATGCCGCGAGGATCGCCGGTGCCGCTGACCGCCCGCGCACCGATCGCTGACGGTGGTCAGCGCAGGCCGGTCAGCGTCAGCGCTTCCGCACGGTCCAACGCACGTCCGGCCGCGTACGTCCGCTCGAACTCCTCGCTCCCAAGCCGCATGCGAGCCATATCCGTGATAGTCCCCGATATGTCGAGGCCGCGGAAAGTGGCGCCGGCGCCGAGCAGCATGGCGGCGCGCTCCGGATCGCCCGATGCCACCGCCGCGCCAGCCAACGCCTCGAAAATCCTGGACACCAGTTCGAACTGCTCGCGAGCCGTCGCCTCGTCCAGCGCCGGCCGCAGATGGTCGGCGGCAGACCGGCCGGAATCGACCGCGAGCACACCCAAGGTGATCCGGATGCGCGTACGCACCTCGTCCGGCCGAAACCATCCCTCCGGACACTCTCGCAACGCCTGCTCGCACAACCGCCACGCCGCCGGCAGATTTCCGCGCGTATGCTCCAAAAGTCCGAGCGTGTGGTGGCCACTCGCGACGAGGTCTCGAGCACCGCAGCGTTTGGCCAGCGTCAGAGCGCGCAGGCAGTCGGCCTCGGCGCCGGACTGGTCGCCGACGACCAACCGCTCGGCGGCGCGTTGCAGCAGGATTTCGGCGAGGTCGTCGATCGCGCGCAGCGGTGTGATCAGCTCGATCGCCTCGCCGAGCAACGAAACCGCCTCCGCGTGCCGTCCCTGCCAGCTGGAAACCTGAGCCAGCGCACCGATCGTCAGCGTGAGACCCCAGCGCTCGCCGATCACCCGAAACCGTTCGAGCGCGACCAGGATCGATTTTTCCGCATCGCGAGGTTGCGCGCGAAAAAGCTGGAGGAGCCCATGGCCGAGCGGTTCGAGCGCCTGGCACCACGGATCGTCGCTGAGCGTGGTCAGCTCGACCAGGTCGCGACCCAGCTGGCCAGGCGGCGGACCGGCCACGATGCCCCACATCATTTGCAGGAACGGTCGCCGCAGCGCCTGCCGGTGGGTGGCGATCACGCTTACGTTCCGTAGCGACTGCTGCCAGCGCTCGGCGTCTGGGGCATGGATGATCGCGTTCAGGACGGCCAGTGCGTAGTCCTCGCGGCGCTCCACCGACAGCACCGGTCCGATGGCGTCGACCAACTCGCCGGCCAGCGGCGCGCCCTCCGAGCGGCGGCCGGCCATCCACCAGTACATCGACAGCGCGGCGACCAGCCGCAGCGCCAGGTCGGTGTCCGAGCGTACGGCCCAGCGCAGCGCCGCCAGCAGATTGTCGTTGTCGGCTTCCAGTCGCGTGAGCCATTTCAGCTGGTCAGCGGTCCGCAGCCGCGCGTCGCCGAGCTCGGCGAGAGCCAGGAAGTAGGTCGCGTGAGCGCGCTGGTCGGTGTCCTCGGCATGCTCGGCGCAGTACGCCCGGATCGTCTCGAGCATCCGGTAGCGGTCGCCGGACAGCTCGATGAGCGACCGGTCGACGAGCCGCGCCAGCTGATCGGCGCCGGCGCCACACACGGCCTCGACGGCCTCGACGGTCGCGCCGCCGGCGAAGACGGTCAGCTTGCCGGCCAGCGCGCGCTCGTCCTCGTCGAGCAGATCCCAGCTCCACTCGACTACAGCGCGTAGCGTACGGTGGCGCGCCGCGGCGCTCCGGCTGCCGCGGGACAGCAAGGCGAAACGGTCGTGCAGCCGGTCCGCGATCTCGGTGACGGGCAGTGACCGTACGCGCGCCGCCGCCAGCTCGATCCCCAGCGGCATCCCGTCCAGCTCAGCACAGATCCGCGCGACGGCGTCGACGTTTTCTTTGTCCACGGCAAAACCGGCGCGCGCGGCGGCGGCGCGATCGGCAAACAACCGTACGGCTGGGAAACTCAGCGCGGTCTCCGGATCCGTTCCCGGTGGCGGTGCGGCCAGCCGCGGCACGGCGTACAACGTCTCGCCGGTGATCTCCAACGGCTCGCGACTTGTTGCCAGTACGCGCAAAGACCGGCAGTTTGCCAACAACGTCGTCACCACCTCGGCGGCGCTTTCGACGACGTGTTCGCAATTATCGAGTATCAGCAGGAATGTCCGGTCGGTCAACGCGCTGACCAACCGCTCGAGCGTTGGCAGCTGCCGGTGCGGTGTCATCGTCGCGTCGCGCAGCCCGAGCGCGGACAACATCTGCCGCGACACGTCGGCGCCGCGGACAAGCGTTGCCAGATCGACGAAACAGACCGGCGTGGCGATGCCGGCCGCGACCTCGACCGCGAGCCGCGTCTTGCCGGCGCCGCCTGGCCCGGTGAGCGTCACCAGCCGCGCGTGCGCCAGCGCGTCGGTCACGTCCGAGATTTCCTCGGCGCGACCGACAAAACTCGTCAGCTGCGCCGGCGGCCGGGTTGGATCGAGGGATTCGTCGCGCAACGCGGCGGCATGTGCTTCGGCGAGCTCGCTGGACGGGTCGGCGCCGAGCTCCTCGGCCAACGTGCGCCGCGCGTCCTCGTACGCGAGCAATGCCTGCGCCGACTCGCCGTTGGCGGTGAGAGCGCGGACAAGCTGAGCACGCGGTCGCTCACGCAGCGGATGCGCGGCGATGAGTTCGCGCAGCCGCGGGACTTGCTCGCGGTGGCGGTGCAGGGCGAGCTGCGTGTCGACATGGTCCTCGGTCGCTTCCAGCCAACGTTGCTGGAGGTTCGCGCGCGTGGCCTCGTCGACTTCCGGTTCACCGCGCCAAAGTCGCAGCGCCTCGTCCAGGGCGCCGGCCGCGTGGTCGTACGCGCCGGCCTCCAGAGCGGACCGGCCCTCCTCCGCCAATCGCAGGAATCGGTGCAGGTCAACGTCATCCGGGTCGACCGCCAGCCGATAGCCGCGCTCGGTGAACTCGATCGGCGCGTCGAGCTGCTTGCGCAGCCGTGAAACCTGCGACTGCAGCGCGTTGGCGGCGCCTGTTGGCGGTGCGCCGTCGTACATGCCGTCGATCAGCCGGTCGGCGCTCACGTATTTTCCAGCGTCGGCAAGCAGCATCGCCAGCAGCGCATGCGTGCGCCGGCCACCGAGTGTGACCGGGTGGCCGCCGGAGTCCTCGGCGCGTACCGGACCGAGGATGCCGAACCGCATGCCGTCTATTTGAGCACGTTTGGCGGTTGTCTGATTTGATCGACTCGATGGACGGCGAAAGGAGCACGCTCGTGCGCAACAGTCTCGCCGCGGCGGCGATCGACCGGCTGCTCGGCCTGCCACCGGCGACGACGCCGGATGTCGAGATCCACCGGGAGCTGACGCCGATGCCGGACGGTGTCGTGCTGGTGGCCGATCGCCTTCGGCCGCGCGGCGACAAGCCACTGCCGGTTGTGATCGTCCGCACCCCGTACGGTCGCGACGCGCTCAGCCGGCAGCTGTTCGGTGCCGCCCTGGCCAGACGGGGATTCCAGATCTTCCTGCAGAGCGTACGCGGCACTTTCGGCTCAGGAGGGCGGTTTCAGGCCTTTCACCACGAACGCGACGACGGCATCGCTACGGCGGAATGGGTCCGCGCGCAGCCGTGGTGTGACGGCAGGATCGCGACCGCCGGCGCGAGCTATCTGGGATATACGCAGTGGTCGATGGCGCCGTATCTGGAGGAGCAGCCGCGCGCCGTCTGTTTGGGGGTTACCGCGTCGAATTTCGACGCGATCCACTACGACGGCCAGACCGTCGGCCTGCAGACAGCCCTTACCTGGTCGGCGATGACTGCGACGCAGGAAGGGCCGCTCGGGCTGCTGCGCCAGCCGCTGCGGGACCGCCGTACGAATGCCGCGATGTCCACGATTCCGTTGAACGGCGCCGATATCGCCGCGATCGGGAAACAGTGGCCGTATTGGCGCGAAGTCATCGAACACACCGGTCCCGGCGGCGACTTCTGGTCCGGCATCGACCACAGCGGCGCGGTCGAGCGGTTGACCGCGCCGGTGTCCATGGTGACCGGCTGGTGGGACATCTTCCTTCCGTGGCAGCTGGCCGATTTCACCGCGCTCGCCGCGGCCGGCCGGTCGCCGCGGATCACCGTCGGGCCGTGGCGGCACGCGGAGTTCGGTGGCCTGAAGGCGATGGTCGACGACCAGCTGAGTTTTCTGGCCGCACACCTGCAGGACGACACGGCCGGCCTGCGGCGTGCGCCGGTGCGCGTCTATCTGCAGGGTGCGCATCGCTGGTTGGACCTGGAAACCTGGCCACCGGCCGAGGCTTGTGACCACGTGCTGCATTTCCTGCCGGCCGGCCGGCTCGGCCTCGAGCCGGCGGCGGCCAGCACGCCGGACGTCTTCCGCTATGACCCCGCCGATCCGACGCCCAACG
Source organism: Fodinicola acaciae (assembly GCF_010993745.1). NCBI lineage: Bacteria > Bacillati > Actinomycetota > Actinomycetes > Mycobacteriales > Fodinicola > Fodinicola acaciae. The sequence goes on from NZ_WOTN01000002.1 coordinate 1,922,008, forward strand.
TCGGAGGACCGGTTTTCGCCGGAAAACCGAAACAGCAGGATCAGTCCACAGTGGAGAGTCGGCCGGACGTACTCACCTTCACCGGACGACCACTGGCAAAGCCGCTCGACCTGGTCGGCACGGCCGTGGCCGAGGTTTACCTCGACACCGACACCGGTTTCGGTGACCTGGTCGTACGGCTCTGCGATGTCGATCCGGCCGGTCGGTCGCGCAACGTGTGCGACCGGATCGTACGGCTGCCGGCCGGTCTGGACGGGGCGATGCGGCTGGAGCTCTGGCCGACGGCATACCGTTTTCGGCCTGGCCACCGCGTACGCGTGCAGGTCACCGCCGGCGCCTTTCCCAGATATCCCCGAAACCATGGTTTCGGCGAGCCGGCGGCGACCGCGACGGCGATGCGGCCGACGACGTTTCGCGTACACCACGACGCCGACCATCCGTCACGCGTCGTCCTGCCGGTGCTGGCCGGCACGTGACGGCGGTCCGGCTGCGCCGGTTTCAGGAGGCCGACGCTCACGCGCTGCTGCGGTGGATCAGATCCGAGGAAGAGATGGTGATGTGGTCGGGTCCGTCCTTCCGCTGGCCGCTGGATGTCGAGCAGTTGATGGCTTTTCCTGACACGCTGCGGGTTTTCGCTGCCATCGACGCGGAAACCGGCCGGCTGGCCGGACATCTGCGGCTGTGGGTGGCCGAACCGTATCGTCTCGGCCGGTTTGGCGCGGTGCTGGTCGATCCGGAACTTCGCGGCAGAGGCTATGGAAGCGCGCTGATCGGGGCCGCGCTGGAGGTCGCTTTCGGCGAGTTGCGGCTGCACCGAGTCGGGCTCGGCGTCTACACCCAAAACGAAGGTGCACGACGGGTCTATGAAAAGGCCGGCTTCGTCCGTGAAGGCCTGATCCGGGACGCTGTCTTCGTCAACGGCGCGTACTGGTCGGACATCGAGATGGGAATCCTGGAGTCGGAAAGACGTGCGAAGCTGTGAGCATGCGGAGAAGGCGGCTCGCGGCGGCGTTGGTGCTGGTGCTGGCCGTTGCCGGCTGTGCGACACCTTCGTCGCAGGCGAGGCCGCTGCCGCCGGCGCACGGCGTTTTCGACTACCAGATCGGCGGTCCGTACGCGCCGGATCCGTCGGTGCAAATCATCAGCCGTGACCGGCGGGCCGCGCCAGTGGCCGGAAAATACAACATATGTTACCTAAACGCGCTGCAAACCCAGCCTGACCCGGTGCAGCCCAACGGCGCGGAAGGCACGCTGACCTGGTGGGTCAGGAACCATCCGGATCTGGTGCTCAAGGACTCCGACGGCGATCCGGTGATCGACGACGACTGGGCCGAGGCCGTCCTCGACGTGTCCACATCGGACAAACGGAGGCGCCTTCTGGAGATCGAAAAACCGTGGATCGACGGCTGCCGCGCCGCCGGCTTCCAGGCGATAGAGCCGGACAACCTCGACTCGTACGATCGCTCGGACGGCAATTTCCTGTTTGACGCCGACCGTGACTTCGCGGTCTCCTTCGTGGCGTACGCGCACTCGCGTAACCTTGCCGTGGCGCAGAAAAACGCCGGCGACGACTTCGGCGCGGCCGGCCGCACCGAGGTCGGTTTCGACTTCGCGATCGCCGAGGAATGCGCGGACTATGACGAGTGTGCCGACTACACGGCGGCGTACGGCGATCACTACATCGACATCGAATACGACGACCAGGACGGCTTTCGCAAGGCCTGCCGCGATTATGGCCGCGCGATCTCGGTCATCCTGCGCGACCGCAAGGTCGTGCCGAAGGGGACAGCCGGCTATCGCTACGAAACCTGCGCCTGAAGTTACCTGTCGGTAACATATCGTCCTCGTATGGAAAAGCCGATACGCGCTGACAACATCGTGCCCCGTTCACTGGGCGCATGTGCTACAACGAAGCAGCACGCGCAGCGGCGAGCACGCTGACGTCCTCGGCCGTCGCTGGGACCGGGATCACGATCTACGGATGCGGACCGGACGAGGCCGAGCTGTTTCGGGAGATAACACCGCGCTTTGGTGTGACGCCGGTCATCACCGACGCGGCCGCGTCCGAGGCCAATGTCGAGCTGGCGTCCGGAAATCGTTGCGTCAGCGTCGGCCACAAAACGCACATCACCAATCCGACGCTCCTCGCACTCAGCCAGATCGGTGTGCGTTACATCTCCACGCGAAGCATCGGATTCAACCACATCGACCTGCCGTACGCGCGGAGCGTTGGCCTGACGGTGGGAAATGTCGCGTACTCGCCGGACAGCGTGGCCGACTACACGCTGATGTCGATGCTGATGGTGCTGCGACATGCGAAACACACCGTTCGTCGTACGGATGTCCATGACTACCGGCTTCACGCCATACGCGGAAAAGAGCTGCGCGACCTGACGGTCGGAGTGGTCGGCACGGGTCGTATCGGTGCGGCCGTCATGGACCGGCTGCTCGGCTTCGGGTGCCGGATCCTGGCATACGACACCAATCCGACGACCTCGGCGGACTACGTCCCTCTCGACGAGTTGGTGCGGCAGAGCGACATCGTCACGTTGCACACTCCGCTCACCGCGGAAACACACCACCTTCTCGACCGCCGGCGTATCGAACAGATGCGGCACGGCGCCTTCGTCGTCAACACCGGTCGCGGCGGACTCCTGGACACGATGGCTCTGGTTTCCGCATTGGAAAACGGAAATCTCGGTGGTGCGGCCCTGGACGTCCTCGAAGGAGAGGAAGGGATCTTCTACGCCGACTGCCGGGACAAGGCCATCGACAGCGAGCTTCTGGTGCGGCTGCAGGAAATGCCGAACGTGCTGATCAGTCCGCACACCGCCTATTACACGGACCACGCTCTGCGCGACACCGTCGAGAACAGCATCATCAACTGCCTGACATTCGAAAGCGGGAAGCAGTATGGATAGGTTGAAGGTCGGGATCCTGTTCGGAGGCACCTCCGAGGAGCATCCGGTCTCGGTGAAGTCCGCGCAACACACCGCGAAGCACCTGAACACCGACAAATACCAGCCGTACTGGATCGGCATCACCAAGAGCGGCGCCTGGAAACTGTGCGACGGCCCCGACTCCGACTGGGAGAACGGCCGCACCGCCGTGCTGTCACCGGACCGCACCATGCGGGGATTGTTGGTGCTGGACGAGGGACACTACGACCCGATCAGCCTCGACGTGGTGTTTTCGGTCCTGCACGGCAAGTTTGGCGAGGACGGTGCGATCCAGGGCCTGCTGGAGTTCTCCGGCATTCCGTATGTCGGCTGCGACATCCAAAGCTCGGCTCTGTGCCTGGACAAGTCGCTCGCGTACGTCGTCACCGGCAGCGCGGGGATCGCGACACCGACATACTGGATCGTCGAGGCCGGTGACAAGATCGACCCCGACCAGCTCACCTATCCGGTCTTCGTGAAGCCGGCGCGCTCGGGTTCGTCTTTCGGTGTCACCAAGGTGTCCGAGAAAGAGGAACTGCCGAGCGCGATGGATGTCGCGCGAGAGTTCGACTCGAAAATCCTCATCGAGGAAGGCGTTGTCGGCAGTGAGGTCGGCTGCGCGGTGATGGGGTCCGGCGCGGACCTGTTCGTCGGCGAGGTGGACCAGATCACCCTGTCGCACGGATTCTTCAAGATCCACCAGGAGGCCAACCCGGAGAGTGGCTCGGAAAACTCGACGATCACCGTGCCGGCCGGGATCTCGCCCGAGACGCGTGCGCTCGTACAGGAGACGGCGAAGGCCATCTATCGCGCGCTGGGGTGTGGGGGATTGGCACGTGTCGACATGTTCCTTACCGAGGACGGATCCGTCGTTTTCAATGAGGTCAACACGTTGCCCGGCTTGACGTCTTACAGCCGTTATCCGCGGATGATGGAGGCCGCCGGACTGCCCTACGCCGAGGTGATCGATCGGGTCGTGGCGCTGGCACTGGCGGGCGACCGGCGATGAATGCCGACTTTGCCTTCGTCGACGAGCTGGTCACCGGAATACGCTGGGACGCCAAATACGCCACCTGGGACAACTTCACCGGCAAGCCGGTCGACGGGTATCAGGTGAACCGGATCGTCGGCACCAAAACACTGTGCGCGGCGCTGGAAAGAGCGCGGAAAGAGGCCGCGTCCGCCGGCTTCGGCCTGTTGCTGTGGGACGGCTATCGCCCGCAGCGTGCCGTGGACTGCTTTCTGCGCTGGTCGAGGCAGCCGGAGGACGGCCGCACCAAGCGGCGGCACTATCCAAACATCGACCGGCCGCAGATGTTCGAAAAGGGTTACGTCGCGGCGAAATCCGGTCACAGCAGAGGCAGCACGGTCGACCTGACGCTTTACCACCTGGAGACCGGCGAGCTCGCCGCGATGGGCGGCGACCACGACCTGATGGACTCGGTCTCCCATCATGGTGCGCCGCGAATTTCGCCGGCGGAGGCGGAAAACCGTGAGCATCTTCGCGCGATCATGGAGGCCAGCGGCTTCAGTGCGTACGACTGCGAATGGTGGCATTACACGCTGAAGGACGAGCCTTATCCGGACACCTACTTCGATTTCCCCATCACCTGAAGCCGGAGCGTCCGAGCATGCAGATACGACTGGCGCGCGGCTCTGACGCCCAAGCCGTCAACGAGTTGCTTGAGCAGCTCGGATATCCGCAGGATGGCGAGGCGGAGACCGCGGCCCGGATCCGGGCCTGGGGTGACGAGGCGTCCAGCGCGGCCTACGTCGCCGAGGCTGACGGCGAGCTTCTCGGTGTCATCGCCGTGCATGTCAGTCCGTTTTTCGAGCACGATGGCAAATGGGGCCGGATCGTGGCACTGGTTGTCTCCGATCGCATACGCGGGCAAGGTGTCGGCTCGCAGCTCGTCGCGGCTGCGGAGGCTTTCGCCACCGGCCACGGATGCGGCCGGATGGAGGTCACCAGCAACGACCGGCGTACGGCGGCACACAAGTTCTATCGCGTCCGCGGATATGCCGAGCAGACCGGAATATCATCCCGGTTTCTGAAGGACGTGCCGGCCGTTGGTTGACTATCTCGCGGCCGGCAGCTCCACCGTGACGCACAGGCCTCCGGTGGTGAGTGGTGTGAGAGTGAGTGTGCCGTCGTGCGCCTTGGTGATGCTCTTGACGATGGCCAGCCCCAGGCCGACACCGGCATGACCGCCGCGGATGCGTTCCATGCCGCGCTGAAACGGCTCGGCGAGTGTCGACGCCATCTCAGGAGTGAGCCGCGCACCGGTGTTTTCCACGGTGAGCACGACACTTCTGGGATGAACGCTGGTGATGACCCACACCGAGCCGTGCTCGGGCAGGTTGTGAACGATCGCGTTGTGCACGAGATTCGTGGTCATCTGCAACAAAAGCGCGCGCGAGCCCTTGGTCGGGGTGATGTCACCGATGGCCTGCAGCGTGACGCCGTGTTTTTCGGCGAGCGGAAGAAGAGTCTCGACGGCTTCCTCGGCCATCAGCGAAAGGTCGAGATGTTCACGCGTGAAGGACCGCCGATCGGCGCGGCTGAGCAACAACAACGCCTCGGTCAGGTCGATCGCGCGGGAGTTGACGACGTGCAGCCGGTCGACGAGCTCACCGGGATAGCGGTTGGGATCGTTGCGTGCGACATCGAGAAGCGTCTGCGTGATCGCCAGCGGAGTGCGCAGCTCGTGAGAGGCGTTGGCGGCGAATCTCTGTTGCTCGGACACCTGCGCTTCCAGCCGCGCCAACATGGTGTCGAACGCGTCGGCGAGCTCGCGAAACTCGTCCTTGCGGCCTCTCAGCCCGATCCGGTGCGACAGCGATCCGTCGGCGGCCAGCCGCGTCGCGTCGGTGATGCGGGTCAGCGGAGCGAGCATCCGGCCGGCCAGAATCCATCCGCCGAGCAGGCCGAACACCAGCAGAAACGCAAACAGGCCGATCGCCGCCGGCACGAAGGCGCCGAGCAGGACGGACCGGTTGACCAGGAACTGGCCGCGGATCAGGAACGCGCCATCGGGGAGAAACCAGATAAAGTAGGCCCACACCGCGCCGATCCCCAGCGCGCCGGCGAAAAGCAGGAATCCGGCGTAGCTGAGGGTGAGTTTGAGCCGTACGCTCAAACCGGGTTCTCTATCCACCGCCTCCTCCCTCGCCTGTGTCGATACGATAACCGACACCAGGCACGGTGGCGATCAGCCACGGCTCGCCGAGACGTTTGCGCAGCGCCGAGATCGTGATGCGCACGGCGTTCGTGAACGGGTCGGCGTTTTCGTCCCACGCTCGCTCCAGCAGCTCCTCGGCGCTGACCACACCGCCTTCTGCGGCGACCAGGACCTCAAGCACGGCGAACTGTTTCCTGGTCAGCGCGACGTATCGGCCGTCCCGGAAGACCTCGCGGCGAAACGGATCCAGCCGCAGACCGGCGATCTGCAGCACCGGCGGCCTGGTGTGCGTACGCCGCCGGTTGAGCGCACGAAGCCGCAGCACCAGCTCCTGCAGCTCGAACGGTTTGGTGAGATAGTCGTCGGCGCCGAGCCCGAAACCGGATGCTTTGTCATCGAGCCGGTCGGCGGCGGTGAGCATCAGGATCGGCAGCCCGCTGCCGGAGGCGACGATGCGTTTGGCGATCTCGTCGCCGGACGGACCGGGAATGTCACGGTCGAGCACGGCGACGTCGTATGTGTTGATGCTCAACAGTTCCAGCGCGCTGTCGCCGTCTCCGGCGATGTCGGCCGCGATCGCTTCCAGTCGCAGTCCATCGCGGATGGCCTCGGCCATATAGGGCTCGTCCTCGACGACCAACACACGCACGGTGTCAATATTACGAGCTGTTGCATATCGCCGGTATAACGACAAGCACATACGTGCTGGCAACATCGGTTTGCCTTGACTGGCAGCATGAGTCAAACCGCGGCCGTACGCATCAGGATCCGCAGGATCCTCCGGCCCGTCGCCGTCGGCCTGGTAGCCGGCATCACCAACCTGGTCCGTCGTCCGGCATCGTCCGTCGAGCTCGTCAGCACCAAGGCCGACGGCGTCCTTCCCGACGGTGTGACGGTGTTCGACGACAGCTATCCCGGCGTGGCCAATCTCGACCCGGATCTGTTACGCGCCCTGCGTGAGGCGGCGACCGACGCCGCCGCCGATGGAATTACGTTCTACGTCAACAGCGGCTGGCGTTCACCGGAATACCAGAACGAGCTTCTGCGCGAGGCGATCGCAAAGTATGGCTCGGCGGCGAAGGCCGCCCGGTGGGTCGCCACCGCGGACACGTCTCCGCACGTGTCCGGGCAGGCGGCCGACATTGGTTCTTTCGACGCGACCGCGTGGCTGTCGAAGAACGGCGCCAAATATGGATTGTGTCAGATCTATCGCAATGAACCGTGGCACTATGAGCTGCGCCGCGAGGCGATCGACGGTCGTTGTCCGGCCATGTACGCAAATCCTTCACGCGACCCGCGAATGCGCCGGTAACTGCTGCTCCCGGCCATAAATCGTGTTCCACGCCACCTCAGCATGACAGAAAACAAAGTCTACAGGTGGTAGGTATTTCGGAGCGGCTTTTTGCTCGTAGGCAGCCTGACTGCGAAATACTCGTTAAACAAGACGTCAAAACGGACATTTGTTGCCGGGGCGGCGGTCACACCAGCCCGACATTTAGCGCCCCACCTGGCTTCCGATCCCACATACTGGACCTTCGCGTCTCCCACCGGGACGCCACCGCAGCTCCGGCGTCCCAGCCACACTCCTGGTCCGGTTTGTCCGTTCTCTCCTGTCGACATGTGCCCATCCTCCGGACCGCCCGCGTGTAACCGGGCCGGGTGCAGCCTTTGTCGCGTGCGATCAACGCTTTCCGCAACTCTGGACCGGCCAGCCGTTCCTTGCGGCCAACGTCCAGCGGCACGCCTTCAGAGTTCAGGATGGCCGGAATAATCTCCGCGTGGCAGGCGAGCCGCCGGGCGGTTTCCAGGCTGACAGTGAGGCCTTCGTACGCGCGCGCCACACCCAGACAATCGCGGAGCGTCTCCCAGGAAATTGTCAACGTCAGGTGCGGCCGCTCCGTGCGCTGGATCGGCAACTTCCGGGTATCAGCGCGCATTCGATCTGAAGCTGCCTGAGCAACAGGCGTCCTAAAGCAAGGTGGCGGCGTGATCCGGGACGTATGTTTGGAGGTCGTGTGGCGGTCGCTCATAGCCGGTCGACGGCGGACGCGGTGGCAGCTTGAGTTTTGGCTGCGGCACGTCGGTGTACGGGATGGTCGACAGAAGGTGTGCGATCATGTTGATCCGCGCGCGCCGTTTTTCCTCGCTGTCCACGACATACCAGGGCGCTTCCTGGATGTCGGTGTGCACCATCATCTCGTCCTTGGCGCGCGAGTACGCCTCCCAGCGCGTCACCGACTCCAGGTCCATCGGCGAGAGTTTCCACTGGCGCATCGGATCGTCCAGCCTCGACCGCAGCCGGCGCTCCTGCTCTTGCTCGCTCACCGAGAACCAGTATTTCCGCAACAACACACCATCCTCGACCAGCAGCCGCTCGAAGACCGGTGCCTGGTGGAGAAACCGCTGGTATTCGCGCATCGTGCAGAAGCCCATGACGTGCTCGACGCCGGCGCGGTTGTACCAACTGCGGTCGAACAGCACGATCTCGCCGCCAGCCGGCAACTGCTCGACGTATCGCTGGAAATACCACTGCGTCTTCTGTCGCTCGGTCGGCGCTGGCAGGGCCACGATCCGCGCGACGCGGGGGTTGAGATATTCGGTGAAACGCTTGATGACACCGCCTTTGCCGGCCGCGTCGCGCCCTTCGAAGACGATGACCACGCGCGCATTCTCGGCGCGCACCCACTCCTGCAGCTTGACCAGCTCAAGCTGCAGGCGCTGCAGTTCCTTCTCGTAGACCGCGCGCGGAATCCTGTTCGCCATGGTCACGCATCATAATCGACGGTGACCGAGTCCGAAACCGGAAACGACTGGCAGGTCACGACGAAGCCGGCGTCCACTTCGGACTTCTCCAGCGCGAAGTTGCGCCGCATGTCCACCTTTCCGGACAGCACCTTCGCGCGGCAGGTGCCGCACACGCCACCTTTGCAGGCAAACGGAAGGTCCGGTCGTACGCGTTGGAGGCCGTCGAGAATACGCTCGTCGCGCGGCACTGGCACCACCGTGGAGCGACCGTCCAGCAAGACGGTCACTTCGCTCACCGGTCCGTCGATGATCGGATCGTCGTGATGAGCTGGTTCCGGCGGTGCCTCCTCGACGAAGAACAGTTCCTGGTGGACGCGGGTTTCCGGCACGCCGAGCTCACCGAGCACGGCCTGCACGTCGGTCACCATCCCGTACGGTCCGCACAGCCACCAGTGATCGACCGCATCGACATCCATCAGCAGCGGCAACAACGTACGCACCTTCTCGGCGTCCAAGCGACCGGTGAACAGCTCAGCTTCTCTTGGCTCGCGCGAAAGTACGTGCGCCAGCTCAAGTCTGGTCGGATAGCGGTCCTTGAGATCGGCCAGCTCGTCGGCGAACATCACGGTGTCGGTCCGCCGGTTGCCATAGAGCAACGTGACCGTGGTGTCCACATTGGACAGCAGCGAGGCGGCCATCGACAGCATCGGGGTGATGCCCGAGCCGGCGGCGATCAGCACGTGCTGGCCGGCGGCCCCCAGCTCAGGGGTGAAGGATCCGGATGGCGGCAGCACCTCGATCTCGTCGCCAGGCCGGACATCTCTGACCAACCAACGAGAAAACAGGCCGTCCGGCACCTCACGCACACCGATCCGCGGTGCGCTGCCGGCCGGCGAGCAGATCGAGTACGAGCGCCGTTCCTCACGTCCGCCGACCATTCGTCGCAGTGTCAACGACTGGCCGGGGCGGAAGGCGTACGCCTGCGCCAGCTCTTCGGGGACGGCGAACGTCACAGCGGCCGCATCATCGCAGAGCGGCTGCACCATCGACACCGTCAAGGGATGAAAAGTGCGCATCAGATCTCCTTGACGTGCTCGAAAGGCTCCGCGCACGACCGGCAGCGGTGCAGCGACTTGCACGACGTGGAGCCAAAAGCCGAGATCAGTGCGGTGTCGGCCGAGCCACACAGCGGACACCGGACGGCACGTACGGTCGGGCCGAGCGTCAGCGGCACCGGACCTTTCTTGCGTGGCCCGGAAACTCCTGGCGGCGCGATGCCGGCATCGACGAGTTTGCGGCGACCGCCAGCGCTGATCCAGTCGCTGCTCCACGCCGGCGACAGCGCGACCTTGACCTCGACATCGGCATAGCCGGCGTTGTGCAGCGCGAAAACCAGGTCGTCGCGCATCGCGTCCATCGCCGGACAGCCGGAGTAGGTCGGCGTGATCGTGACGACGACCACGTCGCCGTCGACCGAGACGTCACGCAGGACGCCGAGATCGGCGAGCGTGAGCATCGGCAGCTCGGGATCGGTGACGGTTTCCGCGACATCTCGCGGATCCGCGAGGGTCGTCACCATGTTGCCTCCGGATGTGCGCGCGCGACGCTCTGCAACTCGGCGAGGAGGTAACCCATCCCCTCGGTGTGGATGCCGTCGCGGCCGGCCATGCCGGCCACCTGAGCCAGCGGCGGCACGTCCGGCAAAGTGAGGGTCGCGGCCGACAACACCTGCTCGATGACGGCGTCGAACTCCGCGCGCAGCGTCGATGGATCGACCGCCACACCGGCCTCGGTGAGCCTGCGCTCGACCGGATGTGCCTGGAACAGCTCGGAAACCAGCGGCCACACGGCATCGAGGCCGGCCTGCATGCGCTCATGCGACAGCTCGGTGCCGTCGCCGAGTCGGATGACCCAGCCGGCCGCATAATCGCGGTGATACCTCACTTCCTTGACGCCCTTGGCGGCCACCGCGGCGAGCACCGGATCGCGTGACTCCGACAGCCGGTCGAGCAATGCCAGCCGGTACGCCGAAAACACCAGCAACCGGGCCATCGAGAAGGCGAAGTCGCCGTTGCGGGCCTCGACCAGTCGTACGTTACGGAAGTCGCGTTCCTCCCGGAAGTACGCGAAAGCGTCCTCGTCACGGTCGCTGCCGTCCGCTTTTCCGGCCCGTGCCAACAGAAGCCGCGCCTGACCGAGCAGGTCGAGGCCGATGTTGGCGAGCGCGACCTCGTCCTCCAGCTCCGGAGCGTGCGAGCACCACTCCTGCAGCCGGTGCGAGGCGATCAGCGCGTCGTCGCCGAGCATCAGGCAGTATGCGGCCAGGTCGGCGCCGTCCACATCGGACGGTATGGTCGTGTCGAGGCCGGCCAACGGGTCGACGAAACCCGTGCCATAGGCCCAGCGGGCCTCGTCGTTGTCCTCGGAGATCGCCTCGTAGGCGTTGTCGAACCCCATCACATGTGTGGCACGTTGTCGGGGATGTCGTAAAAAGTGGGATGGCGATAGACCTTGTCCGCCGCCGGAGCGAAAAACGGATCCTTCTCGTCCGGACTGGATGCGACGATGTCGCTGGCGGGTACGACCCAGATGCTCACGCCTTCGTTGCGCCGCGTGTAAAGATCGCGCGCGTTTCGCACCGCCATCTCACCGTCGGCGGCGCGCAGCGAGCCGACGTGCACGTGGTTGAGACCACGCTTGCCACGGACGAAAACCTCCCACAATGGCCAGTCGCTTTTCACGCCGCGACTCCCTCCGCGTGTTTGGCCGCATAGGCGGCCGCGGCCTCGCGGACCCACTCGCCGTTGTCGTGCGCGCTCTTGCGATGCGCGATCCGCTCGGCGTTGCACGGCCCGTTACCGGAGACGACCTGCTTGAACTCGACCCAGTCGATGTCGCCGAAATCGTAATGATTCCGATCGGCATTCCAGCGCAGCTCCGGGTCCGGCAGCGTGACGCCGAGCGCCTCGGCCTGGGGCACCGACATGTCCACGAACCGCTGCCGCAGCTCGTCATTGGTGTGTCGCTTGATCTTCCAGGCCATCGACTGCGCGGTGTTGGTCGAGTCCGCGTCCGGTGGACCAAACATCATCAGCGATGGCCACCACCACCGATTAGTGGCGTCCTGCACCATTTTCCTCTGCGCGTCGGTGCCGCGCATCATCGTCATCAGCAGCTCGAAACCCTGCCGCTGGTGAAAGGACTCTTCCTTGCAGATCCGGATCATCGCGCGTGCGTATGGACCGTACGAGCTGCGGCACAGCGGCACCTGGTTGCAGATCGCGGCGCCGTCGACGAGCCAGCCGATGACACCGACATCGGCGTATGTCAGCGTCGGGTAGTTGAAGATCGAGGAGTATTTCTGCCGGCCGGTGATCAGCCGCTCGGTCAGGTCCTGCCGGTCGGCGCCGAGCGTCTCCGCCGCGGAGTAGAGATAAAGGCCGTGCCCGGCCTCGTCCTGCACCTTGGCCAGCAGGATCGCCTTGCGCCGCAACGAAGGCGCGCGGGTGATCCAGTTGCCTTCCGGCTGCATGCCGATGATCTCAGAATGCGCGTGTTGCGCGATCTGCCGGATCATCGTCTTGCGATAGCCGTCCGGCATCCAGTCACGCGGCTCGATCCGCTGCTCCGCCGCGATCGTGGCGTCGAAGTGTTCTTCCAGAGAAGTCATGATTTGGCAACCAAGGTCAGTACGTCGTATTTCGCCACCGACGAGCCGTCCTGCTTGGTCACGTCGGCATCCCAGCGCACCTCGCCATAGTCGGCGTTTTCCCGCGGGGTGATCTGCTTGGCGGTCAGCGTCACGGTCAGCTCGTCGCCCGGATAGACCGGGGTGAGGAACCGCAGGTTTTCCAGGCCGTAGTTGGCAAGGACAGGCCCTGGCCGCGGCTCGACGAACAGGCCGGCGGCCAGTGAGACCACCAGATATCCGTGCGCGACAATGCCGCCGAACAACGGATTGGCCGTGGCGGCTTCCTCATCGGTGTGAGCGTAGAAAGTGTCACCGGTGAACTCGGCGAAATGGTCGATGTCGGCCAACGTGACCGTGCGTGGACCGGCGACAACCGCGTCGCCGACGCGAAGCTCGGCGAGGCTTTTGCGGAACGGATGTACGTCGTCGGTCCTGCGCTCCGCGCCTGCTATCCACTGGCCGGTGACTTTCCCGAGCACCGCTGGACTTCCTTGCACCGCCGTACGCTGCATGTAATGCAGCACACCGCGCATGCCGGCCATTTCCTCGCCGCCGCCGGCACGACCAGGACCACCGTGCACGAGAGCCGGCAGCGGTGAGCCGTGACCGGTCGACTCGGCGGCGTCGGTGGAGTCGAGCACCAGCAGGCGGCCGTGCCACGGTGCCGTGCCGGTGACGACCTGGCGAGCGAAGTCGGCGTCGGCGGTGACGATCGAGCCGGCGAGACTTCCCTTGCCGCGCGCGGCAAGACCGATCACCTGGTCGGCGGACGCGTACGGCAGCACCGTGCTCACCGGACCGAAAGCCTCGACCTCGTGTGGTGCGGCCGAATCCGGGTCGTCGCAGCGGATCAGGATGGGGGAGATGAACGCGCCGCGCTCCGGGTCCGCGTCGACCAGCTCGACGTGCTCGGGGTCGCCGAACGCCAGCTTTCCGGCCTCCAACAGGGATTTCAGCGACCGGCGGACTTCCTCTCGCTGCTCCAGACCAGCCAGCGCACCCATGCGTACGTCCTTGTTGGCCGGGTTGCCGACGGTGACTTTGGCCAGCCGCTCGGAAACCGCGGCGACCACGTCGTCGACCAGCTCTGCTGGCACGAAAGCACGGCGGATCGCGGTGCACTTCTGTCCGGCCTTGACCGTCATTTCGGTCACGAGTTGTTTGACGTACAAGTCAAACTCGGCGGTGCCCGGGGTGGCGTCCGGTCCGAGGACCGACATGTTGAGCGAGTCGGCCTCTGCGTTGAACCTGACCGCGTTGCGTACGACCACCGGATGCGCGCGAAGCCGAGCGGCGGTGGACGCGGAGCCGGTGAAACCGACGAGATCCTGCTCGGTCAGGTGGTCGAACAGGTCGCCGACGCCGCCGCAGACGAACTGCAGTGAGCCCTCCGGCAGGATGCCGGAGTCGACGATCAGCTCGACGAGTTTCGCGGTGAGATAGGCGGTCAGGCTGGCCGGCTTGACCAGACTCGGCACACCGGCGAGGAAGGCCGGCGCGAACTTCTCCAGCGGTCCCCAGACCGGAAAGTTGAACGCGTTGATCTGCACCGAAACTCCGTGCAACGGCGTGCAGATGTGCTGGCCGAGGAAGGTGCCGCCGCGGCCGAGCGGCTCGACCGCTCCGTCGACGTAGACGGTGTCGTTTGGCAACTCGCGCTTGGCTTTGCTGGCATATCCCAGCAAAACGCCGAAACCGCCGTCGATGTCGAACTTCGAGTCGAAGAGCGTGGCACCGGTCTGCGTGGAGACGGCGTACAACTCTTCGCGGTGCTCGCGCAAATGCGAGCCAAGTGCCTTGAGCAGCGCCGCGCGTTGGTGGAACGTCAGCTCGCGCAACGCCGGACCACCGACCCGCCGGCCGTAGTCGAGCGCGCCGGCCAGGTCGACGCCGGCGGAGGAGATCCGTGCGACTTCGGCGCCGGTGACCGCATCGTGCAGCGGTGTCCCGGCGTCGGTCGGTTCATACCAGTTTCCGGCCACATAGCTGCGCAACGGTGCCATCCGACCCGGCCTCCCGATTCCGAATTACTGACCGTCCGTTCGTTCAGTAGATGCTACCCTGAGCCGGTGCTGGAGGGAACCGGAGACGCATCTGGACTGGTCGGCGCGGCGGCCGTGCGGCGGATGATGGCCGAGGACCGGGCGTCCGCCGGCCTCGGCATCGAGCTGGTGGAGCTGTCCGCCGGCCGTGCGGTCGCGCGAATGACGGTCAGACCGGACATGGTCAACGGTCACGCGATCGCACATGGCGGCCTGGTCTTCACGCTGGCCGACACGGCTTTCGCCTGCGCGTGCAACTCGTACGGACCCGTCACGGTTGCCGCCGGTGCCGACATCACCTTCGTCGCATCGGCAAAGCAGGGCGACGTGCTCACCGCAACCGCACAGGAACGCGTTTCGTACGGCCGAAGTGGCGTCTACGACGTCACGGTCGTGCGGGCCAGCGGGGACGTCATTGCGGAGTTTCGCGGCCGCAGCAGGCAACTCAGGGAGAGTGCGGGATGAGCACGAGGTGGGACGACGCCGAGCGGATGTCGATCGACGAGCTGCGTGCCACGCAGCTCGAGCGTCTACAGTGGACACTGCGACACGCGTACGACAACGTGCCGGCCTATCGGCGCAAGTTCGACGCGGCCGGCGTGCATCCGGACGACTGCCGGTCGTTGGACGACCTCGCCCGTTTTCCGTTCACCAGCAAGCAGGATCTGCGCGACAACTATCCGTTTGACATGTTCGCGGTGCCGATGGAGCAGGTGCGCCGCATCCACGCGTCCAGCGGCACGACCGGCCGGCCGACCGTTGTCGGTTACACCGAGCAGGACATCGACACCTGGGCCACGGTGATGGCCAGGTCGATCCGCGCCGCCGGCGGCCGGCCAGGCGACCGCGTGCACGTGGCGTACGGCTATGGTCTTTTCACTGGCGGCCTCGGCGCGCACTATGGTGCGGAAAAGCTTGGCTGCACGGTGATTCCCATGTCCGGCGGCATGACCGCGCGGCAGGTGCAGCTGATCAACGATTTCAAGCCGACGGTCATCATGCTGACGCCGACGTACATGCTGACGATGATCGACGAGTTTGCGAAGGCCGGCCTCGACCCGCGAGAAAGCTCGCTGCGGCTCGGCATTTTCGGCGCCGAGCCGTGGACCGACGAGATGCGCAAGGAGATCGAGGAGCGCGCCGGCATCGACGCGACCGACATTTACGGCCTGTCCGAGGTGATCGGGCCCGGCGTCGCGCAGGAATGCCTGGAAACCAAGGACGGTCCGCACATCTGGGAGGATCATTTCTATCCGGAGGTCATCGACCCGGTCACCGGCGAGATCGCCGAGGAAGGCGAGCTGGTCTTCACCTCGTTGACAAAGCAGGCGATGCCGGTGATCCGCTATCGCACCCGCGATCTCACCCGGCTCCTGCCGGGCACCGCGCGGCCGAGTTTTCGCCGGATGGAGCGGATAACCGGCCGCACCGACGACATGATCATCCTGCGTGGCGTCAACCTCTTCCCGACCCAGATCGAGGAGCTGCTGGTGCCGATGGCGGGCCTCGCGCCACATTTCCAGCTGGTGCTCACCCGGCCGGACCGGATGGACGAGCTGACCGTACGTGTCGAGGCGCGTCCGGAGGCGTCGAGCGAGGCTCGCGAGCTGGCCGGCAAGGAGTTGGCGCAACAGGTGAAGGATCGAGTCGGCGTGAGCGTACGCGTGGCGGTCGTCGACCCCGACACTTTGGAACGCTCGATGGGAAAACTGCGGCGCATCATCGACCAGCGATGACGGCCGCGACCCGCCGGGGACGGCCCGGCTATGACCAGGAGTCACTGCTGCGCGTGGCAGTGAAGGTTTTCAACGAGCGCGGCTATGACGGCACCAGCATGGAGGACCTGTCCCGCAAGCTCGGCATCACCAAGTCGGCGATCTATCATCACGTCGCCAGCAAGGAGGAGTTGCTGCGGCTCGCGCTGGACCGCGCGCTCGACGGATTGTTCGCCGTGGCGGCCGAAGTCGAGGCCGCGGACGGGCCGGCGATCAACCGGCTGGAGCGACTCGTACGCGGCAGCGTCGGTGTCCTCGTCGAGCAGCTGCCGTTTGTCACCTTGCTCTTGCGCGTACGCGGCAACACCAAAGTCGAGCGCGCCGCACTCGCACGACGCCGCGAATTTGACCATCTCGTCACGGATTTGGTCAAGCAGGCCGCGGCGGAAGGCGACGTGCGTCCGGACGTCGACCCGGCGGTCACCGCGAGGTTGCTTTTCGGCCTCGTCAACTCGCTGATCGAGTGGTACAGGCCACGGGGCGGCCTGTCTGGCGACGAGTTGGCCGACGTCTTGTCCAAAGTCGCCTTCGACGGCCTTCGATCGCGGTAGTTCTTACGCGCGCGTGCGCGCGCGAACGCCGTTCCGGGCCGGCGCGCTCGGCGGAAACCGGCGGTGGGGGCGGAAAAGTCAGGGCTGACGGATATGGTTATGCTCTGCGGCGATGGGGATCGACTTCAGTCCGTAACGAGGAGACGGAATGTCGGTCTTGGGGACAAGCGCGGATCCGATGCGTGACGTGTTCAACCGCGGTCGCGTGCTGGGTCGAATGGAAGGCCGTTTCGAGGGTCGGTCGCAAGGGGTCGTCGAGCTGCTGACGGCGTTGGTGCTGTTGCGTTTTCACGAGGAGACGGACATCGAGGCGAGCGCTCGCCGCATCGCATACCGGTTCCGGGACGCCGATCCCGGTCATGTCGCGCGGAGTTTCCTGGCCGCCGGCAGCTCGGAGAATCTCGCCGACGATCCGTTCGAGAAGGCCGCCGGGACGCGACGGCGGCCGACGCTGCTGGAGCAGACATACGACGACGGCAATTTCGACGGCTGGGTCGAGGCGTCCGAGGACCTGTTGGAGGCCCTGCTGCAGTCGCGTTTTGGTGACGACGCGCAGATCCCGCGCGCCGCGCGCCGGCTCGCCTGCCTCACGCCGGCCAATGCCGTCGCGGCGGTGGAAAGCTCCAGCAATGTCGGCGAGCTGTTGGCCATCCCGATTCCGGAGCCGCCGCCGGAGGCGGTTTCCGGGGTGGAGAGGCTGATGTCCGAGCGTCGCAAGGTGATGATCGTCGAGGAGCTGACCGAGCGTTTCGGTGCGCAGGCGGTGCTCGCGCGGATTGACGACATCGGCCTGATCACGCATCGGCTGGCCCGGCTGGATTCGCGGTCGGCACTGGATGTGATCGCGAAGGCAACAGATCTGGATGTCATCCTGAGCGCGTTGCCTGGCCGCAATGTGGCCACCGAAGGCGAAGGAGCCGACATCGTCGAATGGATCCGCCGGACGACCAAAACACAGAAAACCTGAGCGTGGCCGTCTGCGGATGACGACTGCGGCGGTCGTCGTGGATCCGGAATCATGGATGGATGGATGGATGGAGAGGTGCGATTCGCGCTGGCCGGTCAAGCGCGGCTGTGGGCGTCCGCCTGAGTGGGGGAGAGCGAGGCGAGATCGCGGCGGAAGCGGCGGTTGAGGACGGTCAGCACGGCGGCCAGGGCGAGTGCGGCGGTGGTGATGAGCATGACGGTGATGACATCGAGTTTGCCGCTCTCCTCCAGCAATATGCCTGTGAGGAGTGAGAAAACCATGTTGTTGCCGGCGTGCGCGATGCTCGTCGGCCAGATG
Source organism: Fodinicola acaciae (assembly GCF_010993745.1). NCBI lineage: Bacteria > Bacillati > Actinomycetota > Actinomycetes > Mycobacteriales > Fodinicola > Fodinicola acaciae. The sequence goes on from NZ_WOTN01000002.1 coordinate 1,940,218, forward strand.
CTGCCGCTCCGTACGCGGATCCAGGCCAGCAGGATTTCCTGAAACTGGAACGAAACCGTCCAGACGAGCAGGCCGAGCGTGACGTTGGTGAACTCGATGTAGCCGAGGAAAGCCAGCGGATAATGCCAGATCGCCCAGATCAGGCCGGTCGCGATGACCGACAGCGCCGGCCGGTCGGTCCACAGGCGCAGCCGCAGATAGCTCGTCCAGCCAAACTCCTCACCCCAGTAGATCGGCGCGAGTAGTGGCGTCACCACCATCAGGATCGCGAGGCAGGCCCAGCCGGGCAGGCCAGGCACGAGGTGGTCCAGAATGCTGAGATCGAAACGCCACAGGCCAACGACCGCGGCGATGACGACCGCGACGACGGCCAGCGCGAGCGGACCGAGCCAGCTGATCAGATACCACCGTAGGTTGCCACGCCAGCGAAAACGCAGGCCGGCGTCGGCGAAGCCTTCCTTGGTCACCCATTTTCGCACGACCACCGCGGCGATCGCCGGCGAGAAGGCCCACGGCAGCTGGACGAGCGGATTGACCAGCGACAGTCCGAGCCACAGATGCGTACCGAACATGCCGGCCCACGCGAACCCGAACGAGATGGCCAGAAATGCGAGGATCCCCTTGGTATTTTTCGACACGCCACCAGCCAAGCCGAGCGCGGCGGCGCGCACATCGTTGCCAGGCAGCAGATCACCGGTAGAGCCAGCCATACCTGACAGTTGTCACAACGAAAAGCCCCGCGCCGAAGACCGGAGCGGGGCCGTTCGTCGTACGGTCAGCGCGTTTTGGCGAGAGCTAGGAACGCGCTCCACTGCGAGGTGGTGAACTGGAGGACGGCTGACGACTCGCCGAGCTTGGAGTCGCGTACGAGAATACGATCGGTCGCGTCGGCAACCTCAACGCAGTTGTCACCGCTGCCACTGCGGCTTGACTTACGCCACATGTGCGAATTGAGCATCCGTCCTCCCTAGGCCGGTCAGAGTCTGCGTGCTGCAGTCTTTAGACGCTCCAACGATTCATCCGGAGCAAGCGCTGCTGCACGGACGTGATCGAAGACCGTTGAGTACGCCTCGATTTCATCCGCTTCCTCGAGATAGAGAGCGCTGCCACCCATGGCCTCGATGTAGACCAACGGAGCGTCCTTTGGATCGGCGAAATCGAGAATCGTGAACGGTCCGTCGAGACCGGCATGTGCCTGCGCGTCGAAAGCAAGGACCTGGATGTCGACGTTCGGAAGCTGAGCCACCTCGGTCAGGCGTATGAGCTGTGCGCGCATGACGTCTGGACCGCCAACTGCTCGATGCAATATGGATTCGTCGAGGATTACCCAGTATTTCGGCGGTGCTGACTGCGTCAGCAGCTCCTGGCGCCGCAGTCGTACCTCGATCCGCCGCTCGATCTCCTCGTCCGTGGCGATTGGCTTGATCGCGCGAGTCATCGCGCGCACGTATGCCTCGGTTTGCAGGAGTCCAGGCACGAGCTGGACCTCGTACGTCCGAATCTTCGACGCTTCGCTCTCGAGTCCCACGTACGATCCGGCGAGTACGTCCTGGTAGCCCTGCCACCAGCCTTTCTTCTTGGCCTGCTTGGCGAGATCGACCAGCGCCTCCAGCTCGGCGCCCTCGACACCGCAAAACTCCAGGTAGTCGCGTACGTCCCGGGAAGTCACGTTGACCGATCCGGCCTCGATGCGGCTGATCCGCGACGGATGGCACTCCAGCTTCTCGGCGACCGCCTCGGCGGTGATGCCGGCGGCCTCGCGGTGTTGGCGCATCTCGGCGGCAAGCCGGCGGCGCTTGACGGTCTTCGCCTTAGCTACGGGCACAGCTGTCAGTCTGCCGCACTCGTGGTCTTGCGCGCCAGTCGGTTCCGGGTTGTTCATCCTCTTACGCATCCTCTCGTAAACGACACGTGGAGCGCAACTTGCGCAACACGCTCTGTGGTGGCATGCTGCCACTGGTCACGGAAAGCAGCAAACCGACTGTGAGGAGTGAGCGACCTCGATCTCCGGTGGCCCGCAGATGCAATGGCGCTGTGCGGGTTGCCGGCCTGACGACCAACCCGGCCGGCGGGGAATCCTCGATCCCCATCGTCACCCCGCCGGCCGGGTTGGTCCTTTTACTGGTACGCAAGGAGCTCGATGGTGCGGAACGACCCGCCGCAGCGGGTTTTCCGGGATTCCGCGAAAAGCTTGGCTAGCTACACCGCGGTGGTCGGGATTGTCTGGCTGGTGGCCACCTTTTTCTCGCGCTGGATCCCGCCGTGCAGGGTGGTCGTCACGATCGCCAGCTGGATTTTCCCCGGAATGCTCACCATCACTTTGGGCATGATCGGGGCGGCCATAGGAGCCTGGATCGGCGCCGGAAAGCCGCGCCGGCAGGACGTACGCAGGCAGTGCGCGCGTGACCTGTTTTTCCTGACGTACGATCTGACCGGAGCGCAGATCCTGGCCGGATATGCGCTGTCGGTGTACGCGTTCCGGCAGCGGTGGCTGGCCACTCATCTGACCTACACGGCCTATCTGCACGTACAGCTCGCAGCCGTGGATCTCAGCGACGCAAGGAAAGCTCCGCCGCCGTGTCCGCCAGAACGGCGAATCGTGCAGGCGGCATCGCGGCTGCACCATCTCACCAGGACTGATCGGCCCACGGATGCGCGGCGCGCGGAGCTCATCGAGCTGGCGCACTCGATCGCGGCCGACGGTCCGCCTACGCGCGCATCCGACGCGGAGTTGTTGCGGATCGGCGTGTCATTGCTGGAAATCGCACAGGCGACCATCGACGGCATCCGCGTGACGCCGGAGCTCACCGCGCGGGTTTCGGCTTATCTGGCAACGGCTTCCGAATGCCTCACCGACGCGCGGGCGCTGTGGTCGTTGCTCGGCACCGAAATCGGCGAGGACCGGCTGGCGTACGACGAGTTCGCCGCTCGCCGACAGTTTCCGGAGCTGCCCGGTTGGACCCCCGGGATGACCGTGCCCTGATCCCTATACTGATGCGGAGCGTGAACGCGCCCCGACGGCAGGTTTACTTCTGATGCCGAGCATCATCGTGCCGGTCGGCTTCGACAACGGTCCGCGCTACCCCGCGGACTCGTCCGAGACGTTCTACTACGAGTTACTGAGCGGTGAGGATGCTGTAGAGGTTCCAGAAGAGGCTTACCGGGTGGGCTTTGACTTTTCCAGACCTGGAGTCGCACCAACAGCTGACGTTCACCCGGGACAAGCTCGCATCGTTGGCGGCGAATGACCGGTCTGAGGTCTCGACAAAACACGACGTGGTCGATCAGCTCGTACGATCGGGCCTGCTCGCGGAGTACGAGCCAGACACAGCCTCGGCGATCAAGTTTCTTGAGCAGCGCCGCATCGCACCGCTTGCGCCTACCTCCAGCCGGCATGACCACGCTGCCGGTTTTCAACCGACGACTGCCAACTGGTGCTCATCGGCGGAGTAGACCGAAACGGCAAGGGCTGGACCTCAAGAACGCCGAGGTCCAGGCGAAGTACGACAAAGGATTGCCGCAACGCTCGCAAGGACAGTTGGCGTGACACGCGCTTGCGTACGCTGCTGACCGCAGGCGTCGGCATCGGCGCAGGTCTCGTCGCCTCGGCGGTGGCGCGGCTTTCCGGAGCTTTGCCGGCCGGTTTTGTTGGCTATGTTTCGTCCTCCTACCAAGCCGTCATCGCCGGGTTGTCGACGAATCCGATTGGCCAGTTCGTCGTCGACAACGCGCCGACGATGGGACCGGTCGTCACGGCTAGTGCGATCGCCGGCTGGGTTTCCTACCGTGCTGCTGGCCGTAAGGCGAAGCGGGAAGCGTTGGAGACGGACGCCAAGGCGACCGAGGAGCGGGATGCACTGGTCAGGGACGGCATCGATCCCGACGAACATCCGTTGCGTGCGGCGAAAAGACTCGCCGACGAGGTCGCGGCGCAGCGTACGCAACGAGGTCCGGACGCGGCCGACGTCGAGCGTCGCCATCAGGAGCTCATTGCCGAGCTGCAGCGCCAGCACGGAGAGACACTCACGGCTATGCAGCGCCAGTATGGGGCCGTCTATCAGCAGCAGCAGGCGGAAATGGCCGCGATGCAGCAGCAGACGATGGGCATGCAACAGCAACACGCCGCCGATCTCGCCGGCCTACGGCAGGAACTGTTCGACCTGAGGCAGCGGACGGATACCGGGCCGCGGCGACAACAGTCGGCCGGTTCGCAACTGCCGCCGGAGTTTCCGGTGAAGCCGGGCCTGTTCAGGCGGGTGGTTCGACCCGGCTCGATGCGCGAGTACGAGGCGAAGCAGGTGGCCTGGACGCGTTGGGAGGCTGACCGTGCTCGCCAACAGCAGGCACAACAGCAACCGGCGCAGGCAGTCCCCATGCCGCCACAGGACACCGGTCAGGCGGCGCCGAGTTGGGGGCCTGCGCAGGGGCCAGCCAACTATCCGTCAGGCCCGCGCGGTGGAGCCGCACCGGAACACCATCCGGGCGTGCGCCAGCAAAACCAGCAAGCAATGCAATACCAGCAGAGCCGGCACGCCCGGCGGCCGCAACAGTAGTAGCTACCAGAAGCGGCCGGCGCTTGGCTGGATTTGGCCGCCGTCGACGCAGATGTTGGCGCCGGTGATGCCGGAAGCGCGGTCGGACAACAGAAAACACGCCACGTCGGCGACCTGCTGGATGTCGACCAGGCGGCCGGCCGGGAAGTCCTGCTCGGCGAAGGCGGCCAGCCGGTCCGGAAACCGCTCACCGAAACTTTCCCAGCCACCGCCGGGAAACAGCGTCGAGCCAGGACTGAGCGCGTTGACCCGGATGCCGCGCCGGCCGAGCTCCTGCGCCAGTGTCGCGGCCAGGTGGATCTCGGCCGCCTTGGTCGAGGCGTACGACGAGGACGGTCCCGGCTTCCAGCCGGTGATGGACGAGACGATGACGACCGAGCCGCCGCGCTTTTCCAGGTGTGGGGTGGCGCACCGTACGGCGTGCGCCGCGTGCAGCACGTTCAGCCGATAGGTGTGTTCCCAGTCCTGGTACGAAGAATCGAGCAGGCTGCCGCCGACCGAGCCGCCGGCGTTGGCGACCAACAGGTCCAACCGTCCACTGTGGTCAGTCGCCGCCTCGACCGCGGCGGCCAGCTGTTCCGGCACCGTGACGTCGGCCACCACGCCGTGCAGGGCCTCGGCCTGGCAGACCTGCCGTAAATTTTCCTGGTCTCGTCCGCAGACCGTCACCGAGACGCCTTCGGCCGCGAGCGAACGAGCGATGGCGAGGCCGATGCCGCGGGTGCCGCCGGTGACCAGGGCCGCCTTTCCGGTCAGTCGCAAATCCATCCCCGAACCGTACACGGGTGACGTTTCGGAAGCCGGGGTTTACCCGCCGACCGACTGGGTATGGCCTTGTCATGCCTATTATTCTTCTCGTACTGGTATTGGTGGTGCTGCTCGGCGCGGGTGGCTTCGCCTGGAACGTGCTCTGGTATCTGGCCGCCGCGCTGCTGATCGTCTGGATCATCGGGTTCTTCGTCCGGATTGCCGGCGGGACACGCTGGTATCGGTGGTAGTGGCGCCAACGGCCCAGATGACCGTATTGTTAGCGCTCGCGTCCGGCCGCCGCTTCCCCTGACGGCCGGACGAAATCCTCTCTCCGCCCCGCACGGTCCACAATGGACAGTGTGGCTACGTCGTGGTGACGTAACCGAAATGGCATAGCGGCGCGGCACGATCGTACGCAAACTGGACCTTTTGCCCGCAGCGCGATGCCGATACGATCGCAAGCTCGGGGGGCTGGGAGGGCCGATCGTGACCGCGAGTTATCTCGACCTGGTGCTGCTTGCCGTCATGGTGCTCTTCGGCCTGAACGGCTACCTGCGCGGTTTCGTGGTCGGCGTGCTGTCCTTCATCGGCTTCACCGGTGGTGCGCTGCTCGGCCTGCAACTCGCGCCACTGCTGGCAAACCGGATCACCGATGTCGTCTGGCGGCTGGTGATCGCGCTGGTCACGGTGCTTCTGGTGGCGCTTTCTGGACAGGCGCTGGCCAACATCCTCGGCTCGATCGTGCGCGAAAAGCTCAAAAGTCGGCGGATCCGGGTGGTCGACAACGTGGCCGGCGCGGTGCTCTCGGTGATCGCGGTGCTGGTGGTCGGCTGGATGATCGCCGTGCCGCTGGGCACCGCGCCGCTGCCAGGCGTCTCCGCGCAGGTCCGCGACTCGGCGATCATCCCGGTCGTCAACAAGGTGATCCCGGCGCCTGCGCAGAAGGTCTACGCGTCCTTCGCGAGAAGCCTGGCCGCACGGGACGTCCCGGAGCTTTTCGCGCCGCTGACCATGTCCAAGCTGCCGGCGGTGCCGGCACCGAACCCGGCGCTGACCAGATCGCCGGCCGTGCAGGCGGCGCGCGCCTCGGTGCTCAAGGTGGAAGGCCAGGCGCCGGCCTGCGACCTGCAGCTGGACGGCTCAAGTTTCGTTGTCTCGCCACAGCATGTGCTCACCAACGCGCACGTTGTCGCCGGCGTGACCGCGGACCTGCACGTGGTCACGCCGGACGGCGTACGGATGCCGGCGCAGGTCGTGCGTTTCGACGCGGAGCGCGACCTGGCCGTCCTCTACGTCCCCCGGCTGACCGCGCCACCGCTGGTTTTCGTGCCAAACGCGGCAAACGGCGCGGACGCGATCGTGCTCGGCTATCCGATGAACGGACCGTACACGGCGACCGCCGCGCGCGTACGCGACCGCCGGTCGGTGCCGGAATTCAACCTGTACAAGCAAAAGACCGTCGTGCGTGAGATCTACACGTTGCGTACGTCGGTGCACACCGGCAACTCCGGTGGTCCGTTGATCGCGTCGGACGGTCGCGTCTACGGTGTCCTGTTCGCGATGTCGCAGGAGGATCCGGAGACCGGTTTCGCGTTGACCGCGGCCGAAATCAATCCCGCGCTGGTGGCCAGAGACAGCACAACGCCGGTCGGCACGGGGAAATGCGTCATGCGGTCCTGACGTCCGGCGACTGCCTGGCGGTGAACTCGTCGGCCAGGATCGCGTAGATGAACTGGTCCCACCACTCGCCTTTGACGTATGCGTATCGACGAAGATGACCTTCCCGGCGCATGCCGAGGCGTTCCAGCACCCGCACGGAGCCGGTGTTGCGGGGCTCGCAGCCGGCGCTGATCCGGTAAAGGTCAAGGCATTCGAAGCCGATCCGGAGCATCTCCGTGGCCGCCTCGGTCGCATAGCCGTTGCCCTGGTGGTCGGGGTGCACCATGTAGCCGAGGTCGCCTTGCCGCGACTGCTTGCTGGCCCACTTCAGCGAGACGTCACCGACGAACTCGCCGGAGTCAGGCAGGACGACGGCCAGGCCGAACCGGTCGCCTTCGGCTTCGAAGGCTCGCCGGCCGGCGCGGCGGCGCAGCGACTCGGCGGTCTCCTCTCGGGTTTTTGGCTCCCAGTACTCAAAACGCGCGACCTCGGGTCGGCGGGTGATGTCGTACAACGCGTCGAGGTCGGCCATCTCGAACGGCCGCAGCAACAGCCTTTTGGTGCGGAGCGGATAGTCGGGTGCCAGCATTTGGCCAGCGTACGTGTCGGTTGCCGGCACGTCTCGCGGTTTTTCACCGCCCGAAGGTTTCCGCAACCGACAAAGGAACGCGTCCATGGCCGCCGTGGCCGACGCTGACGGCCGGCATTGAGTTGTAGCGCAACATACGCCCGCCTGGACATCGCGCGGCGTGGCCGCTGCCGGCCGGTCAGGGCCAACGATGTCTCGGTTAACCTATGGCCCGCCGTCGTCGACCGAATCACCGGGTGGTGCCACCATGCGCAGAATTGGTCTCGTCCTTGTCGTCCTCCTTGGCTTACTCATCAGTCCAACGGCCGCGCACGCCACCGGCAGCGGCACCTGGAAAACGCTGGTGACGACCGGCGTCGGACCCAGCGAGCGGTCCGTGCCGGCGGTCGCGGGAGCGAGCAACAACTGGCTCTACGTTTTCGGTGGCGTGAAGGACGATTTCACCACCGGCACCAACACTTTCTACAACGACGCGTACGTCCTCGACGTGCGTGCGAGCCAGTGGAGGCAGATCCAGCCGACCAGCGCCGGTGGGCCGGCCGGTCGGGCTTTCGCCGCGAGTGCCACCACGCCGGACGCGAGATTCTACGTTTTCGGCGGATCGACGTACAACGACCAGGGCGGGGACTTCCACGCGTTCGACGATCTGTGGTCGCTTTCCGGTCGAGTGTGGACAAAACTCGCCAGCGGCCCGGTCGGCCGGTCCGGTGCGACGATGTGGTCGGCCGGCGGCAAGCTCTATGTCTTCGGCGGCATCGGCGCCGATTTCGCCACCCGCAACGACCTCTGGTCGTACGACATCGCGACGAACAAATGGCAGGAGGTGCTGCCAAACGGCGCCGCCGGCAACCCGCCGACGCGGCACGCGGCGCAGGCCGGTCCGGTCGCGGTGAACAACCAGCTGACTTTCTATGGTGGCGAAGGCGATCCGGCGCAGGGGTTTCCGGTGTTGGCCGACACCTGGCAGTTTGATGTGCTGCGGCAGCGATGGACCGAGGTCACGCCGGCCGTCGGCGACATCACTCCGGCGCGCAATTACGGCGCGGCCGGCGTGCTCGGTGGCGGACTTTACCTGCAAGGTGGCGATGTGCCCGGCGGCAGCGCCGGTTGTGGCGCGCCTTTCCCGCAGAATCCGACGAACGAGCTCTGGCGCTTCGACCTGACCAGCAGGACCTGGGACCAGCTCAAGCCGGCCGGTGAGCCGATGCCGCGGATCAAGCGGCACGCCGCCGGTGTGATCAACGGTCGTCTCTATCTGGTGTCCGGCTGGGACTTCTCGTGTCCCGGCGGCACCGGTCCCGGTCAGGTGTGGAACAAGAACACCTACGTTTTCACGCCGTAGTGGAGAAAAGCGGCTGGTCTCCAGGGGGATGCGTAGTGGAGACCAGCCGCTTGCCCCGTCCCTATGGTTGAACGCCGACGTTCAGCAGACTGATATCGCTGTAGACAGCGTGCATTTGCGCGCCGGTCACCTTCGATCCGACGATGTATACCGCCTTTTCGTAGCGCAGCGGGATGATCGCGCTGGCCTGCTGGACCTTCTCGTCGATCGCGGCCCACATCGGCTGCGCCTTGTCGAAGTTGGTCTCGCGTTGCGCGGCGTAGATGGCCTCGTTGATGGCCGGATCGTTGAGCTGCGCGTAATTCTGGTTGCCGGTCTTGGCGATCTGCTTGCCGTCGAAGAGCGGCCCGAGCACGGCGGCACCGGAGGACCAGTCGGCACCCCAACCGGCGTAGACCAACTCGTGCTCCTCTTCGGAACGGCCGGCCGTTGCGTAGAACTGCTTGCGGGGGATCGGGTTGGGGACGACGGTGACACCGATCCGGCCGAATGCCTCACGAATCGCGGCGGCCATCCGGTCGGTGGTCGGAGTCTGCGAATAGTCGAGTTTCACCGTACGCGGACAGGTCGCCGCGGCGGCCAGTGCCTGTTGTGCCTTCGCCACGTCACCTTCCGGTTTGCTGGCCAGGCCGTACGGGTCGATCTTCCGGTATGCCGTCAAAGTCGGTGCGACGATCGTGGTGGCGTAGTCACCGAAGCGCGGTCCGCCGAAGGCGAGCAGATACGTCCGCTTGTTCATCACGTACTGATAGGCCTGCCGGCACTTGAGATCCGGCACTTTCTTGGTGTTGATGGCCAGATACCAGACAAAGCCGGAAAGCCCGCTGACCGTGCGTTTGCGCAGCTGCGGACTGCCGAACACCTGCTCGGCCTGTTGCGCCTGCACCTGGGTGTTGCCGAAGGTGATCGCCTGCTGGTCCGGGCCGCGGTCGTTGATCAGCCGGTCGTTGATCACCGTGGCGTCCTGGCCGAACTGGATGTTGAAGGTGTCCGGCAGGTTTTTCCTGATCTGGTCCTGACTCTGGTCCCAGTACGGGTTGCGGACCAACACCAGGCTCTGGCCGATGACATGGCTCTTGATCATGTACGGGCCGTACGAGAATGGCTTCTCGTCGTATTTGGTCTTGGTGTCCATGTCTGCGCGTACGGCCGCGAAGATGCCCATCGTGACGGTGTAGTTGAAGTCGGCGACCGGCTGTTTCAGCTGATAGGTGATCGTGTCGCCGGTGCAGGTGACCGAAGGAATGCCGGCCTTCTGCTCGTAGATCCCCTTGTAGCTGTCGCCGCCTTTGAGAAACACCTTCTGGTAGGACGGGCCGTCGGTCAGCGTCGGCGCGAAGGACCTGTTCACACCGTAGCGAAAGTCCTCGCAGGTGACTGGTTTGCCGTCCTGCCATTTGAGATTCTTCCGGATGGTGAACGACCAGACCGAGGCGTCCGCGTTGTGCGTGCCGGTGGTGGTGGCCGCGTCCGGAGCGATGACGTTTCCGGCCACACCGGTGCGGTTGACGTACGAGGTCAGCGTCGGTGCGTAAAGCAGCGCGAGATGTTGTTGCGAGGCAACGTAGTTTCGCGCCGGGTCGAGGTGCTCGAACTCCGACTGCGCGAGCAGGTTGAGCGTGCCGCCGCGTTTGCCGGCGGTCGGCGCGCTCTGGTCACCCGGCGTGCCGCAGGCGCTCGCGAGCAGCGCGACGATCACGCCAAGCGCGAGCAACCTGCGACGGTTGGGTCTTGTGGGCATGGAAAACTCCGCCTCCCGGTGAAATGCGTTGTGCCGGCCGCGGCTGTTCCCAGAGAATGCGCGAACGCACACCGGTGCTCAAGAGTCGTCACTTTTCTGCCGCCGGATCGTGACCTTGCTGAGATTTTCCGGCGGCAGAGTTTACTAAGAGGTCGCGCAGATAGGGGAGTCGGCTATCGCCCGCTCCCTACCTGCGCGACCTCTTCGCGCCGAGATGAATGCTGCGCACGTCAAGGAGGAACAAATCGTCGCGATGACCGAGCCAGGCCGGGTCGTCCCGGTCCAGTAGCCGCTGCCAGCTCGCCAGGTCGTCGGCATCGACCGAACCGCTGTCGGCGCTGCGCTGGACGCGGTGTTCGATGCTGTCCAACACATGCGCGCGATCGTTGGCGTCGAGCGGTGCGGGTTTCTCAATCAGTACGCTGAAAGTCGTGACCTCGCGCAGGCCGGCGCGGCGCAATGCCTCGGTCCAGCCGTACGGCATTGGCTTGCTGCCTGGCAAACCGCCGCGCATCTGGACGAACCACTCGTCGTTTGCCGCGTCCAGCCGCAGCTCCAGGCCCGGCCGGCCGACGCCGACGTCCCACGGCATGCGGCGAGGTGGCAGGCCACCTTCGGCGAGCGCGAGGCGTCCGTCGTCGGCGAGCAGACTGGCCAGCTGGTCGATCGCGGCCTGTTGGTCGCCGACGTGATGGACCGAGGCCGAGGCCCACACCAGGTCGACCGGCTCGGTCACCGCCGCGCGCAGCTCGGTGAGGCCGCCGTGCAGGTCGCACTGCCGGAATGCCAGCCGCTCCTGCGAAAGCTGCGCGGCACGCGCGTTTTCCTTTGCGCCTTCGAGCACCTCGGCGCTGCCGTCGATCGCGATGACCGCGGCGTCGGTCGGCAGTGCGTGCGCGATTGCGATCGCCATTCCGGCGCCGCCGCAGCCGACATCGACGGCGAGGCGGTCGGTCGGACGCACCAGCCGGCTGGCGACAACCGCGTTCCAGTCGGCGTCGTTGCGCGCGTTGTCGCGCAGGTGGTCGCGCGAGGAGTCCCAGTCGATCGCGTACGGGTCGGTCATGTCGACGAGCGTACCGCCAGCCATTCCTGGTGTTTGGCCAAAACGCCGGACCAGAGCCGAGTGCGATCGGTGGCGGAGAGATCTGTCAGTGGCAGATGGAAAACGTCGGCCAGCACGGCAAACCAGTCGACCGGGTCGTCGAGCGTACGCGACTCGACCGGATCCGGTGCGTGTCGCTTGTAGACACAGCCGGTCAGCATGTCGACACCGCCGGCATCGCGCCGTTGTACGCAGAAAGTGCGGACGAAACTCGACTCCGGCGAGGTCGACATGTGGTGGTGCCGAGCGGCGAAATCGGCGACCGTGGCGGTCGCCGACATGCGCATGTCCATGCCGACGAAGCTGCCGCGCGGATCGTGATCGAGCCGCCAACCGCCGGCCTCGACCTCGGATGGCCGCAGCCGATAGGAAAACGGCCCCTGCCGGTAGGTGCCGGCGCGCAGCGGAACGGGATGGTGCAAGGCGTCGCCGAGGCCGGCATCGACCAGCCACACACCGTCGGGACACTCGTCGGACGGCAGCCCGCTGACCGTCAATGCCAGATGGTTGGCCAAATCCGGGCCCGGTGGCTCGGAATACGCGGCGGTCTGCACGGCGGCGCGGTGCCATCGTACGGCATAACCGAGGTTTTCCAGCAAAAGCGAGAAGCCGCCGTTGAGGTGATAGCAGTATCCGCCGCGGTGCCGGCGGACGAACCGGTCGGCGGAGGCGTGCCGGTCGATCGAGGTCGGACGGTCGAGGTGGATGTCGATCACCTCGTATGCGATGCGTTCGACGTGCGCGGCGTGCAGCGTGTGCAACGCATCGACGCTCGGCGCGCCTGGATGCGGCAGGCCGAGCCGGTGCAGATATCCTTCGACAAGATCCATAACGCCGACAGTAGGCGAGCCGGCCGGCCTGGCACAGGTCCAATCCGACCCCAAAATCGTGGACAACTCGAATGTATTACGATGCGGCCGTCGCGAGGGGTTTGAACATTGATTGACGACGACGGATTCGCGGTGGTCGTGGTGGGTGCGGGTGCCTCTGGCGCGCTCGCGACTATCCGTCTGCTGCGCGAAAGTGCGGCATGCCGGCGGCCGGTCCGGATCGGACTGGTCACCTCCGGAGCCGAGATCGGCCGCGGCCCGGCGTACGCGACAATGTGCGACACGCATTTGTTGAACGTACCGGCCGGGAAAATGAGTGCGGATCCGGACGCGCCGGATGGATTCCTGGACTGGCTGCTGTCCCGTGGCCGGCAGACCGGCCGGCTGGAATTCGTGCCGAGGTGGATTTTCGGGGCCTACCTTGGCGATCAGGTGGCGACCGAGGCGAAGCTGAACACCTCGACGGCGTCGCTGGACTACATCGCCGATCGCGCGATCGGTGTTTATCCGGTGCCGGGCGGCATGATGGTCGAGCTGGCCGGCGGCGAATGCCTGCGCACGCGGAAAGTCGTCCTCGCGCTCGGCGGTTTCGGGCCGAACCGCGACTGGGTCCCGGACGCGTTGCGCGGTTCGCCTTTGCTGATCGACAATCCGTGGGACTTCGCTCGGCTGCGTGAGGTGCCGCGGCACGCGGACGTACTGCTGGTCGGCACCGGTCTCACGATGTGCGACGTCGCGGTTTCGGCCTGTCGCGGCGAACGTACCGTCTACGCGGTTTCGCGCAGCGGTTTGCTGCCGCACTCGCACACCACGCCGCTGGCTGCCGCGATGGAGATGCCGATGCCGGCCGGCACGTCGTTGCGGGACGTGCGACAGGTGATCCTGCGGCACGTGGCGCGGTCGGTCCGCGCGACCGGCGACTGGCGGCCGGCGATGGACGGCCTGCGACCGCTGACCACGCGCATCTGGCAACGCTTCTCCGACCGTGACCGCGAGGACTTTCTGGCCAGTTACCAACGAATCTGGGAGACGCACCGGCACCGCATCCCGCCACCGACGGCCGCCGCGCTCGCCGCCGCGGTCGATCGCGGCGAGCTGGAGGTGAACGCGGCGGAGGTCGTCGCCGCGAGCCAGGAGCGCGGCCGCGTACGCGTGTGGCTGTCCAACGGCCGCAAACTGGAGGTCGGCGCGGTGGTCAACTGCGCCGGCCCGGAATACGACCCGCGCCGCATCGACGACCCGCTGGTCCGCCAGCTGCTCGACAGCGGTCTCGCGCGGCCGGGTCCTCAGCTGCTCGGTCTGGACACCACCGACGACGGCCAACTCATCGGCACCGACGGCCAGCCATCGCGTCCATTGTGGACAATTGGCTCGTTGCGGCGCGGCAACCTGTGGGAAACTACGGCGATCCCGGAAATCCGCGCGCAGGCCGCACACCTCGCGCGAATGCTGGCCGTGAAAGGTGTGTGAAAGGCCGGTTGCGCTGGGATGGGCGCGACGGTCCGCGAGGAGGAAAAATGGTGCTCAGAGGCATATTCCTGGTCCTGACGGTGATCACCACCGGCCTGATCGCCGGACTATATTACGCATACAGTGTGTCCGTGATGCCAGGCTTCAAACGAGCCGACGACCACACCATCGTCGACGGCATGCAGGGGATCAACATCGCGATCATCAATCCGTGGTTTTTCCTCAGTTTCCTCGGCTCGGTGATCCTCGGCGCCGTCAGCATCTTCCTCAACCTCGGCACGCCCGTATTGGTCTGGGTGATCGTCGGAGTGGGGCTCAATATTGTCCAGTTTGTGGTGACGATGGCGATCAACGTACCGCTGAACAACCGACTCGAGGCTGCCGGTCGTGTCGATGTCGTGAAGGACCTGGCTCGTACGCGCCGCGAGTTCGAGGCGGTCTGGACGAGGTGGAATCTGGTCAGGACACTGTTGTGCACTGGTGGGTTTGCGATGTTGTGCTGGGGTTTGGTGGTGTTTGGTCAGACGGCTTCGTAGGTCGTCGCCGCCGGAGCCGGCCATAGCCTCCCAGTAAGTGGCGAGAAAGTCCACTATGTGGGACCCAGGCATGCGTAACGCTAAATGTCTGGATTGCGAAGTTGGCGGATGGTGTGAATGTCGAGTTACTAACGTTGGACGCAAGAAGCGAGGCTTTCACGCCGCCCCGGTCGCTGGTGGCTGTGACGGGTGTGACTGTTGAGGCTGATAATGCTGTTGTGACTGCTGGCCTGCGATAGATGTCCGTTTTGATGTCTTGTTAAACAAGTATTACGCAGTCAGCCGCCACAGCGCGATCGTTTGGCGTCCATCCCGACGGGTTGCTTCCCATACGTGACCCAGAAAACCCAGCCCCGCCCACAAACCGCCACCCGCACCCTTATGCACACCGATTGGCGTCCATGCGCCCCCTCCCTTGAGGTCGCTCGCCGCGTAGGTGCGCCCGCCGCGCAGGCGAAAAGCCCAACCACCCCCTGACGCAACAACCAAGAGACGCAACCAACCACCCACCCACCCACCCACCGCAACAAACAAGAGACGCAACCACCTCCACAACGCACCAATCGGAGAACGGAACCACACCCAACGCAACAAACAGGCGCCCACCCGCCCACCCGCCCATCAACGGGCAAACCAGCCACCTTCAAATACACCCCACATAGCCGCACCCGCCCCACCGCACACACGACGCCGCACCCCACCACCCTGAACAACAACTCCGTACGATGTACAGTGTTACTCCGGAGGTGGAGATGGCGACACAGACAGCGGTTCTGGCCGAAGGACTACGCAAGCGCTACGGCGACAAGGTGGTGCTAGACGGGCTCGACCTGGCGGTGCTGGCGGGTACGGTGCGGGGGTTGCTGGGGCCCAACGGTGCCGGCAAGACGACGACGGTGCGGATTTTGTCCACGTTGCTGCGATTCGACGGTGGACGTGCGGAGGTTGCCGGCTTCGATGTTGTCCGGCAGGCGGCTCGGGCGCGGAGTCGGATCGGGTTGGTGGGCCAGCACGCGGCGGTCGACGAGGTGCTCAGTGGCCGGCAGAACCTGGTGATGTTTGGCCGGCTTTTCCATCTGAGCGTACGAGAGTCCAAGCGCCGCGCGGAGGCGTTGTTGGAGCAGTTTGGCCTGACGGACGCGGCGGACAAGCCGGCGGGGAAGTATTCCGGTGGCATGCGGCGGCGGCTGGATCTGGCGGCCGGCATGATCATGACGCCGGCGGTGTTGTTTCTGGACGAGCCGACGACTGGCCTGGATCCGCGCGGCCGCAACGAAGTGTGGGAGGCCGTGAGGCAGATGGCGGCGGCCGGCACGACCGTGTTGCTGACGACTCAGTATCTGGACGAGGCCGACCAACTGGCCGACCATATCTCGGTCATCGACGCCGGCCGGATGATCGCGGAAGGCACGCCTGACCAGCTGAAAGCCAAGCTCGGCGCGGATCGTCTCGAGCTGGTGCTGCATGATGCCGCCGACCTGGACCGCGCGGCGCGTACGGTTGCGCGGATCGTTGGAGCGGAGCCGGTCGTGGACCGTGACAGCCGGCGGATCGGTGCACCGGTCGGTGATCGAGCCGCGATGGTGAGCGCTGTGTTGACAACACTGGAAAACGACGGTGCCGGAGTCGAGGACGTGGCGTTGCGCCGGCCGACGCTGGACGAGGTTTTCCTGGTTTTGACGGAGAAAGAGCGGGTGACGGCGTGAGCGCGCTGGGGTGGGCCGTTGCCGACGGCTGGGTCGTCGCGCGGCGGGCGATGTCGCACTGGGTCCGCCGTCCGGATCCGCTGATCTTCAGTTTTGCCTTCAACATCATGATCGTGCTGATTTTCGCGTACCTTTTCGGCGGGGCGATCCAGGTGCCCGGTGGTGGCGACTACAAGCAGTTCCTCATGCCGGGCATGTTCGTCATGTCGATGGTTTTCGGCATCAGTACGATGACGATCGCGGTGACCGAGGACGCGAGCCGCGGCATCATGGACCGGTTTCGGTCGATGCCGATGGCGACCTCCGCGGTCGTGTCGGGTCGTGCCGTGGCCGACATGTTGTACGCGACGGTGACGCTCGTCGTGATGGTGGCCTGCGGCCTGGCGATCGGCTGGCGTTGGCAGCACGTACCGCTCGCGGCGCTCGGCGCCTTCGCGCTGCTTTTGTTGCTCCGCTTCGCCTTCGTCTGGATCGGCATCTTCCTCGGTCTGGTCTTCCGGTCGCAGTCGGCGGTCGTCGCGGTGCAGACCTTGGAGTTTCCGCTCGGATTCCTGTCCAGCGCGATGGTCTCGCCGGCGACCATGCCGGCGTGGCTCGGCGTCGTGGCCGAGTGGAATCCGCTGTCCTCGACCGCGACGGCCGCTCGGCTGCTGTTCGGAAATCCTGGTACGGCCGGGTTTCCTGGATCGCCGGGCATTCGGTGCTGATGGCGGTCGTCTGGCCGGCCGTGCTGATCGCGGTCTTCTTCCCGCTGTCGGTCGTCACCTACCGGAGGCTCAGCCGTTGACCGAGCACATCGTCGTACGCGGCGCACGGGAGAACAACCTGCGCGACATCAGCCTGGCGATCCCGAAACGCAAGCTCACCGTGTTTGTCGGCGTGTCCGGCTCGGGGAAATCGTCACTGGTCTTCGACACCGTGGCCGCCGAGGCGCAGCGGCAGCTCAACGAGACGTTCACGCCGTTTGTCCGCACGTTCCTGCCCAAACTCGGTCAGCCGGACGCCGACCTGATCGACAACGTGTCGACCGCGGTGATCGTCGACCAGAAACGGCTCGGCGGCAACTCGCGGTCGACGGTCGGTACGGTCACCGACATCAACCCGCTGCTGAGGCTGATGTTCTCCAGAGCCGGAAAACCGTACGCCGGACATGCGAACGCCTTCTCCTTCAACGATCCGACCGGCATGTGTCCGGACTGTCATGGCATCGGACGGAAAGTCGAGGTGGACGAGGCGGCGTTCTTCGACCGGTCGAAGTCGCTCAACGACGGCGCGCTGCTGCATCCGTCGTACGCGGTCGGCGGCTGGTACTGGAAGACATACGCGGAGTCCGGCCTCTTCGACAACGACCGCAGGCTCGCCGACTATTCGCCCGAGGAGTGGCAGACGCTGCTGTATGGCGCCGATGCCAAGGTCAGGTTGCGTACGCCGAGCGGGGTGTCGGTCTCGTCGGCTTTCGAAGGCGTGATCACGAAATTCACCAGGCTGGCGATCAACCGCGAGGACGGTGGTGATTCCTCGGCGAAGCGGGAAAACCTGGAGAAGTTCACCGTCACCCGCACGTGCCTGTCCTGCGAAGGCCGGCGGCTCAACGAAAACGCGCTGAGCTCCAGGATCGGCGGACGTACGATCGCCGACCTGACCGCACTGGACCTGGTCGCGCTCGATGAGCGGCTGCAAAAGACCGACGCTCCGCCGCCGCTGATCGAGTCGGCTCGCGGCCGGCTTGGCCAGCTGATCTCGATGGGGCTCGGATATCTCACGCTGGACCGCGAAACCAGCTCGCTGTCCGGCGGTGAGTCGCAGCGGATCAAGATGGTGCGCCACCTGGGCAGCAGCCTCACCGATGTCATGTACGTCCTGGACGAGCCGAGCATCGGCCTGCATCCGCGCGACGTACGCCGGCTGACCGACCTGCTGCTTGCCTTGCGCGACAAGGGAAACACGGTGCTGGTCGTCGAGCACGATCCGGATGTGATCCGAATCGCCGACCATGTGGTGGAAATTGGCCCCGGTGCTGGCGCCGACGGCGGCGAGATCGTCTTCGAAGGCAGCGTCGACGCACTGCGGCGAAGTGGTTCGCTGACCGGAAAGCACCTCGATCGCAAGCCGACACTGCGTACGCGGCCGAGAAAACCGAGCGGCCACCTGCGGATCGCCAACGCCGACGCGCACAATCTGAAGTCGATCACGGTCGACCTCCCGCTCGGAGTGCTGGCGGTGGTCAGCGGCGTGGCCGGCGCCGGCAAGAGCTCGTTGATCCGAGACGTGCTGGTGCCGCGACACCCGGGCCTGGTGTTCGTCGACCAGTCGGCGGTGACGACGTCGATCCGCTCCACACCGGCGACCTACACCGGCGTGATGGATCCGGTGCGCCGGCTTTTCGCGCGTACGAACAAAGTCAGTCCGGGACTGTTCAGCTTCAACTCGGCCGGAGCGTGCGACACCTGCCAGGGTCTTGGCGTCACCTACACGGACCTGGCGTTCATGGACGGTGTACGGTCGGTGTGCGAAACCTGCGGCGGCCGGCGCTACACCGACGAGGTGCTGGCTTACACGGTCAACGGACTGTCCATTTCGGACGTACTCGACCTGACCGCCGCGCAGGCGGTGGATGCCTTGGAAGGCAAGGACATCCGGCGCCGGCTGCGGGCCGTGGTGGATGTCGGCCTCGGCTATCTGACCCTCGGACAGCCGCTCAGCACGCTGTCCGGCGGTGAATGCCAGCGCATCAAGCTGGCGACCCAGCTGCACCGCGACGGCACGGTTTTCGTGCTGGACGAGCCCACAACCGGCTTGCACATGTCGGACTGCGGACATCTGCTGGCGTTGCTGGACCAGATCGTCGACGGTGGCGGGTCGGTGATCGTGATCGAGCACAACCTCGACGTGATCGCGTACGCCGACTGGGTGCTGGACCTCGGCCCGGACGGCGGCGACCAGGGCGGTGCGGTTGTCTACAGTGGACCGCCGGCCGGACTGGTCGAGCAGGTCGGCTCGCACACAGGTGCGCACCTGCGGCGGCATCTGAGTTAATGGTCGGCATGGCGGTCGAACATGGTGGCACGGGTGACCCGCGGCGAAGTCTGGAGCTGATGTGGGGTGTGCGGAGCAAGCCGACGCGCGGCCCCAAACAGCGGTTGACGGTGCCGCAGATCACCGCGGCCGCGGTCGCGCTGGCCGACGCGGAAGGTCTCGCGGCGCTGGCGATGCGTCGGGTGGCCGAGCAGCTCGGCGTCTCGGTGATGTCGCTTTACACGTATGTGCCGGGAAAGGGCGAGATGATCGACCTGATGGTGGACGGCGTGATGGGTGAGCTGGCCACCGCGTACGAGGCGACCGGCTGGCGTGACCGGCTGGCCGCGCTGGCGCACGACCTGTGGCAGCTGCACCGCCGGCATCCGTGGCTGCTGCAGGTAAACGCGACCAGCCGGCCGGTGATGGGACCGCACACCATCCAGGCGTACGAGCATCAGCTCAACGCGGTCGAGGGGATCGGCCTGACCGACCTGGAAATGGATTCGGTCGTGTTGCTGGTGCAGGCGTATGTGCAGGGAGCCGCTCGCGGCGCCGTTGACTCGGTGCAGGCGGAAAAACAGACCGGCCTGACCGACCAGCAGTGGTGGGCCGCGCACGAACCGGTGCTGGACAAGGTGATGGACGCGTCGCGGTTTCCGGTGGCGACTCGCGTCGGCACGACCGCCGGTGAGACGCACCAGTCCGCGTACGATCCGCAGCACGCCTTCGAATTCGGCCTCGAGCGCGTGCTCGACGGCATCGGCGCACTGATCGGCTAGGCCCCTAGTCCTTTTCCAAGCTCTGCAAGAGAAGTCCGAGCAGGTGGCTGAGTTGTTCGCGCTGCTGCTCGGTGATCCCGGCGAGCAGGTTGCGCGCGTTGGCCAGGTGTTCCGGCGCACATGCCTCGAAAGCGGCTCTGCCGCGCTTGGTGAGCTCGACCAGGCAGCCGCGGCCGTCCGCCGGATCCGGCCGGCGCACCACCAGCTGATCCTTGACCAGCCGGTCGATCCGTACGCTGACGGTGCCGGCGGTCAGGTCGAGCTCGGCCATCAGCCGCTTCTGTGACAGCGGCCGGCCGCCGAGCCGGACGATGGTGGCGAGCACCGCGAACCCCGGTCCGGTGAGGCCATGGCTGGCGAACACGCGCTCCAGTTCGGCGCCGATCTTGGTCCGCAGCCGCGCCAGCCGCGCGGTGACCGCGATCGGATCGACCTGAAGGTCGGGCCGGTTGGCACGCCAACCGGCGAGCACGCGCGCGATGGAGTCGTGCTCGGACATGGCGGCAAGCCTACCGGCCGTCTGTGGACGTACGCTTGCGTGGTAAGATAGTTTGAGTTCAAACTAGATGGCCATGAGCAGTCGAATTGTCGTCGGCATTTCCGGTGCGACCGGCATCGCCTACGGCGTACGCGTGTTGGAGTTGGCGAGGAAACTGGGGGTGGAAAGCCATCTGGTGGTGACACCGGCCGGACAGCAGACCAGGTCCTACGAGACCCGGCTCTCCGCTCGCGACCTGGCCGCGATGGCCGATTTTTCCTATCGTCCGGCCGATGTCGGCGCACCGATCGCCAGCGGCTCGTTTCCGGTGGACGCCATGGTGGTGGCGCCGTGTTCGATCCGTACGCTGTCGGCGATCGCCTACTGCCACGACGACAACCTGTTGACGCGCGCCGCGGACGTGACGCTGAAGGAACGCCGGCCGCTGGTGTTGCTGGTGCGCGAAACCCCGCTGACCATGAGCCACCTGCGCGCCATGGTCGCGGTCACCGAGTCGGGCGGCGTCGTGATGCCGCCGGTGCCGGCTTTCTACCTCGATCCACAGACCGTCGGCGACATCGTCGACCACACCGCCGCGCGGGCAATGGACCTGCTCGGTTTCCCGGACCCGGACCTGGCCAGATGGAAGGAAAAGAGTGAAACACCTGCGTAGTTTGCGTGAGTTCATCGACGAACTCGCGTCGATCGGCGAGGTCCAGCCGATCGACGCCGAGGTCGACTGGCGGCTGGAGATCGGTGCGATCATCCGGCGGTCGTACGACCTGACCGCGCCGGCGCCGCTTTTCGGCAACATCCGGGGATATCGCGGCAGCGGCTTCCGGGTGTTTGGCGCACCGGGCGGCCTGAGCGCGCCGGAGCACCGGTTGGCGCGGATCGCGTTGGCGCTGGGTTTGCCGGCGACCGCGAACGGACAGGACATCATGGAGACGATCGTGGCCGCGCGAGAGCGGCCGGGGATCGCGCCGGTCATGGTGGAAAAGGCGCCATGCAAGGAAAACATCCGGCGCGGCGCCGACGTCGACCTGGAGATCTTTCCGACGCCACTGATCCACGGCAACGACGGCGGACGCTATATCCAGACGTACGGCATGAACATCGCCCGCACACCGGACGGATCGTGGACCAACTGGTCGGTCAATCGGATGATGATCGCCGGGAAGGACCGGCTGGCCTGCCTCATCCCGGGGCCGCAGCACCTGGGGATCATCCGTTCGCAGTGGTCGAAACTCGGCCGGCCGATGCCGATCGCGCTGGCGCTCGGCGTCGAGCCGGCGCTGCCGTACGCCGGCGCGATGCCGCTGCCCGAAGGCGTCGACGAGAGCCATTTCGTCGGCGCGTTGTTCGGTGAGGGGATCGAAGTGGTGCCGGCCGAGACGGTCGACCTGCTGGTGCCGGCCACCGCGGAGATCGTCATCGAAGGCCACATCGCGTACGAGGAAACCGCGATGGAGGGGCCGATGAACGAATATCCCGGTTACAACGCCTTCGACGCCTCACCGAAACCGCTGTTCCAGGTCAGCGCCATCACCTATCGCGACGGCGCGATCCTGCCGGTGGTGGCGGCCGGTCCGCCGGTGGAGGAGGACCACACCGGCACCGGCACCATGCACGCCGCGGAAATCCTTTATCAGCTGCGAAAAGCCGGACTGCCGGTGGCGTCGGCGTGGTTCTCGTACGAGTCGGCGATCCACTGGCTGATCGTCGCCGTCCGGCAGGACTGGCACGCCACGCTCGGCGTGCACGCCGGTGAGCTGGCGCGGATGGTCGGTGACGTGGTTTTCGCCGGCAAGGCCGGATTCGGCGTGCCGAAGGTGTTGCTGGTCGAGGACGACATCGACATCACCGATGTCAACGAGGTCGTGTGGGCCTTCGCGACGCGTACCCATCCCGAGCACGGCGAGGTGCATTTCCCGGACAAGCCGACCGCCGCGCTTTCGGTTTATCTGGACGCGACAGAGCAGCACACCTATCGCGCCGGCAAGGTCGTCTACAGCTGCCTGCTCGCCGACCGGTTCGACGGCGACAGGCGACCGGTCAAAGGCAGCTTCGAGAACGGCTGGCCGGCGGACGTACGCGACCGAGTGCTGGCGAACTGGACGGCCTATGGCTATTGATACGGCTACTGATCCGGGATCTCGACGGTGATTTCGTTGCCCAGCCGGGCACCGAGGTCCAGCTCCAGGTCGTCGCCGCTCCAGAACCGGCCGGGGTCATACCAGTTGGGCCGGCGACCACGCGGCAGCAGGCCCATCTCCTCGTACGTGACGGCGACGACCTCGGCGCAGTAGGCGGTTTCCAGCGTGCCGGCCTTTTCCAGATCTTTGAGCCGGCGCCGCGGAATGCGGCCCTTGAACCAGCGACCGGCCAACCGCGCGGTGGACGGAAACGGCGTGCCGTCCAACCGCGCGATCATCCGCAGCGCGGCGTCCTCCATCTCGCGGGACGCCTCCAGGTCGAGCTGGCGCAGCCAGGCGCGCTGGCCATAGCGCCGAGCCCAGGTCAGCACCGCGTCGCGTGCGTCATGCAGCTGTACGCCGCGGTGGTGCGTGCCGGACCACATGTCACGCAACGACTTGCCGAGCTCGGCATGCCACATCAGCGGCGGAAGGTCCTCGATCACCACCGACATGCCGACGTGGTTGACCGGACTGTTGGTCATCATCTGGATCGCGCGGTCGGCCCGCGACGTGCCGCGGAAAACCCAGATGTCGCCGGTCCTGGTGATCTCCAGCGCCTCGGCCAGGTCGATGACATGTTCGGCCACCTCACTAACCTAGCGATATGAAGCTGTGGAAAATCATCGGACTCGCCGGAGTCGTCGGCGTGGTCGCCACCGGAGTGGTGATCGCACGCGCCGAGCGGCGCCGACGCGCGTACACGCCGGACGAGATCCGCGACCGCCTGCACGAGCGCTACGCCGACTCCCTCGACCAGTCCTAACTCACGCTCGTGCTGGTTGGGGCTCGGGGGTGGTAGGGATGCGATAGCGGACGAACGCGGGGAAGGCGAGCCGGATCAGCGCGACGCCGACGATCACCGCGATGCCGCCGCTGGCGGCGCTGATGGCGGGGGAGACCAGCGAGCCGACCGCGCCGGCGCGGAAGTTTCCCAGATGCGGACAGGCGGCACCGACCACGTAGTCGACGGCCGACGCGCGGCCACGGAGGTTGTCCGGCGTCGCGACCTGCAGGATCGTGTTACGAAAGACCACCGTCATCGAGTCGGCGGCGCCGGCGACGGCCAGCAGCGCGAGCGTCAGCCATAGGTTGCCGACCAGACCAAATCCGAACAGGCCGGCACCCCACACGGCGTTGCCGGCGAGGATCGCGACGCCTGGCCGGGCGATCCGGGCGATCGGTCCGGACAGGGCCGCGCCGAGTACGCCGCCGACCGCGACCGCCGTGGTGAGCAGGCCGAGCGTACGCGCGTCGCCGCCGAAGCGGTCCTGGTTGATGGCCGGGAACAGCGCGAACGGCATGCCGAGCACGGTCGCGTTGAGGTCGGCGACCATGGCCGCGGCGAGTACGCGCGTGCGCGCCACGAAGCCGAGCCCGTCGACGACCGCGCGTACGCCTGGCCGGGTCGTCTCGCCGATCGGCGGCATCGCCGGTATGCGCGCGACCGCGTACAAGGCGGCGGCGAAGGAGACGGCGTCGATCACATAGCAGGTCCGCAGGCCCCAGCTCGCGGTGATCACGCCGGCGAGCGCCGGACCGACGGTCAGGCTGGCGTGCATCATGATCATCTTCAGCGCCGCAGCGGCCGGCAGCCGATCGGTGGGCAACAGCCGCGGCATGAAGGTGGCGATCGCCGGACCGTTGACCGCGCCGAAGAGAGCCTGCGTCGCGACCAGCGCATAGAGCAGCCACAGTTGGTCGAGTCGCGCGTACGCCTGTGCCGCCAGCAGCACCGACACGACCGCCAGGCCGCTGGTGGTGAGCAGCACCAGCCGGCGCCGGTCCACCGCGTCGATGACCGACCCGCCGGCCAGTCCGACCAGGATCGCCGGCACCGCGATGGCCAGGCCGAGCGCGCCGACCGCCAGCGCCGAGCCGGTGAGCTGGAAGATCTGCAGACCGACCGCGTACGACGTCATCGTGCCGCCGACCGACGACAGCGCTCCGCCGAGCCAGAGCCGGCGAAATGCGGGGGATTCGCGGAGCGGTCGGATATCGATCAGCACCGGCCCACGTTACGGCCTGTTCACGCCGGTTTCGAACGAATATTCGCGAGCAGTGTCTCGGCGGTGCGTACGGCCTCGGCGCCGACGCTCGGATCGCGGTCGATCGCGCTGACCAGCGTCGCGCCTTCCAACACGATGACCAGCTGGCGGGCCAGCGCGGCGGCGTCCGAGGCGCCGGCTTCTTCCAACGACCGCTGGAAAAGTCGGCGATAGAACGCGAGGTGGTCGCGCGCCAGCCGGCTCGGCGCCGCGTCGTGGCCGCGGTCCTCGGTGGCCGCGTTCATCATCGCGCAGCCGCGAAATCCGGCCTCGGCAAACCACGACGTCACCAGCTCGAAGACCGCCAACACCCGGTCGCGACCGGTGGTCCCTTCGCTGGCCGCGCGCTCGTGCCAGCCGCGTACCCGCCGCGTACGGTCGGCCAGCACCGCCTCGACCAGGCCGTCCTTGGAGCCGAAATGCTTGTAGATCGTCAGTTTCGACGCTCCGGCCGCCGCCGCGACCTCGGCGACTCCGACCGCGTGGATGCCGCGGCGATAGAACACGTCGGCCGCCGCGGCGAGGATGCGGGCCCTGGTGGCCGCCGGGTCCAGCGGTTGGCCGGCCGCTACTGGCATGTGGTCCTCCTCTCCTTGACCAGATAATACCGATCGTTACCATCGTACCTATGGCTCCCGTCCGCCGGCTGTGGCTGGCTGTCCTGTGCGGATATCTGGCGCTCGGCGCGACACTGCAGGCGCTGCCGGCCTATGTGCCGGCGCGGTTCGGTGGCGGTGCGCTGGCGGCTGGTACGGCCGTCGGCATCGCGTTCCTGGCGACGGCCTGCTGCCGTCCGTTTGCCGGTCGTCTGGCCGACGCCGGCCGGTCGCGGCCGGTGGTGATGCTCGGTGGTGCGCTGACCGCGCTCGGCGGCATCGGTCACCTGGTCGCGCCGGACCTCGGCGCGCTGCTGCTCGCGCGGCTGGTCATGGGAGCCGGTGAGGCGGCGCTGTTTTCTGGCGCTCTGCCCTGGGTTTTGGCTGGCACGAAGGCAGAACACCGGGGCAGGGTCGCCGGCTGGTTCGGCCTGTCGATGTGGGGTGGACTGTCCGGCGGTCCGGTGATCGCGACCGTTGTCGGCGACGCGTACGCCGTGTGGTGGGTCGTCGTCGCGTTGTCCGGGTTGTCGATGGCGTTGGTGGCGACCACGCGGCAGGCCGGCGGTGGCGCGCTGGAGCCGATCCGGCATTGGCGCGAGCTGGTGCCGGCTGGCGTGGCGATGCCGGGGCTCGCGATCGGCCTGGCCGCGTACGCGTATGGCACGGTCGCCGCTCTGCTGGTGCTGCACCTGCGGGTGGACCGGATCGGTGCCGACGGCTTCGGGCTGACCGTTTTCGCGGTGTTTTTCCTGCTGACGCGGTTTGCCGGCAGCCCGTCGGTGGACCGCTATGGTGGCCGGCTGGTCGCGGTCTGGTCGGTCTCGCTGGAGGTCGTCGCGCTGCTGGTCGTGGCCTTCGCCGGGAGCGCGTCGGTCGCGATGGCTGGTACGGCGCTGGCCGGCGTCGGACTGGGCCTGATCTATCCGGCCTGCGCGGCGCTGACGCTGGACCGCGTACGCGGCATGCGGCCCGGGGTGGCGATGGGGGTGATGACCTCCTTCTGGGATCTCGGCGTGATGGCCGCCGGTCCGGCCGGTGGCGCGGTGGCCGCCGGTTTCGGCTATCCGGCGGCATTCTGCATCGCGGCCGGCATGGGCCTGCTGTGCGTGACGGTCGCGTTCGTCTTCCTGCGTACCAAAAACCATCTCGTATGCTCGGTGGATGCCAGCTGATCTTGATGTCCGCGTGCTGACCGCCGACGAACTGCCCGCTGCGTACGAGCTGGGGCGGGTCGCATTCGGATTGGCGGCCGAGCCGCCACAACGCGTGCTGGAGGAGCGGCCGGGGCTGACGCGCTGGGGTGCGTTTCTCGGCGGACGGCTGGTCGGCAAGGCCATCGACCTGCATCACGACCAGTGGTGGGCCGGCCGCAAGGTGCCGGCGGCCGACATCGGCGGAGTCGCGGTGGTGCCGGAGACCCGCGGCCGCGGAGTCGCGCGGTCGGTGTTGACGGCGTTGCTGGCCCGAGCGCGCGACCGAGGCGCCGCCGTCAGCGCGCTCTATCCGTCGGTCTCGGCGGCTTATCGGTCCTGTGGCTGGGAAATCGTCGGCGCGCTGCCGCATCGCGAGCTGCCTGTCAACGCGATTCCGCGGCTGGCGCCTGCGGAGAAGCTGACCGTACGACCCGGTGGTGTCGAGGACCTGCCGGCGATGGCCGCGCTTTATCAGCAGGTGGCGCGAAACCGGTGTGGAATGTTGACGCGCGAAGGCATTCTTTTCGGCACCGACGCGGGTGGACTGACGGCCAAGGTCGACGGACTTTCCTTGGTGGAGGAGGAAAACCGACTGGTCGGCTATATGTCGTGGCAGCGCGGCGAAGGATGGGGACCGGACGCGGCGCTGACCGTCACCGACCTGTTGGCGTTGACGCCCGACGCCGCTCGCGAACTGCTCGCCGTGCTGGCTAGCTGGCGGTCGGTCGTCGGTGCGATCCGGTTGCACACGCTCATTCTCGAGCCGCTGCTTTCGGTGCTGCCGTTGGAAAATACCCGCGAGCTGAAGCCGGAGCCGTGGATGCTGCGCCCGGTGGACGTCGTTGCCGCGGTGGAAAGGCGCGGCTGGCCGGCGTACGTGCGAGGGGCGGTCGAGTTTTATCTGGAGGACCGGCTCGCGCCGTGGAACGCCGGTGCGTGGCGGCTGGAGATCGCCGACGGTCGTGGCCGGTTGGAGCGTACCGATGGCACGCCGGGCCTGCGGTTGGCGGTCGGCGGCTTTGCGCTGCTCTATGCCGGCGCGGCGCGTGCCCACGCGTTGGTCGAGGCAGGTTTGTTGCGGTGCGACGAAAACGCCGATCCGTCCACTGTGGACATCCTCGGCAGCGGCGAGCAGGCGCAGCTCCTGGACCACTTCTAGGCCTGGCCACAGGTCCGGTCCGGGGTCCGGAGGTCCGATGGGAACTTTGTTGACCGTATTGCGCGCCGGACTGGCCAACAAGGTCACAGTCGGGCGCCGATTCGGCTGTCCGAATGGATCGGCGGGAGGCATCGTCGCAGGTCAGGCAGGTGCCGACGACGCAATCGGATTCCGATTGCGTCGTCGGTCAAGATCGACTAGCGGAGGCGGATGACGGTGGTCGGGGCCTCGGACATGACCGAGACCTCCTCGACCGGCGCCACTTCCTGCCGGTGCGTACGCATCAGCTGGACGCCGGGATGCAGCTCCACCACGTCCCACTCGCCGAGCGTGTGCCGCTCGTCGCGGTGCAGCCGGATCTGGCTCAGCTCGGTGCCCGGCCCACTGTGGATGTGCACCATCGTGCCGTTCATGCTGGTGTCGGTCACGGTCAGCAGGCCGCCGGCCACCTCCAGCCGCAGGTGGCTGCGGCTGACCCGGCCGACCACGTCGTCGTCGAGCAGGTCGGACAGGCCGATCGACTCCGGCTCCTCAGGCGCGCGCCCGACCGCTGTCGGCCGCGCCGAGGTGACGGTGAACTCCATCCGGTCGGTGCCGTCGACGCGTACGGTGATCGGCACGCTGTAGAGCCGCGGCCCGGCGTCGGTGAGCTGCTGGTTGTGCCGCGGACAGAACGGCCGTCCCTGGTGGATACGCGGCGGTGGCTGCTGGTGGTCGGGCAGGACGGCCGCGTACGCGCCGCAGCCGAGATTCTGGCAGTGCCAGTTGCGCGCCAGGATCGCGGCGGTGGCCTGGTCGGGCGCGGGTGGATGGGCCGGCGCGCCGGCCTGCGGCGGCCGCGCCATCAGCGCCGCGCCACCCATCCCCGGCACCGGCGACAGCAGCCGGCCGGAGGTGCCGAAGATCCACGGCCGGTGCTGCGCGTACGCGCCGAAGTCGTTGCGGCTGATCACCGGCAGGCCGGTGTACTCGGCGATCTCCAGTACCCGCCCGGAGGCGTCGTCGGCGACCTCCAGCAGGCCGTCGTCGGCCCACCGGCGCATCACCATCTTCTCGTTTGAGGTGAGCTCCAGGTCGCCGAGGATCGACCGGTCGACCACCGCGTACACCCGCGCGGCGCCGACCCGCAGGTGCGCGGCGAGCGCGTCGATGACCAGGCCGAGCCGGGTCAGGTTGAACGGTCTGCTGGTGTCACCGTCCAGTGCCGAGTATCCGACGACGGACGCCAGGTCGACCACCGCGCGTGCCACGCTCGGGTCGAGGGTCAGCTGGCGCTCGATCGAGTCCAGCACCTTGGTCACACCAAACCGCACCGGTCAGCCTCCTTGCTCCGGCCCCCACAAGCCGGCGTCCATCATGCCTGGTCACTGCCAGTGTCGCCTCCGGTGGCGGCCGGAAACCGCCGCCGAGGTGCCGTTTTGCCGGTTAATACGCGCACATCAACCGGCAAAACGCCTCACAGGGTGGTGACCTGCCAGTGCCGCTTGTTGATGATGTCGTCAAGGATCAGCCGCAGGCCGGCAACCGTGTGCCAGTGCGTGCCGGGCGAGCCGCCGTCGTGGAACAGGATGATGCAACCCGGCTGCATCGTGCGGCCGACCCAGTTGGCCATGTTGGCCGGCTGCATCAGCGGCTTCTGCCAGTCGGACGAGGTGACCCGCCAGCCGAGCGAGGCCAGGCCCAGGCCGGCCGCGACCTGCACCTCACGCGGCGTGAAGTCACCGTGCGGAGCGCGGAAATAGTACGGCCGCACCCCACCGCTGGCCTTGGTGATGATCAGGTTGGTCTGGCTGAGGTCCTTGGTGATCGTCGCCGCCGGCTGCTTACCGAGCTCCGGCTTGTGCCACATCGTGTGGTTGCACAGCGTGTGACCTTCCTTCACGATCTGCCGGGTCAGCTCCGGATGCTGGCGGACCCGGAAGCCGATCTCGCAGAACACCGCGTGCACGTGATATTCGCGCAGGACGGCGAGCACCTTGGGCGTCCACTGTGGATCCGGGCCGTCGTCGAAGGTGAGCGTGACGCCAGGCGTGCCGTTTTCCTCGTACACGGTCGCCGCCGGCTGCAGATGCCGTACGCCGTTGGGCGCTTGCGGCGGCGGTTTCGGCGTCGAGGCGGTCGGTGCGACGGCGACCGGATTTGTCGCCTGTGGTGTCGAAGAATTGCCGCAACCAACGAGAAGTAAAGCCAATATGGCCAGTCCGGCGACGCCTGACCGGCGGAGAAACCTCGTCTTCGGGGTCATTCGGCCAACGATACGCGCGTACGCCTGTTGACTGGACACCGTCGCGCAGCCGAGACTGTTTCCGTGCTCCTTCTCGTGCAGCGCATCTACGTCGACCTGGCTCGGTCGACCACCTCTGGCTGTCGTCCCTGCCGCTGATCCACGCAGCCGGCTTTTCTTTTCGTTTCAGCCAGATTTCCGCGCCCAGAGGGGACAACCATGTCTTTGACCGAGGTCATCGACGGCACCCAGGCCGCCGTCACCGCCGACCCGAAGAACGCCGCCGTTTCGTTCACCACCACCAACGATCTGGTCTCCGGCACCGCGACGCAGGTGGCGGTGGCCGTACGCGACCACAGCTTCGGCGTCGACGAGCCGGCCGTGCTCGGCGGCGGCGACACCTCCGCCAACCCGGTCGAGTACGCGCTCGCCGCACTCGGCTCCTGCCAGGTCATCACCTACCAGTTCTGGGCCGCAAGGCTGGGAATCCGGCTCGACGACGTGTCCGTCAAGGTGGACGGCGACCTCGACCTGCACGGCTTCTTCGGCTTCGACGAGACGACCCGCGCCGGCTTCGGCGACGTACGCGTGTCGGTGACGCTGACCGGTCCAGAGTCGCCGGAGCGCTATGAGGAGCTCAAGCGCCACGTCGACCAGCACTGCCCGGTGCTCGATCTGTTTCGCAATCCGACCCCGACCAAGACAGAATTGACCGCATGACAGACCGTCAGTGGGGCTTCCGCACGCGTGCGCTGCACGCGGGCGGGACGCCCGATCCCACCACCGGTGCTCGCGCCGTCCCGATCTACCAGACGACCAGCTTCGTCTTCGAGGACGCCGACGACGCGGCCAACCTGTTCGCGCTGCAGAAATACGGCAACATCTACAGCCGGATCGGCAACCCGACGGTGGCCGCGTTCGAGGAGCGGGTCGCCAACCTGGAAGGTGGCATCGGCGCGGTGGCCACGGCCAGTGGGCAGGCCGCCGAGTTCCTGACCTTCGCCGCGCTCGCCGAGTCCGGCGACCACATCGTGTCGGCCGCCGGCCTCTACGGCGGCACCGTGACACAGCTCGACGTGACGCTGCGCCGCTTCGGCATCGACACGACTTTCGTCGCCGGCGACGACACCGAGGCGTACGCGGCGGCCGTCACGCCGCGGACGAAGGCCATCTACACCGAGGTGATCGGCAATCCGTCGGGTGACATCGCCGATCTCGACGGGTTGTCGGCGTTGGCGCGGGCGCACGGCATTCCGCTGGTGGTCGACGCGACCGTCGCCACGCCGTATCTGTGCCGGCCGCTGGAACACGGCGCCGACATCGTGCTGCATTCGGCGACGAAGTTTCTCGGCGGTCACGGCACGACCCTGGGTGGCGTGGTCGTCGAGAGCGGCCGTTTCGACTGGGGAAACGGAAACTTCCCGCGGATGACCGAAGTGGTGCCGAGCTACGGTGGCCTGCGTTACTGGGAAAACTTCGGCGAATACGCGTTTTGTACGCGGTTGCGCGCCGAACAGCTGCGCGACATCGGGCCGGTGCTGTCGCCGCACTCGGCTTTCCTGCTGTTGCAGGGAATCGAGACGTTGCCGCACCGGATGGACGCGCATGTCGGCAATGCCGCGGCGGTCGCCCGGTGGTTGGCCGCCGACGACCGGGTTTCCTGGGTCAAGTACGCCGGCCTGCCCGACCATCCGCATCACGACCGCGCCGCGCGCTATCTGCCGGCCGGGCCGGGTGCGGTGTTTTCCTTCGGCATCCGCGGCGGCCGTGCCGCCGGCCAGAAGTTCGTCGAGTCGGTGGAGTTGTGCAGCCATCTGGCCAACATCGGCGACGCGCGTACGCTCGTCATCCATCCGGCCTCCACGACGCACCAGCAGCTGTCGGACGCGCAGCTGGTGGCTGCCGGCGTCGGACCGGATCTGATCCGGCTGTCGGTCGGTCTGGAGGACCTGGACGACATCCTGTGGGATCTGGACCAAGCACTGGCGGAGGCGGTGAAGGAGTCGTGAGCTGGGTCGGACCATCGGCACGCGAACGCCAGCGACTGTTGGCCGCGACCAGGTCGGTGACGCTGGTCGGCGCGTCGGCGAACACGGCTCGTCCGAGCTATTTCGTTGCCACCTATTTGCTTTCGTCCACGCCATACCAGATTTACTTTGTGAATCCACGGTTGGACAGCCTGCTCGGCCAGCCGGTCTATCCGTCGCTGACGGACCTGCCGGAAAAGCCGGACCTGGTCTCGGTTTTCCGCAAGCACGACGACCTTCCGCAGGTCACCGAGGAGGTCATCGAGGCCGGCGGCCGGGTTCTGTGGTTTCAGCTCGGGTTGTGGCACGAGGAGGCCGCGGCGACCGGCGAGGCGGCCGGCCTGACCGTCGTGATGAACCGGTGCGTGAAGATCGAGCACGCCAGGTTTGCCGGCGGCTTGCATCTGGCCGGCTTCAACACCGGCGTCGTATCCTCCCGGCGGCGCTCACCTTTGTCTTAGCCCTTTGGGGAAAAATCCCATACCTTTCCGGCTGTCCGGGAAATAGTGGCTGAAACGGTGCCGGTCGACGACACTTCGTAGTCGTGGATTCGCTGCCTTCCGGAGAACCCGAGATAGCGAGACGATTGCCCGGACGTGTGGTCGCCGATCTGCCGGCCGCGCCACCGGAGGTCACCGTGCTGCCGGTCGCGGGGCCGCCTGGCCTGCCGCTGGATCTCACCGTCCTGCTGGCCGACAGCCATCCGGTCGTACGCAGTGGCATGCGCGCGCTGCTGACCGCGGTCGACGGCATCCGGGTCGTCGCGGAGGCGGGTACGCCGGCCGAGGCCGTGCGCGCGGCGCTGCTGCACCGGCCCGACGTGGTGATCCTGGAGTTGGAGATGCCGGGGCCGTCAGTCGGCCGGACGATCCGCGAGCTGGTCAGGTCGGTGCCCGGCAGCGGTGTCCTGGTCTTCACGATGGTCGACGACGACACGTCGGTGGTCGCCGCGATGCGTGCCGGAGCGCGCGGCTATCTCCTCAAGCACGCCGAAAGCGACCACATCGTCCGCGCGGTCCATGGCGTGGCCGCCGGCGAGGCGATCTTCGCGCCGAGGATCGCCGAGCGGCTGCCGGCCCTGCTGGCCCACGGCGGCCGTACGTCCCGCGACGACCTGCCGAGCCTCACCGTGCGCGAACGCGAGGTGCTGGACCTGGTCGCCGAAGGACTGCCCAACACGGCGATCGCGCGCCGGCTGCGGCTGGCGCCGAAGACGATCAGCAACCACCTGTCGGCGATCTTCGGCAAGCTGCAGGTCACCAGCCGAGCCGACGCGGTCGCGCGGCTGCACCACGACACCTCGGGATCGGACTCGTCAGCAGGCGGTTGGGTGACGTACGCAGCATCCGACGCGGATGTGCCTGCAAAACGAAGTCGACGATCGGGGAGCGGTGCCTAGTGAATCTCCGCCGTGTTGCCGGCGAGCCCGCCGAGCAGGTCGCGTACGGCGGTCAACGCGTGATTGTCCGGATCCTTCTCGGCGAGCCAGGTCGCGTAGTCGAAGAGCGCCTTGCGCGCGGCGCGCTGCACCTGCAGCTCGTCGATGTCGACCGACTGCAGGCCGCGCAGGTCGTCGGCCTGGATGCGGTCGAGGATGGCGGACACCGCCTCGGTCAGGCTCACCTCCTGCTCAGCCGGCGCGTCGAAGGCGTTCGTGTCGAAGGCGGTCGCGTCGAATGAAGTCATGGACGCGTACGTACCCAGTCCACGCGGCTCCCAATCGGATGATCAGCTTTGCAATCCGGCGAGTGCGAAGAACTCCTGCCGCGACCGCGCGTCCTCGCGCAACATGCCGAGCAACGTCGAGGTCACGGTGGTGGTGCCGCGCGCCTGTACGCCGCGCAGCGTCATGCAGGTGTGCTCGGCCTCGATCACCACGCCGACCCCCTGCGGCTTGAGGTGCTTGGTCAGCCAGTCGGCCACCTGCTTGGTGAGCCGCTCCTGCACCTGCGGCCGGGCGGCGAAATACTCCAGCACCCTGGCCAGCTTGGACAGGCCGAGGATGTGCTCGCCAGGCAG
Organism: Fodinicola acaciae; assembly: GCF_010993745.1. Taxonomy (NCBI): domain Bacteria; kingdom Bacillati; phylum Actinomycetota; class Actinomycetes; order Mycobacteriales; genus Fodinicola; species Fodinicola acaciae. The sequence continues at coordinate 1,974,238 of NZ_WOTN01000002.1, forward strand.
ATAGCCGATGTGCGCGACGCCGGTGAACGGCAGCAGGTGGTGCTCGCAGACCGACCGCACCGGCAGGCCGCGCGCCAGGACGAGCTGCTCATAGCCCTCGTCGTTGGGGAAGGTGGTGAGGTCGAACGGCCGCGCGGTGAACAGGTCCGCGTACGCCTGCGCCATCCGCCGCGGCGTGCTGCGCAGGCTCGGCGAGTCGGTGGAGATCCCCAGCGCGTGCAGGAAGGCCTCGGCGGCACGCTCGGCCTCGACGAGGTCGACGCCTTCGGTGTGCCGGACGACGCGTAGGGCCGTACGCGCCGCTGGAACCTTGCCGTCGGTGGGTTCCCTGGGGGGTGGTTGGACGGCCATCAGCGACCGACCAGCGGCACATACATATTTGAACACCGTCCGGTTCCACAGAGTGAGGTCTCTCCACTCTGCTGTGTGCGCGCGCGTGAAGCAATGGCCACCGGACGTGAATCAACCCGGGTTGCGCAACTGCGCCTGGTAAGTCCCCGGCGTGCTTCCGATCACCGCGGCGAAGGTCGCGATGAAGTCGCTGGCATTTGCCCAGCCGCAGCGGTGCGCGGTGACGATCACCGGAGTGCCGTCGGCGAGCAGCTCAAGCGCGTGGACGAGCCGCATCTGCGTACGCCACTGCTGCATCGTCATGCCGAGCTCGCGGCGGCACAGCCGCAGGATCGTACGTTCGCTCGCGCCGACCCGCTGGCCGAGAGCGGCCACCGAGCAGCGGTCGCCGGGTGCCTGCCGGAGCAGGTCGTCGATGGCGCGCAGCCGGTCGTCGCGCGGCTCCGGCAGGTGCAGTGGCGCGTCCGGCAGCCGGCGCAGCTGGTCGACGGTGACCTGCTCGAGCCGGCCCAGCTCGTCGCGGTCGGCCGGCGGGTTTTCCACCAGTGCCAGGATCAGCTGGCGCAGCAGCGGGCTGACCGCCACGATCACCGGCTTGTTGTCCGGGCTCGGACCGGTCAGCTCGGCGGGGAACAGGAGCGTACGCATCTCGGTCGGTCCGTGCGCGCGGTGCGCGTGCTGCGTGCCCGCGGGGATCCACACCGCGCGCTGGGACGGCGCGATCCACACGCCGACCGGTGTCGTCACCGCGAGCACGCCGGCCGCCGCGTACACCAACTGGTGACGGTCGTGCCGGTGCGCGGCGATCCGCTCGCCGGCACGCAGTTCGACCGTGCTGGGCAGGAGCCAGCCCAGCGGTTGACGGTTATCCGACATCCCCGCCGAGTTTACTGTCCTGCGCTCAGCGGGAGCGGACAATGAAGGCGTGACGCCTATTCGAGAGGTCGCTGACCACTTCGGCCTTCCGCTGTCCACGCTGCACTACTGGGAACGGCGCGGCCTGGTCGTGCCAGCGCGCCGCGGTGCTCGCCGCGTGTACGACACCGATCAGGTCTATCGGATCGCGCTCATCGTGCGGTGGCGCCGGCAAGGCCGGATGAGCATCGACGAGATCGCCAGGCTGCTGCGGCCCAACGTGCGGTGGCAGGAGGCGGTGGAAGGCCAGCTCGACGGCCTCCAGCGTGAGATCGGCCGGCTCACCGAGGCGTGTGACTACCTGCGCTATTTGCTCACCTGCCGGCAGGGCGAGGACCTGGAGCGCTGTCCGGCGTTTCGCGCCGAGGTCAGCGTGCCGCCGTCGGCCAGCTGACGAGTCGTACGCGCACGCGGCATCGTCACGGCAGCCCCGATCGATGCCAGCACGAGGCATCCGGCCGCCACCGCGAACGCGACGGCCTGGCCGTGTCCGATCGCGGCGGCGGGGTGACCTGGATGGCTGTGCGCCCAGTTCGTCGTGGCGGCCGAGGCGATTGTGGTCGCGGCGGCGAGACCGATGGCGCCGCTGGTCTGTCGTACGGTGTTGAGCACGCCGGCGGCCAGGCCGCTCTGTTGTGATGGTATGCCGCTGGTCGCCGCCACCGTGATCGGTGTAAACGCCGCCGCGCTGCCGAAACCGAGCAGCAGGCCGGGGCCGAGAAGCGTGATGGCATAGTCGTCGGTCATGCCAATAAGCAGTGCCACGGCCAAAAAACCGGCGGCGCCGACCAGGCACAGCAGCACCGCCGCGGATCGCGCGCCGATCCGGTTGGTGAGTGGCCCGGCGACCTGCGCGCCGACGAACATCGCGGCGCCGACAGGCAGATAGCCGATGCCGGCCCACAGAGCCGAATAGCCAAGCACCTGCTGCTGATAAAGCGACAGCAGCACCGGGCTCGCGAAGAACCCCAACCCGAGCAGCAGCAGCACCAGATTTCCGCCGCTGACCTGGCGAAGCCGGAAGATCCCCAGCGGCAGGATCGGATGCTGTGCCAGAAACCGTTGCTGTGCCAGGAAAACAATGCCGAGCACTGCGCCAGCCAGCAACGCGCCGGCCACCCGCGGCGCCGTCCAGCCGGCTGAGGACGACTCCATCACCGCATACACGAGCAGGCTGAGCGCGGTGGTTACCAACGCGGCGCCGGTGAAGTCGACCGTACGCAGGCAGCCGGTCGCGGATTTCGGCAGTGCCACCAATGCGAGCGCCATCGCGGCGATGCCGAGCGGCACCGTGACGAAAAACACCCAGCGCCAGCCGGCCAGCTGGGTGAGCGGACCGCCGATCACCGGTCCGAGTGACGCGCCGACCGCGCCGACCGCGCTCCACGCGCCGAGCATGCGGGCGCGGACCGGACCCTCCTCGAAGGTGGTTGTCAACAACGACAACGAAACCGGCATGAGCAGCGCGCCGCCGCAACCCTGGATCGCGCGAGCGGCGAGCAATGTCTCCGGTGAGATCGCGAGGCCGGCGACCGTACGCGCGACGGTGAACAGGCCGGCGCCGAGCACGTACATCGTGCGGCGGCCGAAAACGTCGCACAACCGGCCGCCGAGCAGCAGAAATCCGGCGAAGGTCAACGTGTATGCGTTGACGACCCACGGCAACGTGTCGGCTGAAAAGCCAAGCGTGCCACCGATCTGCGGCAACGCGACCGAAACGATGGTCGCATCCATCACCACCATGAACGCGCCGGCGCAGGCGAGCGTCATCGCCCGCCGGCCGCTGACCGTCACCAAGACCACGTCCTCCTCGCCGTCGCGAAACCTCGGAAATCGTGGCAACTCAACCGTGGTTGAACGCAAGCGAAGGCGCGCGGACGCCGACCGTAGACTTGTCGACCATGTCGAGCGTACGGTCGCGGGTGGTCAGCTGGATCGGTCGGAAATACCTGGCACGCGCGCTGCGTAACGGTTTCGATCCGGGCGCGATGCGGTTCCTGCCGAAGTCGGCGCTGATGCCGCTGCGCCGCGATGGCCTGGATCCAGTGCCGGAGATGGCGAAACTGCGCGCCGACCAGCCGATCAGCAAGATGCCGCTGCCGGTCGGCATGACCGTGTGGTTGGTCACCGGCCATGCCGAGGCCAAGGCCATACTCTCGCATCCGGACTTCAGCAACGATTTCACGCACCTGGTCGGCTCGGCCGGGGTGACCGCGGAGCAGAATCCCGGCGGCCTCGGTTTCACCGATCCGCCGGCGCACACGCGGCTGCGCAAGCTGCTGACGCCGGAGTTCACCATGCGCCGCCTCGGCCGGCTGGAGCCGCTGATCCAGCAGATCGTCGACGACCAACTCGACACGATCGCCGCCGCGCCGGGTCCGGTCGACCTGGTGGAGACCTTCGCGCTGCCGATCCCGTCGCTGGCGATCTGTGAGCTGCTCGGTGTGCCGTACGAGGACCGCGCCGATTTCCAGCGGCTCGGTGCGGCACGCTTCGACCTGTTCGCCGGTGCCGGTGCGTCGCTCGGCGCAATCAACGAGTCTTTGGCGTATCTGCTGGAAATCGTGAAAGGCCAGCGGCGGACTCCCGGCGACGGCCTGCTCGGCATGCTGGTGACCGAACACGGCGACGACGTGTCCGACCGCGAGCTGGCCGAGCTGGCCGATGGCCTGCTGACCGGCGGCTTCGAGACCACCGCGAGCATGCTGGCGCTCGGCGCCATCGTGTTGCTGCGCGACCCCGCGACTTTCGAGGCGCTGCGGACCGATGACGAGGCGGTCGGCCCGATCGTCGAAGAAATGCTCCGTTATCTGACCGTCGTGCAGGTAGCCTTTCCGCGCGTCGCCACGACCGACATGGAGATCGCCGGCACCTCGATCGCCACCGGCGACGTCGTACTCGTCTCCCTCAGCGGCGCCGACCGCGACGCGGCCTTTGGTGCGGATGCCGGGGAATTCTCCGGAAAACGACCACCGAGTCCGCATCTGGCCTTCGGCCACGGCATCCACCGCTGCATCGGCGCCGAGCTGGCCAGGATGGAGCTGCGGATCGCCTATCCTTCGCTGGTCCGCCGTTTTCCGAAGCTACGATTGGCGAAACCGGAGCCGGAGCTGGCCTATCGTCAACTGTCCATTGTGTACGGTGTGGATTCGCTGCCGGTTCTCGTCGACTAGATTGAACCATTCGCCGTCGGGGTCCGTGATAGTTGGCACGGTATCCTTTTGGAGGAGGCGGCGTGAAACCCTGGTTCGTCGCGGTCCTGACCCTCGCGTTGCTCGCGGCCTGCGGCCAAAACGCGGCGGTCAGCACGCGTACAGTCGCCGGCATCGGCACGGTTTTGACCGACAGCTCCGGCAAAACTCTCTATTTCGCCGACCAGGAAGCCGGCGGCAAGGTGGTCTGCACCGCCTCCTGCCTGGCAATCTGGCAACCTGTGATCGCCACGTCCGACCCCGTTTCCGGTAACGTGCCGGGAAAACTGGCGACCGTGAAGCGGCCTGACAACGGTAAGTCGCAGGTGACCTATGACGGAAAGCCGCTTTACACTTTCCAGGTGGACGGCGGCCCCGGCGACGCCAAAGGCAACGCCGCCAAGGACACCTTCGGCGGCGTGAGCTTCAGCTGGCACGCGGCGACGACTGGGGGAGCTGCGCCGGATAATGGTGGTGGCTCTGGAGGGACTACTTACTGACTGCCCGGTTTTCTGATTGTTGCGTTGGGTGGGTGGTGGGATTTCTGATGTTGCGGTTGGGTGGGTGGTTGCGTCTTCATGATTGTCGCGTTTTGGGGGTGGTTGGGTTTTCGCCTTCGCGGCGGGCGCTCCTGCGCGGAGGGCGACCTCAAGGGGAGGGGCGCGCGGGGTTTCGCTGTTGGTCCGGTTGGGTGCCGCGGGTGCGGTTGTGTTTGTGGTGTGGTCCGGTTTGTCCGTTCTCCCCCGTCGGCGTCCGGAGGATGAGCACATGTCGACCGGGCCTGCCGAGCTTGGGTGGGTGGTTGGGTTTCGTACGCGGCAGGCCCGGTCGACATGTGCTCAAGCAAAGCTCGCCGACGGGGGAGAACGGACAAACCGGACCAGGAGTGTGGCTGGGGCGCCGGCGGTGCCGTGGCGTCTCAGCGGGTGGCGTGAGGGTCCAGTATGTGGGATGCGACGGCGTGTGGAGCGCTAAATGTTCGGTTTGTACGGGTCGTGGATGGCATGAATGTCGAGTTACTTGCGTTGGACGCAAGAAAAAAGGCTTTCAGGCCGCCGTGATCTCTGGAGGCTGTGACGGGTGTGACTACCGAGGCTGATAATGCTGTTGTGGCCGCTCAGCTGCAACAAATGTCCGTTTTGATGTCTTGTTAAACAAGTATTAGGCAGTCGGCCCGCCTCACCCGCATTATCAGTCACAGCAGTCACACCAGCACCACTCCGGACGCTGTGATGGCGTCCATGCCGACGGGTTGCTTCCCATACGTGACCGAGCAAGCTCGGAAAACCCAGCCCCGCCCGCAAACCGCCGCCCGCACCCCCATGCACACCGATTGGCGGCCACGCGCCCCCTCCCTTGAGGTCGCCCTCCGCGCAGGAGCGCCCGCCGCGCAGGCGAAAAACCAACCACCCACCCACGCAACAAACAGAAAACCCAACCACCCACCAAACGCAACAAAGCAGAAAACCCAACCACCTCCACAACGCAACAACCAGAAACCCCAACTACCCCTCCAACCCAACAACCAAAACCGCAACCACTTTCCCACCAGAACAACCAGAAAACCCAGCCAACCCAAACAAGCGGCCCGCGACCACCTTGCCACGCTGCCAAATCCCGCCTACCAGCTCCCGCGATGATCCGGAACCAGCCGCACCAGCGGCAATATCCCCACCAGCACCGCCGCGAACACAATCAATATGTACGCCTGAGTCACGCCGGGATCAGCGCTACGCGCCAAGATCGCGGTCACCGCGGACACCGCAACGATGGACCCGGACTGTCGAAACATTCCACGTAGTCCGGCAATAGCGGCCACCTGGTCGGGTGCGAGTTGCAGGGTGGCGTTGTTGGTCGCTGGTACGGAAAGCCCCATGCCGACGCCGGTGATGCCGGCGGCGATGGCCAGCCAGAGGTACGCGGACATGCCGGCCGGCGGCAGGAACATCATGCAGAGGCCGGCGGCGACGATGCCGAAGCCGACGGTAATCGGCAACCGGCTGCCGGTGCGGCGTAGTGCGAAAACCGCGAGCCCGGCGACGCAGATCGTGCCGACGGCGCGTGCGGTCAACAGGGTGCCGGATTCCAGTGTGCTGATGCCATAACGCTGCTCGGCATAGACGGGTACGAGCGTGCCGAGGCCGAGGGCGGCGATGCCGAACAGCAGGTTGATCAGGTTCATCACGCCAAATCCGCGGCCTCGCAGCAACTGGATCGGGATGAATGGCGCCTTGTCGCGCTGTGTGTGTCGTACGAACAGCCAGCCGAGCACCAGCGCGGCCGCCTCGCAGACGGCGAAGACGGCATAGCCGGAGCTGCCAAGCGAGCTGATGCCAAACATCGCCACCAGGATCAGCGCGGCGAGCAGCGCCACGCCGCGCACGTCCATCCGGCTGGTGCCGCGTGGCCGGCTGGCCGGGATGAAGCGCAGGCCGAGCACCAGCAGCGCGATGCCGATCGGCACGTTGACCAGGAAGATCTCGCGCCAACTGGCGTACGTGACGAACAGGCCGCCGGCGATCGGACCGATGATGCCGCCGATCGGGAAGATGCTGGTGAACATGCCGAGCGCCCGGTCGCGTTGGTGGCCGAACATGTCCGACACGATGCCGGTCGCCGACGGCATGAACGCGCCGCCGCCGAGCGCCTGGAGCGCGCGGAAGAACACCAACAGATAGATGTTGTCGACCAGGCCGCAGCACAGCGAGCTGGCGGTGAAGAGTACGGCGGCCAGCAGAAACACCTTCTTGCGGCCGTACAGGTCGCTGATCTTGCCGGCCAGCGGCATCGCCACGATCTGGCCGAGCGAGTAGATGGTGATCGTCCAGCCGGTCCAGTTGATCGGCGCGCGCAGGTCGTGCTGCAGCGTGGTGAGAGCGGTGGCGACGATCGTCTGGTCCATGGAGGCCATGAACAACGCGATCGAGACGATGGCGAAGACCAGCATCCGCTGGGGATGTGGCTCGTTCCCGATGGCGACTGACGGGTGAACCGTATGCTTGACTCTTTCGGTTTCTTCGTCCAGTCGTCCCACAGCTCCGACAATACATTGCTTGCCGGCAGGCAACTAAGAGGATGATGACGTGGTAGACAGCGATACGGTTATCCGGATGCGGGTGGTCATCGGCAGGCTCGCTCGGCAGCTCAACGCGTCGGCGACCGGCGAGGGCCTGACGCCGACCCAGGCGTCGATCCTCGGCCTGGTCACCGGCCGCGGTCCGCTCGGCCTCGCCGAGCTGGCCGAGCTGGAAGGCCTCAACCCGACGATGCTCTCGCGGGTCGTCGGCAAGCTCACCGAGCTGGAGCTGATCCGCCGGATCCCGCATCCGTCCGACGCGCGGGCCGCGCTCGTCGAGGTGACCGCCGCCGGCAAGAAGGTGCACACGCGGATCAAGACGCGGCGTACGGCCGTCGTGTCCGAATGCCTCGACCGGCTGCCACCGGAGACCACGCAAATCCTTCTGCAGGCACTGCCGGCACTGGAAGCCCTCGCCGAGGAGCTCCGCGCCGCTGACCCCGTCACTTCCTGACCACAAAGCTAGGCGTGGCGGGAGCCGACGGAGAAGGTGGCGCCAAAGGGGTCGGTGAGCGTCGCCGAGCGGGCGTACGGATCGTCCGCGGCCGGCTTGACGACGATCGCGCCAGCCGCGACCGCGCGCGCGACCGTGGTGTCGCAGTCGGCGACCTCGAACAGCGTGTTCCACGACGAGCGCGCCGCCGACGGGTCACCCATGATGCCGCCGACCTCCTTCTCCGCGGTCAACCGCAGGAAGGTGAAGTCGACGCCGGGCAGGTCGTCGTTGCCGTCCAGGAAGAAGTCGAAAACGGCCGGATAGAAGGCGCGTGCCGGCCCCGGAGCCGGTGTGACGAGGTCGTTGCGTACGAGCGAGTCCGGCTCGTTCACCACCTCACAGCCGACTGACCGGCGACCCTGCCACAGGCCGAACCGCGCACCGACCGGGTCCTCCGCGTACGCGATCCGCGCCGCGTCGCCGAACTCGGCCGGCGCCTCCAGCACCTTGCCGCCGGCCGCGGCGACCCGCTCGGCCGTACGGTCGCAGTCGTCGGTCGCCAGGTGCACCAGCCACTGCGCCTCTCGCGCCGGCCGCAGTCCGGCGACCGTACGACCGTTGAGCAGGCAGCGAGTCGTGCCGGCCGGTCCCGGCTCGAAGGACCAGCCGAACACCGCGCCATAGAACGCCGCGGCCTGGTCCGGATCGGAAACCTCCAGCTCCAGCCAGGTCGGCGTGCCGGTGGTCGGATTGCTGTCGATGATCATGATCGTGTCCTTCGCGGTTGGTGGTGCTGGCCACGCTAGGACCGATCTAGGTCAGATCGTGTCCTAGAGTGAATCCGTGCGGAAAACTCGGCTCGACCTCTCTCGGATCCAGGCAGCGCGCGCGGTGATCGACCCGGTTTTCCTGGATACGCCGCTGTTTCGCTGCGAGCCGCTGGAGCCGCACCTGGGCTGTGCGCTGAGCATCAAGCTGGAGACCGCCAATCCGGTACGCAGCTTCAAGGGCCGCGGCACCGAGCTGGTCACGAGTCAGCTGACCGGACCGGCCGTGTGCGCGAGCGCCGGCAACCTCGGCCAGGCGCTCGCCTGGTCCGGTCGCCGTCGCGGTCTGGACGTACGCGTCGTGGCGTCCCGTTTCGCGCCGGCCACCAAGCTCGAGCGCATCCGTGCGTTTGGTGCGGAGTTGGAGATCGTGGATGCCGACTTCGACACGGCTCGCGCGCGGGCGGTCGCGATTGCGCAGCACGACGGCATCCGGCTGGTCGAGGACAGCCTGGACATCGAGACCTGCGAAGGCGCGGCGACGATCGGCCTGGAGCTGGCGCGTACGCCGAGCGACGTCGTGCTGATCGCGCTCGGCGGCGGCGCGATGGCCACCGGCGTCGGCTATGTGCTGAAGACGCTGGCACCGCAGGTCGAGGTGATCTGTGTGCAGCCGCTCGGCGCGCCGGCGATGACGTACTCGTGGCGTAAGCGCGAGGTCGTCACCACCGAGTCGACCAACACCATCGCCGACGGCGTCGCCGGCCGGCTGCCGATTGCGGAGGTGCTCGACGACCTGCTGGTGGTCGCCGACGACGCCGTACTCGTGGAGGAGGCGTCGATCATCGCCGGCATGCGCCTGTTGTACGAGCACGCCGGCCTCATCGTCGAGCCGTCGGCGGCGCTCGGCCTCGCGGCGATCCTGGAGGATCGGGAGCGCTTCGCCGGCCGCCACGTGACGACGATTCTGTGCGGTGGCAACGTCGACATGGACGCCTACCGCGGCTGGGTCAGCGGCTGAAACCGTCCGGCACGAGCACGTCGTCGCTGCTCAGGTCATGGATGCTGCGGTGACCGAGCGCCAGCAGTGTCGAGTCGATGCCGTTGCGCAGGATGTCCAGTACGTTCTCGACGCCGGCCTGGCCGTTGGCCGCCAGACCCCACAGATACGCGCGGCCGATCATCACCGCGCGCGCTCCGAGCGCCACCGCCTTGACCACGTCGCTGCCGCGCCGGATGCCGCCGTCGAGCAGCACCTCGACCTGGTCGCCGACCGCCTCCGCGACCGCCGGCAGCGTACGGATCGTCGCCGGCGTGCCGTCGAGGTTGTTGCCGCCGTGGTTGGAAACCGAGATCGCGGTCACACCGGCGTCGACCGCGCGCCGGGCTTCGTCCGGCCGATAGACGCCTTTGAGCATGAACGGCCCGTCCCACTGCTCGCGCAGCCACCGCACGTCGTCCCAGGTCGGTGGCGGTGTCATCATCCATTGGCCGTACGCGCCGAAAAACGTCGGCGGTGGCTCGCCCGGCGCGGCCATGTTGGGGACGGTCAGGTCGGGGATGTGGCCGGTGCGCACGTACGACCAGAGCCAGCCGGGTCGCGCCAACGTCTCCGGTGCGAAGCGCAGTGCCTCGCGGACGTTCAGCCGCTCCGGAATGTGCGGGCTGCCCCAGTCGCGGCTGTGCGAAAACGACCAGTCGAGCGTCAGGATGATGCCGACCGCGCCGGCCTTTCGCGCGCGGTCGAGCCGCTGGAGGATGTCGTCGCGGCTGCCGCACCAGTAGACCTGGAAAAACGTCTGCGGATTGGCGGCGACCACCTCCTCGATCGGTTTGCTCGCGAAGGAGCTGAGACCGAGCGCGGTGCCGCGCGCGGCGGCGGCGCGCGCGACCGCGACCTCGCTGTCTGGACAGATCGCCTGCACGCCGGTGGGGGAGATGAGCACCGGCATCGACACCGGCTGTCCCATCACGGTGGTGCCGAGGTCGCGGCTGCCAGGCAACGCGGCCGTACGCGGCTTGAAGCCCAGCTCGTCGAAGGCGGCCTGGTTGTCGCGCAGCGTGACACCGCGCTCGGAGCCGGCCACCAGCGCGCTGTAGACCGACTTCGGCAGCCGCTTGCGAGCCCGGCGACGGGCCTCGGCGACGGACTCGAACCACTCGTTGGCCATCGGAGACCCCTTTTGGCACGGTGTGACGAATAGCCGGTAGGATAATGTCACCGCGTGCCAGAAACAAGCCCCCGGCGCGGCCGGCCGCCGGGTACGAGCGCGCGCAGCCTCGAGGTGATCGCCTTGCGGCTGTTCACCGAGCGCGGTTTTCACGAGACCACGGTCGACCAGATCGCGGCCGCCGCCGGTGTCAGCCGCCGCACGTTTTTCCGTTATTTCGATGCGAAATCCGAGGTGCTGTGGTCGGCGTTCGACGCCGAGGTGGAGAGCATCCGGACCACGCTGGCGCAGACACCGGCCGGCCTGCCGGTGATGGAGGCCGTACGCCGCGCCGTCATCGCCGTCAACCACTACCGCGCCGATGACGTGCCGGAGCTGCGGATGCGGATGCAGCTGATCAGCTCGGTGCCAGAGCTCGCGGCCAGCGCGACTGTGCACTACGACGCCTGGGAACGCGCGATCGCGGAGTTTGTCGGCCGCCGCAGCGCCCAGCCGGCCGACTCCCTCTATCCGCTCGCCGCCGGCCGCACGACGCTCGCCGCCTGCCGTGCCGCGTATGAGCAGTGGTCCGTACGCGCCGACGCCGACCTCACCCACTATCTCGACGCGGCGCTGCGGGCGCTGGCCGCCGGCTTCCGCGACGACATCTTGTCGGTAACCTCCTCCGCAGTGGAAGGGACGACACATGGCCGTATCGATGACTGACCTGCTGGCCGATCTGGCCGCCGAGACCGAGGATTTGCGCGCCATCCTGGCAAAGCTGGCCGACGCCGACTGGGACCGGCCGTCCGCGGCCGCCGGCTGGCTCATCCGCGACCAGCTCAGCCACCTCGCCTTCTTCGACCAGGCGGCGACGCTCGCGGCGACCGAACCCGACCGTTTTCGCAGCGACACAGCCGAACTTCTGCAACATGGCACAGCTTTTCCCGACGTGATCGCGGAACGGCACCGAAGCATGCCGCGCGTCGAGTTGGCCGAGTGGTTCGACACCGCGCGTGGCCGGCTGCTTGAGGTCTTCGCGACGATGGATCCGAAGGCGAGAATTCCTTGGTACGGTCCGGACATGAGCGCCGCGTCGTCGGTCACCGCGCGGCTGATGGAAACCTGGGCGCACGGCCAGGACATCGCCGACGCGGTCGGCGTGCGCCGCACACCGACCGCGCGGCTGCGTAACATCGCGCACCTCGGTGTCAGCACCTTCGGATTCGCGTACGTCCTGAACGGTCGCGACGTGCCGCAGGTGCCGGTGACCGTACGGCTGACCGCGCCGGACGGCTCGCAGTGGTCGTGGGGACCAGACGACGCGGCCGACAGCGTCACCGGTCCGGCCGAGGACTTTTGTTTGGTAGTCACACAACGCCGGCACCGCGACGACACCGCGCTGCGGATCTCCGGACCGGTCGCGACGGAGTGGATGTCGATCGCTCAAGCCTTCGCCGGCGCCCCGGGTCCCGGCCGGCCGCGGTCAGGCCAGTCGGTGTAGCCGGTAGGCCACGTCGGTGTAGCCGGAACGGGGCTCGGGTTTCATGATTGTTGCGTTTGGGGGTGGTTGGGTTTTCGCCTGCGCGGCGGGCGCTCCTGCGCGGAGGGCGACCTCAAGGGGAGGGGCGCGCGGGGTCCCGTCGTTGGTTGGGTTGGGTGCCGCGGGTGCGGTTTCGTGCGGGGTGGACCAGGAGTGTGGCTGGGGCGCCGGCGGTGCAGTGGCGTCCCGGTGGGTGACAAGAAGGTCCACTATGTGGGATGCAAAGACGTGTGGAGCGCTAAATGTCCGGCTTGAGAGGTTCGTGGATGGCATGAATGTCGAGTTACTTGCGCTGGACGCAAGGAACAAGGCTTTCACGCCGTAGTGATCACCAGAGGCTGTGACTGGTGTGACTACTGAGGCTGATAATGCTGTTGTGACTGCTGGGCCGCACCAAATGTCGGCTTTGATGTCTTGTTTAACAAGTATTACGCAACCGAGCCGCCTCACCCGCACTATCAGCCACAGCAGTCACACCAGCACCCCACCGGACGCTGTGATGGCATGCATGCCGACGGGTTGCTTCCCATACGTGACCGAGCAAGCCTGGAGAGCCGGCCACCACGACCCCGACGTTTCTTCGTGCGATGACTGGGTAGCCACCTGGAATGGCTGGTCAACAGACGATCGTGACCGATGTGCCGGCGCGGCTCGACCGGTTGCCGTGGTCGCGTTGGCATTGGACCGTTGTCATCGGGCTTGGCACGGTGTGGATTCTCGACGGTCTGGAGGTGACGATCGTCGGTGCGATCGGTGACCGGCTGACCGAGCCGGACTCCGGCCTCGTGCTCTCGCCGACGGCAGTTGGTTTCGCGGCGTCATGTTATGTCGTCGGCGCGGTGGCCGGTGCGCTTTTCTTCGGCTATCTCACCGATCGTATCGGCCGGAAAAAACTTTTCCTGCTCACCCTGGCAGTTTACCTGCTGGCCACCATCCTCACCGCGTTTTCCTTCAGCCCATGGTGGTTTTTCCTGATGCGCTTCCTCACCGGCGCCGGCATCGGTGGTGAGTATTCGGCGATCAACTCGGCGATCGATGAGTTGGTGCCGGCGAGAGTACGCGGCACGGTCGATCTTTTCATCAACGGGTCATATTGGCTTGGCGCGGCGGTCGGTGCGGCGTTGACGATTGTCCTTCTGCAGCCGTCGATCCTGGCGCCGTCGCTCGGCTGGCGGATCGCGTTCGGGATCGGTGCCGTGCTCGGCGTCGGCATTCTGCTGGTACGTCGGAACGTCCCGGAAAGTCCGCGCTGGCTGTTCACCCATCATCGGGCGGAAGAGGCCGAGCGGCTGGTCGGTGACATCGAAGACAAGGTGCGGCAACAGATCGACGGAGACCTGGAGCCGGTGGACGACCGGATCAGGGTGCGGCAACGTGATCGTACGAGCTTCGGCGAGGTCGGCCAGACGCTGTTGCGCACCTATCCACGGCGTACGCTGCTGGGGCTCGGCCTTTTCGTCGGACAGGCGTTTCTCTACAACGCGGTCTATTTTACCGAGGCGCTGGTCCTCGGTAAGTTTTTCCACATCTCCGGCGCGATCGCCGGTCTTTACCTTATCCCGCTGGCGATCGGCAGCCTGCTCGGTCCGATCGTGCTCGGCCGGCTGTTCGACACGGTCGGCCGTCGTACGATGATCGCGACGAGCTATCTCGGCTCTGGCGTGTTGTTGGTGGCGACCGGGATCCTGTTCAGCAACGGCCTGCTTTCGGTGTGGACGTTGACGATCGCCTGGGCCATCGTGTTCTTCTTCGCCTCCGCCGGCGCCAGCGCGGCCTATCTGACCGTCTCCGAGGTCTTTCCGCTGGAGATCCGGGCGATGGCGATCGCGTTGTTCTACGCGGTCGGCACCGGGCTTGGCGGCATCGTCGGACCGCTGCTGTTCGGCAGCCTGGTCGACACCGGAAAAATGGGGCTGGTCGCGGTCGGCTACTACCTCGGTGCGGCGATGATGATCGCCGGTGGCGTGGTGGAAGTCTGGCTCGGTGTCGAGGCGGCGCAGCGTTCACTTGAGGATGTGGCGAGTCCACTCTCGGCCGACACCGGCGGCGAACCGGCTCCGATGCAACCGCGCGCGGCCGGCGATGGTCGCGTCGGGAGTCGATCCGCCACCAGGTCCGGATACGCGCCACTGCCGGCGGCCTCGGACTATCCGCCGGACGACCCGGAAATCCGGCGCGAGGTCGATGTCATCGCGACAGCTCTCGGCCATGGACCACTGACGAGACGCGAGCTGGCACGGCGCGTACGCGCGTCGGCGTGGGGACCCGGCCGCTTCGGAAACGCCGTACGCAGCGCGGTCGCCGGAGGCGTTGTCGAAGAACTGAGCCGAAACGTCTACAGAAAGCGTGACTGAGGTGACGCGAGCATGGTTGTGCTGGCAATCGTCGTCGGTGTGTGCGTCCTGCTGTTGATCGCCGGCCTGTTGGCGCCGCGGTTGTCCCGCCGGCTGCAACGAGGCACGGACCGGACCCTCGGATTTGGCGCGTGGATTTCTCACCACGCACCGGGAAAACTCGGTCGCTGGCTGGCCAGGCCGTGGCAGTTGTCCCGCCGCGCCGCCGATCGCAGCGCGGAAACCGGCCGAGAGGGACGCCGAGAGCTGAAGGATGCCACCGACACCGATTGAGCGGCGACCGAAGCGGGTAGCCAACGCGGGTGCGAGAGATTGCGGTGCGGACGGTCGGCGACGGTCCGCGGATCGTGATGCTGCCAGGCCTGGCGGTGTCGCGATATCTGCGGCGTACGCAGGACATGCTGGCCACTGGCGCCACGGTCTCCCTGATAGACCTGCCGGGCACCGGGGACGCTCCGGACGCACCGCATGATCTCGGCGTCGCGGAGGACTGTGCGGCGGTGTCGGCCTGGCTGCGGTCCACTGTGGACGGTCCGGTGTTGTTGACGGGCCACTCGTACGGCGCGTTGCTGGCGGCCAGGCTGGCGGCGGAGCATTCAGATCTCGTCAGCGCGCTTGTCCTCGCCAGTCCGACGGTCGATCCGGCATATCGGTCGTTGCCGCGACTTCTCGTACGGTGGCTGATCGACTCGCGTCGCGAGCCGCGCGCGCTCCGGAGGTTTCAGCGGCCGGAACAACAGCGGGCCGGCATGCGGAGAATGCTGTC
Organism: Fodinicola acaciae; assembly: GCF_010993745.1. NCBI lineage: Bacteria > Bacillati > Actinomycetota > Actinomycetes > Mycobacteriales > Fodinicola > Fodinicola acaciae. The sequence continues at coordinate 1,989,787 of NZ_WOTN01000002.1, forward strand.
GATGGTGTGGTCGAGCCTGGCCGACGATCCGCAGCGTTGGCTGGAAAAGACGGGGATCCCGGTCACCGTCATCCGCGGCTGCCGGGACGCGCTGTCGACCCGCGAGTGGTGTGAGTCGCTGGCGCACCGGCCGGCTGGCCAGTGCCGCACCGTACCCGGCGTGCCGCACGCCTTTCCCTTTGACCATCCCGAACCATACGCGGCGGCGGTACGCGACGCGCTCGTGCGGCTGATGAGTGACGGAAAGCGATGACGATCGCGGCGGAGAAGGCGGTCGCTGAGTTCGACTCGGCGTCGGCGATGCTCCGCGCGGTGTCGCGCGCGTTGCGAGGCGAGGATTTTGCGCATCTCGGCCAGGATCCGGCCCGTGCCGCGGCCGTACGCGCGTCGGCCGCACTTCCTCTGCGGTTGCGGCAGCGGCTCTATGCGCTGGCCGGTGGCGGTGAAGGCGTACGGCCTGATCAGCTCGCCTCAGTGGACATGTCAGCCGTTGCGCACTGGATCACCGGTCACTATCCGGAAAACGACTATCCAGGCGCGGTGATCGGCTCATCGAGCGGATCGATCGCCCATGTTTGTGTGGCGGCCGGCGTGCCGTGGCTGCCACAGACGTTGCTCGTGCCGGTGCATGCCACCGAGCTCGACTCCGAAGACGCGGTCGGCGCGCTGGAATTCGGCCGGCGAGTCGCCCCGCCACTGCTGGAAAACAACGACGACGTCATCCTGCACCAGATGCACGACGGCAACCAGGACCGGCTGATGGCCAGCCGGATCGCTTACTTCCGGCTGAAATGGCGTCGGTTGCCACGCGCGTACGAAGAGTTTCTCGGCCGTGCCCTGCGTCCTGGCGCTCCGGTCGTCGTCGTGGAGGACGGCCTGACCTGGCCGACCACGCGTGTCGACGACCGGCACGTCTTCCAAACCGGCGCGTACGGCGGCCTTTCCGCGGAAGAGTTCCTGCACGGATCGCCGGCGGTCACCGAGTTTCTGCGTCGCTACGGCTCAAGGCGCGATCGATTCGCGGCACCGGAACCAGACGGCGCGAGCCCGGAGGCCGAATGGGGATTCGAGCCGGAGTTGGCGCGGCACATCGAGGTATGGGGCCGGCGCGCCGGCCACCCCGTCGTACGCCTGTCGACGCCGGGACCGCAGGACCTGTCGGCCCCCATCGCGGATCTTTTGCGGCAGCGCCAAGGCAACCGCGACACCGGCGACCTGCTCGTCGAGTCGTTCGTGATGCTGGACCCGGTGCAGGCCGACCGGACCGGACTGACGCCGTTCTGGTCGGTTTTCGGTTCGCGACCGTGCCAACGCGCCCTGGCGGACTATGTCGTCAAACGCCACGACAGTGGCGATCCGGTGCGCGACCTCTATGTGCTGCTCTTCCCCAACGGCGTGCATTCGGCCGGTGCGGCCGGTCCGCGCGACTGGTCGGCACTCGCGCCATACGTCACCGGCAAGGTCCGTTTTCTCCGCGGTGCGGCCAAACGCTGGCCGGCGCATTTCGACAGCCTCGGATCCTACGGTCCGGCGCTGCGGTCGCTTCCGTCGAAATGTGCTGACCTGTCAACGATTGGCCTCGCCAAGGCGGCCAAGGAACTCAGCCGTCGACCGTACGCGTGACGACCCACCGATGCGGTGCGATCTGCCGCGTACGCGTGAAACCGTGGTTTTCGAAGGCGGCCATCGGGCCGGTGTGCAGGAACGAGCCGGAAACCTTGCGGTCGTCGGTCTCCTCCGGATAGCCCTCGACCGTGCCACCGCCGTGCCGCGCGATCTCGGCGAGTGCGCCACCGAGCGCCGCGTCGGCGACACCGCGGCCGCGCAAACCCTTGCCGGTGAAGAAACAGGTGATCCGCCAGTCCGGCAACCTCGTCAAGCCCTGCTCGTACTTTCGCCGGCTCTTCACTTCCGGCAGTTCCTCCGGCGGGCCGAACTGGCACCAGCCCAGACAGTCGTCGCCATCGAAGACCAGCGCCGCATGCGTACGCGCTTCGCGCACGCGTTGTTCTTTCTCCGCCCGGTTTTGCGCCGCTGTGCGGCCTTTCAACCGGACGTGAAAACCCATGCACCAGCAGCCACCCCAGACACCGTTGTTGGCCTCGACCAGCCGAGCGAACGCTGGCCAGGTGTCGACATCCAGTGGACGGACCGTGAACGCGCTCATCCGCGTGGTCCCACGTAGAGCGCCTGCGAGGCGGTGCCGAGAAAACCGGTCTGGTCATAGAGCCGCGCCTCGCTCATGCCACCGCCGTCCGGTGCCAGATATGTTTGGCTGGCCAGGAAAATCCAGTCGCTGGCCGGATAGCGGAAGAGCGTGACGGTGAGCGTCGGCGGGATGAACAGCCAGTCGTCGAGGAACATCTCGGCGGCCAGGCCGTTGGCAGAGTCGGCCAGCACGAGCAGCCGTTGCAGCCCGGCGAGCGCCGGGTCGGCGCCGGCCACCAGCTCCGGTCCGACCAGGGCCCACACCTGGCTCGGTCCGGGGACCTGCCAGCCGCCGCTGACGAAACGCCAGTCGGTCGCCTCGCCGTAACCCCAGTCGGTCAGGCCGGGGAAGTAGGTCTGCGGCTGGGTGCCGGGTCGCGGTGGCGGCAGCTGCGGCGTGGTCGGTGGCACGGACGCGGTGGTGGCGATCTGCCAGGCTCTGGCGACCACCGCGACCCGGCCGTCGACCGTCATCGTCGCCTCGGCCAGCTGCGTACGCCGGCCGGGACGGATGACCTCGACGTGCACCTCCGCGTCGGATCGGGGGATCGGCGCGAGGAAGTCGACGGTGATCCGGCCGATCCGCCGGTCCGCGCCGCCGGCGACCCGGCAGATCTCGGTGGCGAGCAGTGCACTCGGCGGTCCGCCGTGTTGCATCCGCTGGTCCCACGGGCTGGTGGTCGCCGCGGTCGGCCGGAACCTGCCGTCGCCGAGCGCTTCGTAGAAAACGTCCGTCACAACCACACGATATGCGACGCTATCCTGCTGCGATGACGGTCTTGGACTGGTTGCTCGACACGGATCCGGGCCTGCGCTGGCAGGTGCTGCGTGACCTCACCGACTCGCGGCCGGAGGCGGTGGCCGCGGAGCGCGCCAAGGTCGCCACCGAAGGTTGGGGCGCGAGGCTGCTTGCCGCGCGCGGCGACGACGGTCTGTGGGCCGGCGGGGCCTGCTTTCCGGTGGACTATCAGTGGGGCTCCGCCCCCGGTCAGCCGTGGACCGCGACTTATCCGACGCTGGTGCTGCTGCGTGAGCTCGGCGTCGAGCCCGAGGCGGTGCGCGACGCGATCGCGGCCGTACGCGACACCTGCCGGTGGGAACACGCCGGCCAGCGGTTCTTCGACGGCGAGGTCGAGCCGTGCATCAACGGCCGCACCGCCGCTCTGTGCGCGTACTTCGGCGAGGACGCCGCCCCCATCATCGAGCGGCTGGTTGGCGAGCAGCTGGCCGACGGTGGCTGGAACTGCGAGGCCGAAAACGGGTCCGTACGCTCGTCGTTCAACACGACCCTGTGCGTGCTCGACGGCCTGTTGGAATACGAGCGGGTCACCGGCGGCACGGCGGAGTCGGCGGCGGCGCGGCAGCGCGGCGAGGAATATCTGTTGGAGCGGCGGCTTTTCCGGCGGCTGAGCACAGGTGAGATCGTCGAGCCCGGCTGGCTCGGGTTTTCGTTTCCGACCTGGTGGCATTACGACGTGCTGTGGGCCCTGGACTATTTCCGTCTGGCTGCTGAGAAACCCGATCCGCGGACGGCCGAGGCGATCGACCTCCTACGGTCGAAACAGCAGCCGGATGGCCGGTGGTTGCTGGAAAACACGCATCCAGGCGCGGTGCATGTCGCCATGGAGGACGGCGACGGCCAGCCAAGTCGTTGGAACACCTTGCGCGCGTTGCGCGTGCTGGACTGGGCCGACTGAGTCCGGCGCACGGGACGTATGCGGTGCGCTGGACCTGCATGGGACGCCTGAGGCCGGACAATCGGGACCCGATTGCGGCTATCTGGCGTCCGGGTCACCGAAGTCCGGGATGTCCAGGCGTACGCCGCCTTTCAGCGCCGACTGGTGGGCGACGATGCCCGGCAACGTGTAGCGAGCCGCCGTCCACGCGTTGACCGGCGGAAGCGTGCCGGTGTTGACCGCGGTGACGAAGTCGTCGGCGAGGAAATGGTGGCTGCCCTCGTGGCCGTTGCCGGCGGTCGCGAACTCCTTCGGCAGCCGCGACCGGTCGTGCACTGGGGCCGAGCCGGAGGTGAAGGCGTCGCGCAGCGCCGGCGCCACGTGCGCGAGCGACGGGTCGTCGGGATCGACTCCGGTGCTCGGCTTGAGATGGTCGGTGATGTCGGTGACGCCCTCCTTGTCCTGCCACAGGCTGACGGTGGCCAGCTGCTCCAGGCTGCCTTCGGTGCCGAAAAACCGAAACCGCGACTCGCGGATGTGCGACGGATAGCCGACCCGGCGAAACTCGTTGGTGCGAAACGATCCGCCGCCGGCGACCTCGAAAAGGCCGGTGGCGTTGGAAAAGTCGTTGCCGAACATGCTGACGTCACGGTCGAAGACGCCGTCGCCGCGCTCGTCGACGACACCGATCGCCGACACGCTGGTCGCGTACGTCTGCCAGGCGCCGAGGATGCCGCCGATGGAATGGGTCGGATACATCATCGGCGGATAGCTCGCGGTCGCCTTCCAGTTGTCGCCGCCGGAATACTGGTATGCCGAATAGAAACCGAGGTCCATGTCGTGGACATAGTCGCCTTCTGCATAGAAAAGACGACCGAAGGCGCCGGCCGCGAGCTGGTTGCGCGCGTGTACGGTCGCCGGGTTGTAATGGCTGGTCTCACCCATCATGTAGGTCAGGCCGGTCGCGCGTACGCCGTCGATGATGTCCGCGATTTCCTGCTCAGTCACCGCCATCGGCACCGCTGAGTAGACGTGCTTGCCAGCGCGCAGCGCCTGCGCGACGAGCGGTCCGTGCGTCCACCGCTGCGTGAAGATCGCTACGGCGTCCACATTGGACTCAAGGACGGCGTCGTACGACGGCAACGTGCCGGCCAGGTCGTGGTCGACGACCAGCTTGGCGGCGCGGTCCGGCAGCAGGTCGGTGGCGAAGATGTCGCCGACGCCGGGATGCAACCGCCACAGCCGCGCGAACGCGCCGGCGAACTGGCCAGCACCGACGATCGCCAGAGAAAACACGCGTGGACTCCTCAGCTGGAGACGACGTGGACGGATTCGACGCTACGAGCCTATGATCCGCGAAGTCTTCAGCGATGAGAGCGGGAAGATCTTGGATCCTCAGGTCGAGTCGGCCGGGTTGATCGGCTGGGCCGGTGAGCCGGCGGTGATGCACGCCGCGCACCAGCACGACGACCTCGAGCTCAACCTGGTCGCCGACGGCGGCACGATGCTCTACCTGTTCGGCGGCGTACCGGTCGAGGTCGGTCCCGGCTGCATGGCCGCCTTCTGGGCCGCCGTGCCGCATCAGCTGGTGGCCAACTCGGCCAACCACGTGCACTGGGTCTACGTGCCGTTCGAGACGTTTTTGGCCTGGGGCCTGCCGGATCAGCTGGTCAGCCGGCTGCTGTCCGGCGTACCCCTGGTGTCCGCGCCGGAGGCCGCGAGCGCGACCGATCCGGTCAGCTTCGCCCAGTGGGCCGCCGACCTCGGCAGCGACCAGGCCGAGCGGCGGCGGATCGCGCTGCTGGAGGTGGAGGCGCGGGTCCGGCGGCTCGCGCTGGCGACCGTCGGTCAGCCGGCGCGGCAGTATTCCGGAGCCGATCCGGCATTGCGGCAGGTCGTCGCGATGGTGCGGCACATCTCCGAGCACTTCCGCGAGCCGCTCGGTGTCGCCGACATCGCCGCCGCCGTGCGGCTGCATCCGAACTACGCGATGCCGCAGTTTCGCAAGGTGATGGGTACGACCATCGGCGACTATCTCACCCGGCGCCGGCTCGCCGAGTCGCGCCGGTTGTTGGTGACCACCGACCTGCCGATCGAGAGGGTCGCCGCGGAGTCGGGATTTGGTTCTATCAGCCGGTTCTACGCGGCGTTCACGGACGGATGTGGAAGTCCGCCGGCCCGTTTCCGGCGGCAGCACCGGGTGTCACCGTCCACATTGGACGTATCACGGCCGGCTTCGACCAAAGTCGGATGACCGGCGCCGCCTTTGGTGGACGCGGGCCGGCGACCCGGGTCCGATGTGCGAAGTGGCCGCGACGGCGACGCTGAGATCGGACAAAGTCGTCGAAGGAGGAAACCGTGAACAGGGGTGGCTATCTCGCGCTGCAGATCGTCGGCATGGTGACGGTGATCGTCGCCGCTCAGGCCGCCATCCGCAGCCTCTTCAACCACGCGCAGACGCAGCTGTGGGGTGTGCTCGACTGGGTGCCCGGCGGCTGGGGCGGCCGGCTGGTCGTGTTGGTGCTGGTCGCCGCCGCCGGTGTCGTACTCGCCGGCTGGGCTCACGACCAGGCCAAGGCGGCCAGGTAGTCGGTCGGGGCGAGATGGATCATGATGAGCCGGTGAACGCGATGCCGCCGTTGCGGCTCTGGCAGCATGCGTGGCGGCTGCTGGCGGCCGCGTTCGTCGGGGTCGTGGTTTGGCTCATCGCCGCCTCGCAGGTGCCACCAGGTGCGTACGACGCGCGCGTACGGTGGCTGCTGCTCGGTGATCCGCTGGTCGGCCTGCTCTGCCTGGCCGCCGTGGCCTGGCGACGCCGCTATCCGCTGACCGTGACGACCGGCGTGGCGATCGTGTCGAGCGCGTCGACGCTGGCCAGCGGCGCGGCGCTGCTGGCGGTGGGGTCGCTGGCGACGCGCCGGCGTCCGGTGGAGACGACCGTGATGGCGATCCTCTGCGCGGCCACCGGCGTGTTGAGCGACAACCTCTATCCGCGGGTCGGCGGACCGGATCCGCTGTGGCTGCAGATCGCCCTCCCGGCGCTGACCGTCGGCATCGTCGTGGCCATCGGTGTCGCGGTCGGTGCGCGGCGCGAGGAACTGCGTTCGCTGCGCCAGCGCGCCGAGAGCGCCGAGAGTGAGCAGGCCGCGCGAGCCGCCGAGGCGCGCATCGTGGAGCGGCACCGGATCGCGCGCGAGATGCACGACGTACTCGCACACCGGATCTCCCTGGTGGCCATGCAGGCCGGCGTGCTCGGACATCGCGCCGACCTGCCGTCCGACCAGGTCGCCAGGTTGGCGCGCGGCGTCGCCGACGGGGCGCATCAGGCGCTGGAGGAGTTGCGCGACGTGCTCGGTGTCCTACGCGCCAGCCAGACCGGTGCCGAGCCGCCGCAGCCGTCGCTCGCCGACCTGCCGGCGCTCGTCGAGGACGCGCGGGCGCTGGGGGCGGACGCGACGCTGACGACCGTCGACGGCGCGGCGACGCCGCCGGAGGTGGTGGCGCGTACGGCATACCGGATCGTCCAGGAAGGCCTGACAAACGCCGGGAAACACGCGCCGGGCGCGCGCGTACGAGTCAGCGTCGAAGGTGCGCGCGGCGACGGCTTGCGCGTGACTGTGCGGGACAGCGGTGCCGCTGGATCGTACGATCCGCCGCCGCGCTCCGGCTATGGACTGCTCGGCCTGGCCGAGCGGGTCGCGCTGGTGGGCGGCACACTGGAGCACCATCCGGTCGACGGCGGTGGCTTCGTCCTCGCCGCGCGGCTGCCGTGGCCTGACGAGAGGACGGACTGACGTGGCGCCGGTGCGGATCGTGATCGTGGACGACGACCAGTTGGTACGCATGGCGCTGCGGCTGATCGTCGACGGCGAGCCGGACCTGACCGTGGTCGGCGAGGCGGCCGACGGCGACGCCGCGATCGCCGTCGTGGCCGAGCAGCGCCCGGATGTCGTGCTGATGGACGTACGTATGCCGGGTCGCGACGGCCTCAGCGCGACCACCGAGATCCTCGGCCGGCCGGAGCCGCCACGGATCCTGGTGCTGACCACCTTCGACTCCGACGAGATGGTGCTCGGCGCGTTGCGTGTGGGCGCTCTCGGTTTCGTCCTCAAGGACACGCCTCCGCCGCGGCTGCTGGCCGCCGTACGCGCCGTGGCCGCCGGCGAGCCGGCCCTGTCGCCGGCCGCCACGACCCGGCTGATCGCCGCCGCCACCGGCCCCCGCTCCTCCGACGCGAGTCGCGCCGCTCGCGAGACCGCGCGTGAGCGGTTGTCCGCGCTGACCGATCGTGAGCGCGAGACCGCGCGGGCGATCGCCGACGGCCTGTCCAACACCGAGATCGCGCGGCAGCTCTACATCAGCGTGGCGACGGTGAAAGCCCACATCAGCAGCATTTTCACCAAGCTGGCGCTGGAAAACCGCGTCCAGATCGCCATGCTCGTGCGGGACGCCAGCGACTAGACGACCTATTCCAAGGGCTCAACTTGAGTTCTCACCCGATGCCAGGAACTTAACGTCCGGTCCGAACCCGTTCGTGATCGTTTCGGCACATCGAGTGTGGGAAAATCCCGCATCCCAAGGCAGATTTCACCGGGATTACCGACGCGCCGCCACGTAGACCTACTCGCTTAATTGTCTACCCAAGCCGGACATCACAGTGAAATGTCTGTTGTCGGTAGACGGGAATACAAGATCAAACTCCTCCCGCCGCCTGGCGCGCGCAAGTTGGCAGTCACAACAGCATTACCTGTCTCAACAGTCACACCCGTCACAGGAGCTGTCGGTCTTGCGGGTGTGAAAGCCTTGCATCTAGCGCGAGTAACTCGACATTCACACCATCGGCGAACCTCGCAAGGCAGACATGTAGCGCTACACATGCCGTCGAGTCCCACATAGTGGACCTTCTCGCCACTCACCGGGACACCATCGCCCCTCCGGTGTCGCCACCCAACCAAGCCACAAAACAGACCGCACCTCCCCGTGCTTACGCACGCCCCTGCCGGGGTGAAAATAGATCATCTAGCCGTCTCGGCTTGACCAGTCTCACCAGCCTGGTCAACGAAATCGCGACCGCGACGAGCGCCACGCCCGCGACGACGTCCAGGACATAGTGGTGCCCGGTCACCAGGACGACAAGTGCCGTGAGCAGTGGAAAAAGCCAGACCAGCCAGGCGGTTCGCGGAGAGCGCGGCCGCAGCGCCGACCAGCCGGCGTACGCACACCAGGTCGTCCACGCCACGTGCATGCTCGGCATCGCGGCCAACAGATTGACTCCCGGCTGCGGCGTACGCGCCGCGGCGCCGCCCAGAATGTCGTGCGTCGCCAGGTGGTCGACGACGCCGTTTTCGGCAAACCGCGGCGGAGACTCCGGATACAGCCAGACGAGCAGCAGATCGATGACCATTGTCACCACGAGTACGGTCCGCAGCCGGCCGTATCGTGCCGGCAGGAACATGTAAAGGCAGATCAGCATGACCGGCACGGCGACAACGCAAAGCCGGTAGAAATAGCCGGCGAGACAAATCGCGACCGGTTGCCCAAGCATCGCGTGGTTGAGCGGAAGTTCGACCGCGATGCGCAGAGCCTGCTCCAGCTGCTGGACGAGCAGTGCGTTGTTCGTCGCCGCCGGATCGCCACGGTCGACCCCGGCGCGTGCCAGTCCGAAGGCGACATATCCGATGATCAGCAGCGGAAACTCCAGATACCAGGCCGGCCGTTGGGAGCGAGTCCAGAACATGCGCCGAGACGATACGGCGTTTTGTGAGCGGAGGGAACGAAACTTGCCAAGATCGACAACGATCCCCGGCAACGCGCGCGCCGGCCCATCGGACACGGCCCAACTATCGGACCACATGTTCAGCGGTCGGCGGTGGACCGCCGGCGCCGGCGACCAGCGCGGAGAAGTCGCCGTTGGAAAACCGGTCGATCAGCTGCGGCACGTAGGCGAGGCTGCTGCGGAAGTACAGCAGGCTGAGCAGGCGGCTGGCGATCAGCTCGCCGGACACCATCGCACGCACCGATCTCTCGGTCGCCCGATCGACGATCGTCATCAGTTTTGGGGATTTCGCGTACTTTTCGACGACGCGGTTCAGCTTCGTCGCGATGTCGCCGTAGGAACTGGCGCACATCATGTCGGCTCGGCAGGCGGCGCGCAAAGCGTCCAGCGAGCCCTGAAAGGACCGGCCGATGTCCAGGAAGAAGTTACGTTCTGCCGGTGTCAGCGAGGCGACAGCGACGTGCGCGATCCAGTCCGGGTTTCCGCGCTCGGCCTGCAAAGCGAGCAGCGCGCCGTAGGAGCCGCCGAAGAGGTCGACCTTCGGATATCCGAGTGCGGCCACGACCTGGCCGAGGTCGCGGGCGTTGTTCAGCGTGTCGTACGCGGAGAAGTCCACTCGGTCATGCGAAAGCCGGCGCGCGCAGGCGGTGACACCGGCGCTCGTACGCGCCGCCTGTTGCTCTGGAAGCGCGGTCAGGTCGACGAGCGGGCCAACCACTTCCGGACATTCCAGTGCCGGCTTGCTGAAGCCGACGCCGCGCTGGTCGACGAGGATCACGTCGCGGCCGGCGACCAGCGGATCGTCGGCCGGCAGAGCCGCCAACGCCGGCAACGAGGCGATCAGCTTCTCGCCAGGACCACCGCCGAGGATCATCAGCGGCGTACGCGTCGGCTTCTTGCTGGCGATGACGGCCACCGCGAGCTTGTTTTTGGCCGTGGCAGCCGAGTCATAGCGCAGCGGCACGTCGACCAGTCCACATCGGACGTTGGTGGCGGTCGGCGGCACCGGCACCGGACACGGCGTCGGGGTGAGATGCGATGTCGGCGCGGCTGCCGTCGTCAGGCCGGCCGCGAGCGCGAGTGTGGTCAGGGCATGGCGCATCGCCATGCCGGAGAAGGAAAACACGATGGCCCTTCGGCCGGTGGGGGTCTGGTGTTATTTCTCGACTGGTACGGCGGAAATGATCTGTCGCAGTGCGGCGACGTGGCCTTCGAAAGCCGTGCGACCGCGGTCGGTCAGCCGCAACGTGGTTCGCCGGCGGCGGCCGGCGCCTTCCTTGCGTACGTCCACATAGCCGGCGTCGGCCAATGTGGACATCTGTTTGGACAACGCCGAGTCGCTGAGGTCCAGCGACTCGCGCACGTAGGCGAACTCGGCCCATTCGGTGGCCGCCAGCAGGGCGACCAGCGACAGCCTCGTGGTGGGGTGGATGAGCTCGTCGAAACCCTCCGGTGCGCTCATGACCGTTCGCGCATCCAGACGCTCAGCCGTGCCTGGCCGATTTTGGTGACCACGAAAAAAAACGCCGCGACCACCACGCCGATGACCAGGCCATGCAACGGCACCCCAAGGACGCCGACGATCAGCGAGGTCACCACGATGGTCGCGATGATCGCGGCGATGAGGCCGGTGGTCACCAGCAACAGCCGCGAAATCGACAGATCGGACCGGCGTGCACGTGCGCGAGCGCGCCGCAGCGCGATGGCCAGCAGCACGCCGACTACGACGAAATATCCAGCGTAAACGCCGATACGCGCGCCGCCGGGCAGATTCAGGTCGGAGATCGCGCAGAGAGCCACGATCGCCACGCAGCTGCCAATCAGATACCAGGTCGGCATCCGGGTCGCCGTCGCGCGCACCTTACGCCGGGTTTCCTCCACTGCCTGCAGGCTCGAACGAGCTTCTTCTATGTCCACAGCATCCTCCGTTAACTTTCCTACTGGGAAAGTAGCACTCGACTTTCCTGGTAGGCAAGTCAACGGACCGCGTACGTCTCGGCGTCCGCCTCCTTGAAGGTGAAGCCGTGGCCGGCGGCGGTCAGGTCGGGAGCGACCTGGCCGCCGGCCGGGTCGAATGTGTCGTCGAAGAGCCGCGACTCGATCCGGTCGTGGTCGGCAAACCATTCGATGTGCCGGAAGTTTGGCGTGCTGGCGGCGATGTGCGCGGACAGGTTGGGCGCGCAGTGCGCGGAGACGTCGCGGTTGGTGGCGGCGGCGAGTGCGGCGATGCGTTGCCACTCCGTGTATCCGCCGCAGCGCGTCGCGTCGATCTGCAGGCAGTCGACGGCCTGCGCACTGAGCATGCGGTGGAAATATGGCAGGTCATAGCCGTATTCGCCGGCGGCGATGTCGATCGTGGTGGCAGCCCGCAGCTCGGCCAGGCCGGCGAGGTCGTCGCTGGAGACCGGCTCCTCGAACCATCGCACGTCGAGCTGTTCGAGTTCACGCGCGACCCGGCGCGCCAGGCCAGCGCCATATCCGCCGTTGGCGTCCACGTAAAGGTCGGTGTTGGCACCGATCGCCGTCCTGGCTTCGTTGACGCGTTCCAGATCGCGGCCGACGTTTTTCCCCCAGGACTCACCGATCTTTATCTTCACACGCGGAATTTTCTGGTCGTGGACCCAATGCGTCAGCTGTTCCTGCGCCTGCTGCCGGTCGTACGTCGTGAAACCGCCGCTGCCATAGAGCGCCACCTCGTCATGGACCCGGCCGAGCAGGCTCGCCACCGGCACGTCCAGGATTCGCGCGGCGGCGTCCCAAAGTGCGATGTCGACGGCCGAGATCGCGGTGGCGACCAGGCCGGACAATCCGATGTTGCGGACCGCGCGCTGCATGGCATGCCAGCACGCGCGTACGTCCAGCGACCTGCCGACAACGACCTTGGCCAGCGTCGAATTGATCAGAGTGGCCGCAGACGCATCCGTGTATGTCCAACCGAGCCCGGTGGCATCGCCGGCGTCAACCGTGACGACCACCAGAGTCGTGTTGTCCCAAGCCAAAGTGCCGTCGGCTTCCGGTGTGGCGGTGGGGATCCGGTATGCGCGGGCACGTACGGCATCGACGGTCATCGCCGAGCCCCTAGCCTCCGTGCGCTGATCGCGACGCCGACAGCGGCGGCAGCGGCTGTGGCGGCCAGAGCGGCGACTTTCGCTTGTTTGCTCGGTGGGTTCGGCCGCGCCGGCAGGCCATCGGGTGATGCCGGCAGCGCCGCGGCCAGCAGCTCGGCAAGATGCATGGCCTCGCGTCCACCGGAGTCGAACTCGTGGATCTGCGTGCGGCAACTGAAACCGTCGGCCAGCGCGACCGCGTCATGGTCGTTGTCACGCAGATGCGGCAACAGTACGCGCTCGGCGCAGGCCTCGCTGACGTCCAGATGTCCGGCCTCGAAGCCGAAGTTGCCGGCGAGTCCACAACATCCGGAGTCCAGCCGGTCCGCCTCGACGCCAGCGCGCGACAGCAGCTCGTTGTCGGCGTCCCAGCCGATGACCGCGTGCTGGTGGCAGTGGACCTGAGCCACCGCGCGTACGCCGTCACTTTTCTCTGCCGTGTCACCGATCGCCCGCTGAGTGGCGACCAGCTGGTCTGGCTGGATCTTCGGCGGCTGATAGCCGGGCGAGTGCTGAGTCAGCAGCTCGGCCAGCGTGACCGTCTGGTCGCGCAGCCGGCGGATGTCCTGGTTTTCCGGGAAAAGCTCGGCTGCGTCGGAACGGAGGACGGCTGTGCAGCTCGGCTCCAGGCCGACCACCAGACCGCCTTTGTGCAGGTGTGGCGCCAACATGTCGACCGTACGCATGAGGATTTTCTTGGCGGTGGCCAGCTGACCGGTCGAGATCCAGGTCAGCCCGCAGCACATCGGCTCGGTCGGCACCACCACGTCCCAGCCGGCGTCGGTCAGCACTTTCGTCGCGGCCACACCGATGTGCGGATGGAAGTGGTTGGTGAAGGTGTCCGGCCACAACAGTACGCTGCCGCGTCTTCCGTCACCACCACGATAATGACGCTGATGCCACTGCTGGAACGTCTGTGGCGCGAAAAGCGGCAGCTCGCGGTTTTCCACGCCTGCCACGATTCTCGCCAGCCGCGACAACAGTGGCGTGTGCGTCAGCAGGTTGGCGGCACCGGCCAGCCGCGCGCGGCCGACGACCTGCGCCAGCGCAGGCAGCCACCCCATCGACAGGTCCGACCGCGGCCGACGCCACTGCCGGCCCTGGTAGTGGTGCGCCAGAAACTCCGCCTTGTAGGTGGCCATGTCGACGTTGGCCGGACAGTCGGTTTTGCAGCCCTTGCAGGCAAGACAGAGGTCGAGCGCGTCGCGTACGGCCGGCGACCGCCAGCCGTCGCCGACCGGACTGTCGTGATGTCCGTCCAGCATCTCGAAAAGCAGTCGCGCGCGGCCCCGGGTGGAGTGCTCCTCCTCGCCGGTCACCTGATAAGACGGACACATCACCTGTCCGCCATCGGTGTGGTGCTGGCGGCAGCGCCCGACGCCGACGCAGCGGTTGGCGGCCTCGGCAAACGACCCGCCATCGTGCGGATAACGGAAGAACACGTCCTGCGGGGTGGCCGGTGACCAGTCGCCGCCGAGCCGCAGGTGCTGGTCGGCCGCCGCCGGATGGATGACCTTGCCGGGGTTCATCCGGTTGTCCGGATCGAAGATGTCCTTCAGCTCGGCGAAAGCCTGCATCACCTCACCGCCGAACATCTTCGGCAGCAGCTCGCCGCGGGTCTCGCCGTCGCCGTGCTCGCCGGAGAGCGAGCCACCGAAGTCCACCACCAGATCGGCCGCGCGACGCAGAAAGTCATGGTATGCAGCGACGCCGTCGGCGGTGTAGAGGTCAAACGGAATCCGCGTGTGTACGCAGCCATGGCCGAAATGGCCGTAAAGACTCGGTCCGGTGTCGCTCGCGTAACCGAACTCGTCGTAAAGTCCGTGCAGTCGCCGTAAATAGTCGCCGAGTCGGTCCGGCGGCACCGCCGAGTCCTCCCAGCCTTCGAACGTGTCCGGCCGCCCCGGCACGTGCGCGGTTGCGCCGAGACCGGCCTCGCGCACCCGCCACAGCTCGTGTTCGTGCCGTGGATCGTCGAGCACCTTCACCTGCGGATCGTGTTCGCTTTCCTTGAGCGATTTCATCAGGTCGTGGGCGCGCCGGTCGGCCTCGTCGGTGGTGTCGCCGCCAAACTGGACCATCAGGAAGGCGTCGCCGGCCGGCAGCTCCTCCAGTGCCTGCGGATTGAGGTGTTTGATCCGTTCGTCCCGGAGCAGCTTGGCATCCAGGCCTTCCAACGCGATCGGCTCATGCGGCAGGACCGCTGGCACGGTGTCCGCGGCGGTGTAGACGTCGGTGAAACCGAGCACCACGAGCGTACGTTTTTTCACCACTGGCACCAGTTTCAGCTTGGCGCGCAGCACGGTGACCAGCGTCGACTCACTGCCGACCAGCAGGCCGGCGATGTCGAAACCGTGTTCTGGTAACAGGGAATCCAGGTTGTAGCCGGACACCCGCCGCGGAATGTCCGGGAAACGCTCACGGATCTCGTCGGCATAGCGATCGCGGATCCGGCGCAGCCGGCGATAGATCGCGGCGCGTAAATCGCCGTGCCGCTCGATGTCCGCGTACTCGTCGTCGCTGGTCGGACCGCACCAGAACCGCGTGCCGTCATAGCACAGCACCTCGAGCGCGGCGATGTTGTCCACTACCTTGCCGGTCCGCTGCGCGGTCGCGCCACACGAGTTGTTGCCGATCATGCCGCCGAGCGTGCAGTTCATGTGTGTCGCCGGCTCCGGTCCGAACCGCATGCCGGTCGGACTGAGCTGCCTGTTCAACTCGTCCAGGACGATGCCCGGCTGGACGACACACGTGTCACCATCGACCGATTCCAGCCGATGGCAGTATTTGGACCAGTCAATGACAATCGCGGTGTTGGTGCACTGTCCGGCGAGGCTCGTGCCGCCGCCGCGCGACAACAGCGGCGCGCCGAACTGCCGCGCCACCGCGACCGCCTCGACCGCGGCCTCCGGCGTACGCGGCACGACGACGCCGATCGGCACCTGCCGGAAATTCGACGCGTCGGTGGAATAGGCCGCGCGCGTACCGTCGTCAAACCGCACCTCGCCGTCGACCGCCTCGCGCAGCGCATTCTCCAGCCGTTCGGCTTTGGACACCTCCATGACATGCACGGCACCGTCTCCCATCGCTCATCCGCGCCAACCGGATACCACCTCTGGGTGGTCGCAAACCCCAACCGTTGCCATATGCAAATTTCCGGAGGGGCCGCCGGCTCGGGTGTTTGCTTGGCTCGGCCGCTGGTGTGAGAGCGAGCCGCCACATCAGTCTCAGGAGCATTGTCTGCCCCAACAGTCACATCAGTCACAACACGTGATGGCCGTGCGAGTGTGAAAGCCGTTTTCTTGCATCCAGCGCTAGTAACTCGACATTCACACCATCCGCGAACCTCTCAACACGGACATTTAGCGCTCCACGAGCCTTCGCATCCCACATACTGGACCTTCACGCCACCCGCCGGGACGCCATGGCGCCTCCGGCGACCCAGCCACACTCCCGGACCACCCCACAAACAAAACCGCACCGCGGCACCCAACCCAACCACAGACAAGACCCCGCGCCCTCCCCTTGAGGTCGCCCGCCGCGAAGGCGCAACCACCCAGTCAACGCAACAAAGCTTGCAGTATGCAAATGTCGGGTTTTGCCGGCGCTCGATGTGGGTACGCGCTGGTCATGAGTAGACGGACAGTCGTGGTGACCGGTGCCAGTGGTGGGATCGGCCGGGCCTGCGCCCGTGCGTTCGCGGCGCGTGGCGACGCGGTCGCGTTGTTGGCCAGAGGCGAGGACGGCCTCCAGGCTGCGGCCGCGGACGTACGCGATGCCGGCGCGCAGGCGTTGCCCGTCCAGGTCGACATGGCCGACCAGGAGCAGGTTTTCGCCGCCGTGGACAAAATCGAGGCCGAGCTCGGGCCGATCGACGTGTGGGTCAACGTGGCGTTCACGTCGGTTTTCGCGCCGTTCAGGGACATCAAGCCGGCCGAGTTCGCGCGCGTCACCGAGGTCAACTATCTCGGTTATGTGTACGCCACGATGGCCGTGCTGCCGCGGATGCGCGAACGCGACAGCGGCACGGTCGTGCACGTCGGCTCGGCGCTGGCCTATCGCGGCATTCCGCTGCAGTCGGCGTATTGCGGCTCCAAGCACGCGATCCAGGGTTTTCACGAGTCGCTGCGCTGCGAATTGTTGCACGAAGGCAGCAATGTCAACGTCACGATGGTGCAGATGCCGGCGGTGAACACGCCGCAGTTCAGCTGGGTCCTGAGCCGGCTGCCGCGGCACGCGCAGCCGGTGCCGCCGATCTACCAGCCGGAGGTCGCCGCCGACGCGGTGGTGTACGCGGCCGACCATCCTCGGCGCCGCGAATACTGGGTCGGCTCCAGCACGGTGTGGACACTCGTCGCGAACGCGATCGCACCTGGCCTGCTTGACCGTTATCTCGCCAAAAGCGGATACGCCGCGCAGCAGACCGACGATGCGAACAACCCGCACCGGCCGGCGAATCTGTGGAAGCCGGCCGACAAAGCAAGTGACTTCGGGGCGCACGGTGAGTTTGACCGCAGGTCGCACAGCCGCGATCCGCAGTTGTGGGCCTCGCGCCATCACGCCGTCCTCGCCGGTGCCGGTGCACTGATGGCCGTGGCGGCCGTCGCGGGCGTACGAAAGGCGCTGCGCCGGTGATCGGCGCTGGCCGGCTCGTCGGCTTGGTCACGATAACCGGCGGCGCGTTGACCGCCGGCGCGGGTGTGGCGCGGCTGGCGCGGTCTCCGGACGCCACGACGGCCACGATGGCGGTCGTCCTGGGGTCGCGGCAGGTCCTGCAGGGCGCGGTCGTCGCCGCGTTGCCACATCGCCGGATCGTCGCCGCCGCTGCCGTTGTCGACGTGCTGCACGCGATCAGCATGGCCGCATGCGTGCCGGCGGCGCGGCATGCGCGTACGCGGGCATTGGCCACCGCCAGCGCCGCGCTCGCGACATTCGCGGCCGTGGTGGAAGCGAATCTCGCGAGGGCGTCGTGAGCTCGCCGTATGTGCTGCGCGAGTATTCGCTCGTCGCCGACGGCGAACGTGGTGCGCTGTGCGGACCGGACGGCAACATTTCCTGGCTGTGCGTGCCGAGTTGGCACGACGACGCGGTGTTCGCCGACCTGATCGGCGGCGACGGAAGATACGCCGTGACGCCGGTCGAACGCTATGTGTGGGGTGGCTATTACGAGCCGGCGACGCTGATCTGGCGACACAGCTGGGTCACCATCGACAATCGCGTCGTCGAATGCCGCGATGCGATGGCCGCACCGGCGGATCCCCGATATGCGGTGCTGCTGCGGCAAATCAGCGGTTCTGGCGGCACGGTCGAGATCACCCTGGACTTACGCGGCCGGTTCGGCGCCGAGCGGATGTCCGAGCTGCGCCAGGACGACTCCGGCCGGTGGACCGGACGCTCCGGCTCGTTGCGTTTTCGTTGGTCCGGCGCGGATGACGCGGTCGTCACCGACTCCGGTGAACTGTCGGCGAGGTGGCGGCTGGAGCCGGGCCAGACCCGTGATCTCGTGCTGGAAATCGGCCGGACACTGCCGGACGAACCGACGGACGCGTCGCAGGCCTGGACGGCGACCGGGGTCTATTGGGAAAACTCGATGCCGTCGCTGCACGCGACGGTGGCGCCGCGAGACGCGCGCCATTCGTACGCGGTGCTGCGCGGCCTCACCACCAGTGGTGGCGGAATGGTCGCAGCGGCAACGATGTCGCTGCCGGAGCGAGCCGAAATGGGACGCAATTTCGACTATCGGTATTGCTGGATTCGGGACCAGTGTTACGCCGGCATCGCCGCGCAGGTCGCCGGTGCCACGGATTTGGTCGATGCGGCGGTCAGTTTCGTCAGCGAGCGGCTGATCGCCGACGGCGCTTCGATGTCGCCGGCGTACCAGATCGATGGCGAGCCGATCCCGTCGCAACGCTCGCTCGAACTCGCCGGCTATCCGGGCGGATTCGACGTGATCGGCAATCAGGTGAACAAGCAGCTCCAGCTGGATGCATTTGGTGAAGCGCTGCAACTGCTGTCGGCCGCGGTCGATCGGCTGGACACCGATGGATGGCGCGCGCTGAGCGTTGCCGTCGACGCGATCGACCGGCACTGGCCACAGCCGGAAGCCGGGATTTGGGAACTGCACGACGATTTCTGGACGCATTCACGTTTGTCCTGCGTCGCCGGCCTGCGTGCCGCGGCGAGAATCGCACCGGTCGCCGACGCCGCGCGCTTTGTCCAGCTGGCCGAGACGATCATGGCCGAGACGACCCGCCGGTGCCTGCGCTCGGACAGTGTCTGGCAGCGCAGCCCGAGCCTGATCGGTACGGACGCGAGCCTGGTCATGCCGTCCGTACGCGGCGCGCTGCCGGCTGACGATCCGCGTACGCGCAACACGTTGGCGGCCGTACGCGGTGAGCTCGCCAGCGACGGCTATGTCTATCGCTATGCGCACGGCAACCATCCGCTCGGCGAGATCGAAGGCGCGTTTTTGTTGTGTGGCTTCATGATGGCCCTCGCGCAGTTTGACCAGGGCCACCACGTCGACGCGTTTCGCTGGTTCGAGCGCACCAGGAGTGCCTGCGGCCCGCCGGCGTTGTTCGCGGAGGAGTACGACGTGCGGCAGCGGCAGCTGCGCGGCAACCTACCGCAGGCCTTCGTACACGCCGCGCTGCTGGAGACGGCGTCGCGGCTGGCGGACGCGTAGGAGCTCCGGCACCGGGTACTCGCTCCACGATCGACAGAGGAGGCGCGATGACTTCGACCAGCAAGCAGCGACTGGCTCGGGTGTATCGGACCGGCGCCGGAGTTTTCGGCTTCGTGCTTGCCGTGTACGGCGTGGTCGGCTTCGTCCAGCAGGTGCCGCTGACCGCTCACCGCGGTGAGCCGGTGCTGGGGATGCCGACGACCGGACTGCTGGCCGGCATCTCGGTGGTGACCGGCCTGATCCTGCTGTTCGCGGCGTTTCTCAAGCCGGCCATCGCGTCCACGGTGGACGTGGCCATCGGCATCCTGTTTTTGTTGTCCGGCCTGATAAACATCTGTGTGCTGCGTACGTCGCTGGAGGTGCTGGGTTTCGACATGCGCAACGTCATCTTCAGTTTCGTGGTCGGACTGGGGTTGATGACGTGTGGTTTCTACGGCCGGGTTTCCGGCAGTCTGCCACCGGACAACCCCAACTGGCGGCGCCGGCACGGCCTGCCTGAGGAGCCGCGGGAAGGCGAAGACCTCGGCCGCACCGGCTATCCCGGCGGCGGCACCGAGCCGAGCCGCGATCTCGACGCGATCGCCGGCCAGAAGGAGTGACGGTGACCGACCCCAACACGACGACACCACCGCAGGACGGCGAGCTGGCCGCGGATCCGCAGCTGGACGCGGCGGCGACCAGCGCTGCTGAGGACCTGGACGAGGACCGGCTCGGCACCGATCCGCTGGAGGACGGCATGGAGCCGCCGGAAGGTTGGTCGGAGGCCGACGCGTACGGCACGACCAGGACCGAACAACGCGACGGCGAGAGCCTGGACGACCGGCTGGAACAGGAACGCCCGGACGTCAGCTGACCTCGGGTTCCATCACCAGCATCGCGCCTTTCACGGCGCCTTTGGCGGTGCGCAACGCACCGGCGGTGACCACGACCCGCGTCTCGCGTCCCCGCCGCGTGACGGCCGTGACGACCAGTCGCTGCGGTGTCGAGCCGTCGGCGATGGCGTGCCGGATCGGCGTACGCAACTCGGCCAGCGGCAGACCGATGTCCAGGTTGAGCAGGTGCTCACCCTCGGCCTCCTCACGCCGTACGCCCCACAGGTCCTCGGCGCCGCGGTTCCACACCAGCACCCGCATTTCCGCGTCGACGACGACCAGCGAGGCACGGAACGAGGTCAGGATCGAGTCGAGGAAGTCGCTGGTGTTGTCCAGCTCCTCGCTGCGCTCGCGCAGAGCGTCGTTGATGGTCTGCAGCTCGTCGTTGGTCGACTGCAGCTCCTCGTTCATCGTCTCCAGTTCTTCGTTGGTCGACTGGAGTTCCTCGTTGGTGGTCTCGAGTTCCTCAACGGTGGACTGCAGTTCCTCGTTGGTCGTCTCGAGTTCTTCGTTGGTGGACTGCAGTTCCTCGTACGCCGACTCCAGCTGCCGGTTGGTGCGCTCCAGCTCGTCGAGCAGCCGGCGCGCCGCCGTGACGTCGTGGAAGACAATCGAGACACCGAGCAGCGCGTTGTCGGTGTGGATCAGCGGATTGATGTGCACCTCGAACCACATCGACTCGCCGCCGCGTTGCCACTCCACCTGTTCGACGCGGATGGCGCGACGCTCCACCTTCGAGTGCTCGACGTTGCTGCGCAGCTCCACCGGCCGGTAGGAGATCTCCAGGTCGCGCAGCGGCCGGCCGATGTCGCGGTGCGAGAGCCCCAACACGTTTTCGGCCTGCTGGTTGACCAGCGCGACGGTGTCGTCGCCGGTGACGACGATCTGCGCGACCGGACTGGCCAGGAACGCGTGCTCGCGCAGCTGGTCCATCTCGCTGAGGGGCGTACGCCGGTCGGGTACGAACGCCTGGCTGACCCAGTTTTGCGTGCCGGGGGTGGCAACCGTGGTCTTGCGGAAGATCCGCCGCTTCAGGTCCAGCGGACTGAACAGGTTGGCGTGGCTGAGCAGCATTTCGGCGCGACCGAGGAAAAGTACGCCGCGCGGCACCAGCGCGAAGTGGAAGCGGCTGAGCACCTTGGTCTGCGTCTCGGCGTTGAAATACATCAGCGTGTTGCGGCACACCAGCAGGTCGATGCGGGAGATCGGCGCGTCCTGCACCAGATCGTTGCGGCCGAAGATGACCGAGCGGCGCATGTCGCCGCGAAACACGTAACGACCGTTCTGCGCCTCGAAATACTTCTCCACCAGCTCGGCCGGCAGGCCGTTGAGATCGCGCTCGCTATAGACCGCCTGCCGCGCGGTCGCCAGCGCGTCGTCGTCGACGTCGGTGGCATAGATCTTGACCCGTTGGCGAAACTGCTCCTGTCCCAGCGCCTCGGCCAGCAGGATGGCCAGGCTGTAGGCCTCCTCGCCGGACGCGCAGCCGGCGCTCCAGATCCGTACGGGGTCCTGCGGACTGCGCTCGGCCAGCAGCGACGGGACGATCTCCTGGCCGATGTACTGCCAGGCCTCGGTGTCACGGAAGAACGCGGTGACGTTGATCAGGATGGTGTTGAACAGCGCGGCGAACTCGTCGGAGTTGACCTGCAGGTGGTCGATGTATTCGACGTAGTCGTCGATGCCGATCTGGTGCATCCGGTGCCGGACCCGGCGTTGCAGGCTCGCGCGTTTGTAGCCGATGAAGTCGAAGCCGCGTGACTCCTTGAGATAGCGCAGCAGGTCCTCGAAATGGTCGGCTCCGGAGCTTGCCGGTTCGTCGCTCACAGGAGAACGCTACTGCACATGATGACCGTACGACTGTTTCGACGTGGTCCGCCGGGGGCATCCCGGGGCTGGCCGGATCCTTTCCTCGGCCAGGAGGCTGGCGAACCGATGACCGAGATCGATCGGCTGGTGGTGATCGGCGCGTCGGCCGGTGGCGTGGAGGCGCTTCGTACGCTCGTCTCCGGCATCGCGCCGGACATCCCGGCACCGATCCTGGTCGTTCTGCACCTGCCGACCGGTGGCCGCAGCGTGCTGCCCTCGATCCTGGAGCGCGCCGGCCGCTTACCGGCGGTGAGCGTACGACACGAGATGCCGCTGGCCAACGGCCAGATCTACGTCGCGCCGCCGGGTCATCACCTGCTGGTCGCCGGCGACCGCGCGGCGCTTTCCCACGGCCCCACCGAAAGTGGCCACCGGCCGGCCATCGACGCGCTGTTCCGGTCGGCCGCGCGGTCCACGCTGCCGACCGTCGGTGTGCTGCTCTCCGGCGTACTCGACGACGGTGTCGCCGGTCTCGCCTCGATCGTCGCGCACGGCGGCGTCGCGGTCGCACAGGACCCGACCGAGGCGCTGTTCCCGGACATGCCGGCCGCCGTGCTGCGGGAGATCCCCGACGCGGTCTGCATGCCGAGCTTGAAGATCGGTGAGACGCTGACCGAGTGGCTTGCGGCACTCAGCGAAGCACACGCGGCGGCCGCCGGATCGGACGACGTGATGCTCATGGAAGACGACATCGCCAGGGGAGCGGGTGACCGGCACGGCCACCTCGGCCGGCTGGCCGGCATCAGCTGTCCGGACTGCCACGGCCCGCTGTCCGAGATCGACCCGGGATCTCGCCGGTATCGGTGCCGGGTCGGCCACGCGTGGACCGCGGCCGCTCTGCTGGACGCCCAAGCCGTCGAGTTGGAGCGCGCGTTATGGACCGCTCTGCGTACGCTGGAGGAGCGCGCCAGCCTGGCTGGCAGATTGCAGAGCGAGGCACGGCGGCGCGGCAGCGACACGCTGGTCCGGCGTTATGGCGACATGTTCGAGGAGTGTGGCGACGCTGCGCGGGTCATCCGGCAGCACTTGCTCGCGGCCGACCAGCAGTCACCGGCCGACCCGTAGCGTGGCCCAGACGACCTTGCCGCCCGACGGCGTCGGGTTGCAGCCCCATGCGCGCGCGGTGGCGGCGACGATGGCCAGCCCGGACGGTTTCTTGATGCCGTACGCGCCTTCGCGCAGGACCGCCGGGTAGGGGCTGTCGTCGGAGACGGTGATGCCGAACAGGCCGCGGCGCAGCTCCAGCCGCAGGTCGAAGCCGGAGTCGGTGTGCACGATGGTGTTCTCGGTGAACTCGGTGGCGATCGCCATGGCCGGCATGGTGAGGTCGAGCAGCTGCCACTGCGCGGTGATGTCGCGGACGAAACGACGCGCCAGGCGTGAGCTCGCGGGGGCGTGCGGATACGTACGTCGTACGCGGCGTCGCCTCGGTTGGTCCGGCAGCGAGCGGACCGCGGCCGCGACGCTGTCGTACAACGGCACGAACCTGGTGACCGCGGCTCCGGTCAGACGCCGGTGTTGCTCGCCTTCCGCGACCAGCAGCAGTGGTGTGGCCGGCCATTCGCTGATCT
The DNA here is from genome assembly GCF_010993745.1 of Fodinicola acaciae. Classification (NCBI taxonomy): domain Bacteria; kingdom Bacillati; phylum Actinomycetota; class Actinomycetes; order Mycobacteriales; genus Fodinicola; species Fodinicola acaciae. The sequence goes on from NZ_WOTN01000002.1 coordinate 2,013,551, forward strand.
GGATCCAGACCGAATAGAAGACGCTCATGAACTCCAGTGCGCCGATGCGCAGGTCGCCGAGGTCCACGACGATGGCCGGCGGCTCGTCGGCCGCGTGTTTGAGCAGCATGTCGCGCAGCTCACCATAGCTGGCGCGGTCGAGCGTGCCGGACGGCCGCACGTGCAGATGCGTTGGTGCGGTCGTCGCGTCGAAACGCATGTCGTTCACCTCATCGTGAGGCTACCCGTTCGTCGCCGTCATCATCGCGTGTCTCGGGTCGGTCTGCGGTCGTACGCGTCACCTCCACCGCGATCTGCGGCTACGAGCCGATGGGGATCGTGGAGGAGGTGGGCGCGCAGGTCACCGGCATCCGGCCCGGCGATCGCGTGGTGGTTCCGTTCGACATTTCCTGCGGCTCCTGTTGGATGTGCGACCGCGGCTTGTACGCACAGTGCGAGACCACGCAGGTGCGTGAGTTTGGCACCGGTGCGGCGCTTTTCGGCTGTACCAAGCTCTACGGCCAGGTGCCCGGTGGCCGAGTTCTTGCGCGTACCACGGTGGCATGACCGATCCGCTGCCGATGCTTCAGTTGTTCCAGAAGAAACAGGACGAGGCCATCAAGGTCATCCTGCATCCGTGAGTTTCACGATTGTTGGGTCGGGTTCCGTGGCGTCCCGATAGGTGCCGAGAAGGCCCACTATATGAGACACTGCAATGTCCGATTTGATGTCTTGTTGAACAAGTATTACGCAGCCCGGTGGCCTCACCCGTATTGTCAGCCACGGCAGTCACACCAGTAACACCTTGGCGCCCGCTCAATGTTCGCAAGGCCCCCATGCGTGCGTCAGATGCACGTAAGGAGGCCATGCCACCAAACCGCAAACCGGCAAGACGGACATTTAGCGCTACAGCGCCGTGATCGGCGTCCATACCGACGGGTTGCTTCCCATACGTGACCGAGCAAGCCTAGAGACCCCAGCCCCGCACGCCCGCCGCGCAGGCGAAAACCCCACCACCCACCAAGGCGCCAAACAAAACAAACAGCAACCCAGCTACGCGCCAACCGCCGGCCGTACGAGCCTTCTGGCCGCCCTCAGAGCTTCCCCAACCCCTGCCGCGCCTCACGCTCGGTGGGTTGCGGACGTACGACATCCGTGAGCCCGGTCAGCGTCAGCGGCCGCAGCACCGCCTGTTGACTGGCTACGAACTCGATCAGTTGCGCGTGCGTACGCGCTCTCTCGCGCAACTGGACCAGCGCGGACAGTCCCGACGACGCGAGGAACGTGATCCGCTCCAGGTCCACCAGCAGCCGTCCAGAGGCTTTGAGCAGTCGGGTGGCCGTGTCGAGCAGGGCCGGCGCGGTGGCCATGTCGACTTCGCCGCCGACCTGAAGTGTCGGAATGTCCCCGTCCTGCAACCAGAGTGCGAACTCGTGGCCTTTCAGGCCGACCGGAGTCACCTCGACCGTGCCTGCGGCACCTGTGCGGTGCCACGCGTGTTGTCCCACCGTGACACTCCTCAGCGGCTCGTGAAAACGGCTGCTTCATAACCGCTACGCCAACCGTAGCCGCGTCCTCACCCGCGAGCAACGTCCTGTTTCACCGCCTCGCCAGCGGGTAGGCAGCAGGCATGACCGACGAGCAGAAAGCGTACGCGGAGCTGTACGACGGCATCGACACCAGCGAGTACTCGCCGCGGCAGCGGGAGGAGGACGACGCGACCGCGCCGTGGCTCGACGACGACAAGCGGTCGGCCGCGGAGGACGACGCCGATGACCGGCAGCCGGCCGAGGAGCAGGCCGTACGCGTGGACGAGGAGCCGGACTGAGGCCGCGACCTTTTGCGGCCAGTTGGCATGGCTCGTAGGGTGGCGGCAGCGGCTGTATCTGCGCGATGGCCGCGGGATCGGTCAGGTGAATGATCACGCGGTGCGGCGAACCGCACACACTGTTAGGAGCCGCCAGATGGGTCGGCAGGAACGCACGATCGGAAATGACCGAGGCAGATTTCAGCAAGCCGCGCAGTCGGACGAATGCGTCTCCATCAACGTCCGGCTGGCCGGCTTGGACGCGCCGTCGGTGGTCGAGGTCAGCGGCGAGGTGGACATGACGACCTCACCGATGGTGATCGCCACGGTGAACGAGCTGCTCGACGACGGCGCCAGCGTCATCGTCGACCTCAGCGGCGTGACATTTCTCGGCTCGTCGGGCCTGGCCGGCCTGGTCGAGGTCACCGACCGCGCGAGCGAACGCGATCGGCAGCTGGCCATTGTGGCCAACAAACCGCCGGTCGTACGACCGATAGAAGTCACCGGGCTGCTGTCGCACCTGCCGACCTTCGCGTCGCTCAACGAGGCGCTGGCGCAGTTCGCCTGATCAGGCGACGCGCCGGGCGGCCAGCAGTTGTTCGCGTTCGTGCTCGTCGAGTCCGCCCCAGATGCCATACGGTTCGCGGGTGCTGAGTGCGTACTCGCGGCAGCGCCGCAGCACCGGACAACGCGTGCAGAGCGCCTTGGCGCGAGCCGTCCGGCGGGACCGTGCCGGGTCGCGCTCGCCGATCGGATGGAAGAACGCGTCCGGGTCCGCGTCCGCCTGGCGGCAGCGGCCAAACCGCTGCCAGTCCCAGGACTCGGCGACCGGCCGGGGAAGCTGCTTGGTCATTGCCATGCGTACACCGCCTCACACTGCTCGCACCATGTCAGCGCTGGCATACCCGTTGGCGATATGGCCAAACCTCACCGTTGCTTGGCGAGTACGTGCACGATCCGGTCGAGTGCCAGCAGGATCGCGCCTTCGACGTTGGCTGTCATCGCGGTGCGGAACTGACCGCGCGTCAGCTGTGCCGCCAGCCTTTTGCGCGGCCGCGGCAGGCTTTCCAGGACATGACGGATCTCGTTCTGGCGCAGCGAGCCGGTTTGCGTCTGGTAACAGGCCATCGCCCTGGCCAGCGCGCGCAGCATCGTCGCCACCTCCGCGGCGAAGTCCGCCTCGACGGCGTTTTCCGAGCTGTGGCTGAGAGAACTGGTCATCCGCTTGAGCTCGCCGGTGGTCTCGCGGAGGTCGTCGACGGCCGGTTCGTACGCGGCCGGCGACATCCGGCGGCAGCTTTGCTGCCACGGATTCAGTCTCGTGCTCTCATGACCGTGGCTCATGGCCATCTCGGCGCGGCGGATCGCCTGGTCGAGCGTACGCGCGCGACGCGACCATTCGCCTGCGTCGTCGCGATCCCACGAGTCGTTGAGACCGTCGGCGATGTCCTCCAGCAGCCGGCGCGTGTCACGTGCCAGGTCCACGACGGCGCGCTCCAGGCCGCGCAGCTGCACCGGCGGCAGGATCAGGATGTTGACGGCCAGCCCGACCGCCGCGCCGACCAGGCTTTCGCCGACGCGTACCAACAGGAAGTCGCTTTCGTGCGCCGTTCCGTAGGTCAGCATCAGCAATGCCGTGACCGCGACCCCGCTGTCGCCAAACCGGTGCCACCGGCCGATCAGCGCTCCGACGAACACCGCGATCGCGAGCGCCGCCACCGGCTGGCCGATCGTCGTGATGGCCACATATGCCAGCGTGCCGCCGAGAATCAGCGTCACGGTCTGCTGCAACGCGCTTTCGACACTCCGGTAAACCGTGCTGGCAACCATGAAAACCGCGGCGTACGGAGCGATGAACGACTGCTGTGTGAAAAAAGTCAGCGCGATCAGCCAGGCGACGACCGCCGACAGCGCCATTTTCGCCGACTGCACAAGGACTTCTCGCTCCGGACCGGCCGATCGTACGGACCGGCCGATCCACCGGGCCGCGCCGGCGAGTCGCCACCGCGGGATCACCGGGGTATGACGACGAAGCCGCTGGCCGGTCGCGCTGGTATGCGCCGCAACGAAATCCGCAGATCCTGCGGCGGCACGCGATAGTCCATGGCGGCCAGCCGCGGAACGAGTGTCTCCAGGACGGCAATGGTGATCGCCTCGCCGGGGCAGCGGTGGTTGGTCGCCGGATCGCCACCGCCCTGTGGCACCAGCTCGAACTCACCTGGCGCCCGGCCGGCGAACCGGGCCGGATCGAAGGAATACGGGTCCGGCCAGAGCGTGTCGTCGTGGTTGTGGCCGTACAGGTCCAGAAGTACGAGCGAACCGGCCGGAATGTCGGCTCCGCGCCAGGAAAGATCGCTGACGGCCTTGCCGCCGACGAACGGTGCGAACGGATAGAAGCGGCGCAGCTCCTGGACAAACGCGGTGGCATAGTCGTGCCGACCGTCACGTAACGGCTGGGCGTGCTCCGGCCAGCGATGCAGCGCATGCGCGGCGAACGTCACGAACCACGCCACCGCGACGGTTGGCCGGATGACGTTGAGAAGTTCGACCGCCGCGACTCGCGGACTGAGCGGACCGTCGGCGTCCAGATGTGTGGCGACGACGCTGATCGCCTGCTCTGGAGACGGCGTCAGCGCACCGGCGCGTACGTCCTCGATGACAGCCGCGAGCCAGCGTTCCTGACGTCGGCGCGCCGCGCGAGCTCGCCAGTGCCGTGGTCCGGCGGTGGCGAAACCGTCGACCATGGCGATCAGGTCACTGGCCAGCGACGGCACATCCGTTGACCGCAATGGAACTCCGGACCAGCGAGTGACCGCACGCGTGATGATGTGGCTCGCCTGTTCGAAAAGCGTGACCGGCTTGCCAGCGCTCCAATCCGCCTCGTCCCAAGCGACGCTGATTTCCTCGGTGAGCGCGGCCACCGACTGGGAGGTCATCAGCGACAGGAAAAGTCGCTTACGGCGATGATGCGCGTCGCCGTCCAGGGTGTGGACGGCTCCGTGGCCGAAAAGCGTACTCAGCACCGGCCCGGGGATCGCGCCGCGCCGGCGTATATGTTTCTCGTCATAGAAAAACCGCGCGTCCTCGGGCCCGCGCAGGCCGGTCGCTCGCCGTCCGAGCACCCGTGCCCGCACCGGCTCGCCGCCACCGCGCCGCCACCTGTTCGGCAGCCAACCGTATCCCTCCAACAGCACCGACAACGACTGGTCCAGCAGCGCTTTCATGTGCTTCGGATTCCCCTTGCGGCAGATCCGAAACGCTGCGTTTCAGTGCGGTCCGGCCGGGTAAGACGCTAGCTGTCGAGGAAAGGAACGAGACCAATGACAGAGTCCATAACAGAGCCGACCCGGCCACTGGCCGTCGTCACCGGCGCGTCCAGCGGCATCGGCCGCGAGCTGGCCAAGTGTTTCGCCGACCATGGCTTCGACCTGATCGTCGCGGCCGAAGACGCGGAGCTGGTGTCCGCTGCCGGAGACATCCGGCGAGAAGGACGACCCGGCCGACATCGCCAAGGAGGCGTTCGAGGCGATGGTCGCTGGAGAGGACAGCGTCGTCGCCGGCTCGATGAACAACAAGCTGCAGGCCGCCGCGGCGCGTGCGCTGCCGGATGCCGCCAAGGCCGTCATGCACGGCGGCATGTCCGAGCCGGGTTCGGCCGGCTGACCGGCGATTTTCAGCCAGACAATGCGACCCCGGGCGCCGTCCTTTGGTGTCCGGAGTCATTGCTCAGTGTGAGGCCACATCCGGGACCGGATGGATGGTGCCGCGAGGCCTGCGTTCCGGCGGAGCCACCGGGACCAGCGGCAGGTCCCAGCGCAGATCTTCGGTCGTACGCAGGTAATGCAGGATGACGCCTTCGCGCAGGGCCCATGGACAAATGTCGACCCGTTCCACGTCCAGCGCCGTCATCGTCTGCTTGGCGATCATCGCGCCGGCCAGGATCTGACGCGCTCTCGGCCGGGAAACACCGCGCAACCGCGCACGTTCTTTCGCCGTCATTCCTGACAACTGGCCGATGATCGCGGACAGATCCGCGCGTGCCAGCGTACGCCGCGCGAACGGCCCCTTGCGCTGCGGCGGCGAACCGGCCAGCCGAGCCAGTTGCTTGAACGTCTTGGAAGTGGCGATGGTGCGCACCGGCACACCTTCCCAGCGCAGCCGGTCGGAGACCTCGCGCAAGGTGTCGCGAATGTGCCGGCGAAGTGCCTTGCGCTGTGCGCTCGACGGCGGGTCGTCCGGCAGAAAAGCGCGGGTCAGCCGGCCGGCGCCAAGCGGCAGAGAGACCGCCAGGTCCGGCGTCGCGTCCCGGCCGAGCACGATTTCCATGGAACCGCCGCCGATGTCGACGACCAGCCGGCGTCCGGACGACCAGCCATACCAGCTGTGAACGGCGAGATAGGTCATCCGCGCCTCGTCCTCGCCGGTGAGAAACTGCGGACGGACACCGGTCGCGTCCTCGATCAGGTCGATGACCTGCTCGCCGTTGGTGGCGTCGCGAATGCTCGCGGTGGCAAAGGAATAAAGCCGTTCCACCGAGCTTTTTCCGGCCAGCCGCAACGTCGAGTCCACGGCTCGTACGACGCGTCGCACGCCGGCGGCGTCGATGGCGCCGTCCTTTCCGTACGACTCGCCGAGCAACGTCGGCTCCTTGAACGCGTGCGTCGGCAGCGGCGGCGCACCGGGATAGGCGTCGACGATCTGCAGCTGTGCCGAATTCGAACCGATATCGAGGACTCCGACTCGCATGGCAGGCGTTTACCCGTACGCGCGCCAGACAAACCGTGTTTGAGGCGTATGACGTGGGGTACGCACCCGATATGACAACTGCTCGTGACATCATGACCGCGGATCCGGAAGTCGTCGGCGTGCGGGACACCGTACGCACGGCGGCCGCGAAGATGGCGGACCTGACGGTCGGCAGCCTTCCGGTGTGTGGCAACGACAACCGGCTCAAAGGCATGCTGACCGACCGCGACATCGCCATCCACGCGGTCGCGGAAAACCGTGACCCGGACACCACCACCGCCGGTGACCTGGTCGACGGCGAGATCGTCACCGTGCTGGCCAGCCGGCCGGTGGAGGACGTGCTGGCGACCATGACCGAACACCGCGTGCGGCGTGTTCCGGTTATCCACGAACACAAACTCGTCGGCATCATCGCGCTCGCCGATGTGGCCCGAGCGCTGCCGGACTCCACCGCCGGAGAGCTCGTCGAGGCGCTCTCAGTCGACTGAGCCGCTCACGCCGGCCCGGTGACCAGGCAGAACGGATGGCCGACCGGATCGGCGTAGACGCGGAATCCGTCGCCTTCACCAGGCAGCCTTTTCGCGCCAAGCGCCAGCGCCGTTGCTTCCGCGGCATCGATGTCGTCCACTAAGACGTCCAAGTGGAACTGTTGTGGACGCTCAGGATCCGGCCATTCCGGCGCGCGAAGATCCGGCGCCTGCTGGAAGGCGATTTTTCGCCGCTCGTCGGAGATAACGACCCATCTGTTGTTCTCGGTGTCGTTCCTGACCTTCATCTGCAACAGCTCGACATAGAAGGCGGCGAGAGAACGCGGGTCGGGACAGTCGATGACAACCGATTCCAGATGACCAACCATGAAAACGATTTACCCCCGCCTGGACGACTCAAACGCTTGAAGCCGCCGGTTATCGGGTAGTCAGACATCATGCCTGAACTCATCGCACGTCAGGCCGGGCCAGCGTTGCCGACCGCACGAGGGCCGTTGTCCTCGGCCGTGTTGGACGCGTTTCGCCAGTCCAGGATGGAGCCGCTGCAGCGCGTACGCGCCGGCGACGCCGACCCGTTCGGCGAGGACTTGCAGCTGTGCCTGCATCTTTGCTACGAACTGCACTATCGCGGCTGGTCAGGAGTGCCGGCCGAGTGGGAATGGAACACTGAGCTGCTCGGCTTTCGAGCCGGCCTGGAGTCGGCTTTCCTGGCCGCGCTGCAGAAAGCCGTGACCGGTGGGACGGATGTGGCCGCGGAGTTCGACAAGATGCTCGTCGAGCCGGTCGACGCCAACGGCGTCACCCATTTCCTACGCGACAGTGGTGAATGGTGGCAGATGCGGGAGTATTTCGCGCATCGCTCGATTTATCACCTGAAGGAAGCCGATCCGCACGCCTGGGTGATCCCGCGGCTTTCCGGACCGGCGAAGGCGGCCCTGGTGGCGGTCGAGTTCGACGAATTCGGCGGCGGCCGGGCCGACCGCATACATGCACAACTTTTCGCCGATCTGCTGGCAGCGGCCGGTCTGGACAACGCCTACCTCGGATATCTGAACCACGTGCCGGCCTGTTCGCTGGCGATCGTCAACATGATGTCGCTCTTCGGCCTGCACCGCCGGTGGCGTGGCGCGCTCGTGGGTCATTTCGCCGCCGCTGAGATCAGCACCGCGCCAAGCGCGCGGCGGCTTGAGGCTGCGCTGACGCGGCTCGACGCGCCGCAGCCGTGCCGGTTTTTCTACACCGAGCACATCGAGGCGGTTCACGAGCAGATCATGCGAAACGATGTGGTCGGCGCGCTGCTGGCGGAGGAGCCGGAGCTGGCCGAGGACGTGGTTTTCGGCATTCAGTCGACCGATCTGCTGGAGGAGTGGCTGGCCGGTCACCTGCTGGACGCCTGGCGCGGCGAGCGCACGTCGTTGCGTACGCCGCTCGCCTGACCCTTCGGCTACTGGAAATTCACGAACAACTCGTCGTCGTACGGCAGCACTTCGTGTCCGTGCAAGGCTTTGCGCGCGGCGGCCTTCGCGTGGCGGCCTTGGCACGCCGGATGCCACCGGCGAGTTGGAACGGATATGCCTGGCCGGTGACGTGTCCCGGCGGCCGTGGCACCGGCACGTATCCCACCATCCGCGCGTCGTTCTGTTGGCACGCGGTCGCCACAGCGGCGTCGATGGCCGGATGGCCGGCGTACGCGGTCAGACACCAGCGGCCCGGTTTCAGCAGGTTGCTCAGGCAGTCCAACGCGATCGCGGGCTGGCCACGGCCGGCTGGGACGACTGCGTCGCGGCGTTGCGCGAGTCCAAGGTGCGGACGCTGCTGGTGACCGATCCGGCGCTCGCCGACCGTACGGTGTGGCTGGGGTCGGATCCGTCGCAGCTGGCGGCGAGCGCGCCGGACCTACGCGCCCTCGGTGCCGGCGAGCCAGCCGTTTTCCGCGCGGACGAAGCGATTCCGTGGGTCGCGTATGCGACCGGTGCGGCGATCGTGGTGCCGCCGCTCGATGATGACGACCAGCCGGTCGTACGTCCTCGTGACGACATCGGTGCGCTCCTGCGCCACGCCTAGCGCCGCCTCCCATGGGTCACCGTGCGGACTTGTGATCAGCGCGGCGGGTATGGCGGTGGCGGCGGAGGGTATTGCGGCTGCGGTGGTGGTGGCGCGTACTGCTGAGGCGGCGGAGCGACCTGCTGCGGTGGCGGTGGAGCGTACTGCGGCGGCTGCGGCGCGTCGGGCACTTCCGGCCGCGGGTTGGCGCGCAGCTCCGGCTCGGCGACCGCGGGCAGCGGGAACACCGCGTCGGCGCGGCCGGTGATGGTGCTTTGGAAGGCCGGAGTCCACAGGCCGGCGAAGCCGTAGGCCTTGCTGCCCAGAAACAGGTGCCGCTGGCCGGTGGTCAGGTCGACGACCAACGGCCGGGTCTCGCCGGCGAACTGGAAGCGCGGCTCGGTCATCGCCACCTGGATGGCGTCCGGCCGGACGACCGGCGACGCGAGGCACACCAACGTCACCACCGTGGTGGTGAAGCCGACGACGCCGGCGGCGTGCGACCGCGCGTACGCGCTGGCGCGCTGCGTGAAGTCGTGCACGATGAAGCCGTTGACCTCGTCGAACGCGGCCGCCACCATGCAGAACTCGAAGCGGGTGAGGCCGCCCTGGTCGGCCATGGTGAAGACCAGCGCCCGCATCGGACCGATCTGCGTGCGGAAGATCGGACTGCGTACGCGCATGGCGCGGATCGCGACCACGTCCAGGTAGTCCTCACCGGTCAGCATCAGCGTCCTCTCTCCCTCCAGCGAGCACAATAGCGCGATGTGTCCAGGTTTAGCGGTCAACCGGTCCGTCGCGTACGACGCCGCGCACCTCGTCGAGTTTCATCGCCTCGCAGTTGAAGTCGGTCATCCACCAGGTCGCGCCGGCGGCCGCGTACGGCTGCGGATCAGTGCCGGCCTCGACCGAGATCGCCACGTCGTAGGACTCGGAGGGCTGGATGACCGCGAGAGCTTCCGCGAGCTGGTCGGCGCTGTCCAGGTTGACCGGGAAGAAGCCGTCATAGCGCGCGGCGCGGCGCAGGGGCTTGGCGTTGCGCGGCATCGCCGCGATCCACACGGGAATGCGCCGGCTCGGCTGGAACTGGATCTCATCGACGGTGTAGTGGTCGCCGTGATGCCGCACGGTCTCACCCGACCAGGCGGTGGTCAGGATGTCCAGCGTCTCGTCCAGCATCTGGCCGCGCATCCGCAGGTCGAGCTGCTCGCCGGTCTTGGAGAACTCCGCGCCGAAGCGGTCCTCGCCGATGCCGACGCCCATGATCAGCCGGCCGTCGCTGAGCTGGTCGAGGCTGGCCGTCTCGCGCGCCAGCTTGACCGGCCGCCGCCGGGGGACCGGTGTCACCATCGGTCCGAGCCGGACACGCTCGGTCGCCGCGGCGATCGCGGCCAGCGTGATCGACGCGTCGGCGACGGCTCGTACCGGCTCGCGCCACCTGATGTGATCCCACACGAACACGCCGTCCCAACCGTTTTCCTCCGCTTCGGCGGCCACCCGTGCGACGACGCGCGGGTCGGCGAGCTCGTCGAAAATCGGCAGCCACAGCCCGGACTTCAGTTTCTTCGCCATGGTTGCGACGTTAGCGGAGGTATACAGGTGTGGTGACAGATGCCGTGCTCCAGCTGCTGCGTGACCGCAGGAAATCGGGAAGTGGTCCAGGCGATCGTGACGACGACGCGCGTCTGGTGCTGCTGGTCGAGGGCGGCAGCTCTCGCGGTGCGTACTCCTCCGGCATGACGATCGCGGTCGAGCGGCTCGGCTTGTTGCCGGCGTTCGACGCCGTTTACGGCAGCTCGGCTGGAGCGCTCAACGCGGCGTGGTTGCTGTGTGGCCGTGCCGAAAGTACGCAGCACGCGTGGTGGGATCCGGTCATCATGCGAACGACGATCGATCCGCGCCGGCTGCTGTGGCGACGGCCGGTCGTCGACACGCACTATCTGGTGAACGTCGTCTACACCGAGGTCATGCCGATGGGGTTTGGCGAGATCCTGGACAGCGCGGTCGAGTTTCACCCGATCGCGACCGATGCCGCCACCGGCGAGCCCGTCGACCTGCACGACCTGATCCACGACCAGGCGAGCGTACGGGCGGCATTGCGTGCGTCCACGGCGATGCCCTTTCTCGCCGGCGAACCGATCGGCATCGACGGCCGGCGTTATGTCGACGCTGGTGTGAGCGAGGCGGTGCCGATACGCACCGCGTTGGCGCAAAAAGCGACGCACGTCGTCGCGTTGCGCACCAGGCGCGCGGACGAGACGGCGATGGCTCCGTCGCGTGGTGAACGCGCGCTGATGTCGCGATGGTTCGCGCGGCACGCGCCCGGTGCCGGCCAGACCTGGCTGCGCCGCCAGGAAATCCGCGCGGAGGAAGAGAAACTCCTGGCCTCGCATCCGGCGACGCTGCAGATCCGGCCGCCGGCCGGCAGCGTACGGATCGGTCGTACCGAACGCCGTCCGCAGCTGCTCCGCGCCGCCGTCGACACCGGCCGGCAGGCGGCGTTGGCCGCGTTTGCCGACATCGCGATCAGCGGCGCGCCTCGATGAGGTGCCGCGTCGAGTACGCGACGAACGGCCCGTGGTCACGGATTTCCCTGTCCAGCTCGCGAAGTTTCCGGTCATAGCGGCGCACGTCGAAGTCCGGGACCCACCACACGCATTTGCGCAGAATGTAAACCACCGCGCCGATGTCGAAGAACTCCATCCGGCAGCGCGCCGTACGCAGGTCGGTGACGGTCAGCCCGGCGTCCTGAGCGTCCGCGGTCTCCAGCTTCGGATCGCGTCCTTTCCGTTGCTCCGGCAGCGGTCCGAGGAAATACTCGCTCAGTTCGAAGGCTGATCCGGGACCGACGTGTTGGGCGAAATACCTGCCGCCGGGCCGTAGGACGCGGTGGATCTCCGGCCAGTCCGGCGCGATCGGATGGCGGGCGGTCACCAGCTCGAAGGTCTGGTCCGGAAACGGAAGACCGCGGGCACGGGTCTCGTGCACCTCGACGCCACGCGGACCGAGCAGCTGACGCGCACGCTCGGCGTTTGGCGGCCACGACTCGGTGACGTGCATCGACTTCGGCAGCACCGGCGCTTCGTTGACGACCTCGCCGCCGCCGGTGTCGATGTCCAAGGCCGAGCCGACCTGACCGAGACGTGTGGCCAGCAGCCGCGCGTATCCCCACGGCGGCCGTTCCTCGGTGGCGCGGCCGTCCAGCCAGGAGAAACCCCAGCCGCTGACCTCCGCGGCGGCGGCCTCGGCCACCAGATCGTCGAAACTACGCACATCGCCGATCCTGACAACGTCGGGCGTTCGCCGCAAACGTATATAGGTGTGCCGCTGCCGCGCACACAACACTTTAGTTGGTGGTGACGACGACTTTCTGCGACTGTGTACGCCGTGCCGGTCATGTTACTTTCGCGGCCAAACAAGAAAATTATCCGGAAGGTCGCAGGAGATGAACGGTGTTTCTCGGCGGGGGCTGCTGGCCGGCGGCGTCGCGATGGCCGGTGCGGTTGGCCTGGCGGCGCCGGCACGTGCCGCCCAACGATGTCTCGACCGGCAGGGTTTCGGCACGATCGCGGTCAAACCAGGCGATCCGCGTTATCCGATGCTGTCGCGCTCCACGCTCGGATACGTCGGCACGCCGCAGGTCGTGAGGCTCGCGGACAGTGCCGCGGACGTGACGGCGGCCGTACGCGACGCACTGGCGGCCGGACAACGGATCGCCGTTCGCAGCGGCGGCCACTGCTTCGAGCGGTTCACCACGAGTCCGGACATCCGGATGCTGCTTGACATCTCGGAGATGAACAACGTCTATTACGACGCCGAGCACAAGGCGGTCGCGGTCGAGACCGGCGCGCAGCTCGGTCAGGTCTATCGGACGCTTTACAAGGCTTTCGACGCCACGCTGCCTGGCGGCTCGTGTCCGTCGGTCGGCATCGGTGGGCACGGCATCGGTGGTGGCTATGGCCCCGAGTCACGGTTGTACGGCTCGATTGTCGACTACATCTATGGTGTGGAGGTCGTTGTCGTCACCGCTTCGGGCGAAGTGCGAACGGTGACCGCGACCCGCGAGCCGGACGACCCCAACCGCGACCTGTGGTGGGCGCACACCGGCGGTGGCGGCGGAAACTTCGGTGTCGTCACGCGGTTGTTGTTCCGCGGCACCGGTCGCGACCTGCTGCCGCCGGCGGCGCCGCAATATCTGAGCCGCGTCGCCAACTGGTCGCCAGGCCAGCTCAATGAACGCGCTTTCGTCGCGCTCCTCACGAATTTCGCCACCTGGTTGGAGGAGCACAGCCGTCCCGGCTCGCCGGAGACCAACCTGTGTCCGGTCCTGACCGTCACCGGCGCGAGCGACCTCCCTGGCCAGGCGCAGCCGCACCTGGGTGTGTCGCTCGCGACCATCGCCGTGCACCCGGATCGGCCCGGTGCAAGGAAACTGCTCGACCAGATCATGGCGGCGATGACGGCCGGCGGCGTGCCGAAACCGGTGGTGAAAGACGAGCCGCTCGGTTTGCGGGACCGTACGGCCGACTTCGGCTCCGTCGACCTGCCGTCCACCGCCGGTTTCAAGACGAAGGCGGCCTATCACCGCCGCGGTTTCACCGCCGAGCAGCTGCGCGTCGCGTACGAGCATCTGGACACCGTCCACAAGGACTTCACGTCCAGCTGGGTCCTGCACGCGTACGGCGGCCAGACCAACGCGGTCGCTCCGCACGCCACCGCGACGGCGCAACGAGACGCCGTTTTCAAGGCGATTTTCAACAGCGGCTGGGTCGGCGACGCCGACGCACATCTGGAGCTGGCGCGCCGCTGGTATCGGCGGACGTACGCAGACACCGGCGGCGTACCGGTGCCGAACGCGCAGACGGACGGCTCCTACATCAACTATCCGGACGGGGATCTGGCCGATCCACGGCAAAACACCTCCGGCGTGCCGTGGAACACCTTGTACTACAAGGACAACTATCCGCGGCTGTCGCGTGTCAAAGCCAAATGGGACCCGCGTGACGTGTTCCGCCACCCGCTCTCCATCCGGCCAGGACGTTGGTAGTGGCGCGGCTGGCCGGACGTGCGTAGAGGCGGGTTGGCGACATGACCGAAATCGTTACAGAGGAAGGGAAACTCTATCTCGCGACAGTGATCGACCTGTGCTCCCGGCGAGATTACCCGGTCAGGCCGTCTCACCTGCATGGTTGGCCACAGCAGTCACACCAGCACCGCCCTGGTTGAACAGGTGGTAGGTATTTCGTAGCGGCTTTTGCTCGAAGTCCACGTACTGCGGTGGAATGAATTCTGGTACGCCGTCGACGATCTGGACTTGCCAGTCGCCGTGGTGGATCTGCCGGTGGTCGGCCTCGCACAGCAGCACGCAATTGTCGATGGAGGTTTCACCTCCGTCGGCCCAATGGGTCACGTGGTGGGCTTTCGTCCAGCGTACGGGTCGGGTGCAGCCGATCATCGCGCAGCCGCGGTCGCGGGCGATCAACGCTTTGCGCAGTTCATCGGTGACCAGCCGTTCGGTGCGGCCGACGTCCAATGCTTCGCTTTGGGTGCCGAGCACCAGGGGCGTGATGTCGCAGTCGCACGCGAGCCTTCTGGCGGCTTCGGGGCTGAGGACGGTGTTTTCGTACGCGCGGACCTGCCCGAGCTTGTCCCTGAGCATCTCCCAGGACAGCGTGATCGTCAGGTGCGGACGCTCGCGGCCCTGGATCGGCAGCTTCTCACTGTCGGCGATCAGATTCAGCGCATCGGCCAACGCATCACCATTGCGCTCAGCAGCCGAGCGGCGGTCTTTGGTTTTGCCCTTGTTGTCCGTGCGTGGCTTGGCCAGCGGCGAGAGGATTTCCTGCATCAGGCTGCCCGTCTCGGCATCAAAACTGCCGCGGAACGCCAATCGGCCGTCGGTGCCGGTGCGCAAATACAGCTCGCGGCGCGGCGTGGCGTTCTCTTCCTCGGACGGCATGGTTCCATCCGGGTCGAGGTGGCCGTGGACGCGGTTGCCGAGCTGGTGCAACTCACGCGCACGCAACTGGGACGCCGCGTCGACCAACGTTTTCTCGGCGAACCGCCGGTCCTCGATCCCGATCCGACGCGGCAACTTGCTGATAATCGTCCGGATCGCGTCCAACTGCGAGTCGGCCAGCTCGCCACGCCGCATGGCATCACCGGCGTATTCCAACTGCGGCGCCAACTTCTCACCGGCGGCCAGCGCACGGCTGCCGCAGAACGCCCGAGCGCGCTGCACGCACCGACTCGCCTCGGTAGGGGAGAACTTCAGGAAATCCTCCAAGAACGCCGCGGTGTCGCCGTGTCCGAACTTCGTCGCGATCGTCTGGTCATCGGCGGCCTTCACCACCGCCAGAAGCGTGGCTTTGGCCGTACGCACCGCCTGCTCCGCACACCGCAACGCGGCCGCGAACTCCTCCTTACCTGACAGCAACGACGGATCGTCCGCCGGCTGAAATGAAGGAGTGGTCATGTCATCCATAATACCAAACCGACTGACAAAGCCAGTCAACCGCGGTGGTCAGTTTCTCTTGCCGCGCAACGCAAAATCGCATCGCGCGCGTTGGACTGCAATCGCCGTCACTACTACTACCGTGTCAGAAACGTTGGGGTAGTACTTCACTCTGGGCGGCAAAGCGGCTACCCCAGCCACGCCGCCCAAGAGGAGCGGCAGGGGCCGGTCGTCGCCGGCCCCGCTGCATTCTGGGTTCACAGCCGAGGCTAATCGTCGTCGCCATGCCGGTGGTTGTCGATTTCCACCTTACGGATGACGCCGTGGTCGCGTCGACATCGACCTCATAGCCGACGTTTCCGCGCACCAGGTCGACTTCCCAGACATTGGCGTGCTCCAGCTCGACCTCGACGAGACGTGAGTTCGGTACGCGCTGCTGCGCCAGCTGCACGGCACGGTCCGAGCTGACAGCCGACGTGGTGGCCGGCCGGCGGTCGTCGGTGCCGTGCGAGGCGAAAGCGGCCGCGGTGCCGCCACCGATGGCGAGCGCGGCGACGGCCGCGACGATCACTGTCCTGCGCATTGGCCTCGTGGAGCCCGGCACAGAGCTTCCGCGCCGACGACTGAGAGGGCACCCTGTGATCACGCGCGCCGGCCGAACTCCACGCGCAGCCGGCTGAGCGCACGTCCGGACGCGACCGTCGCCGCGTGTGCGGACAGGCCGAGCAGCTCGCCGACATCCGCGCCGCTCGCGCCACTGAGCCGCAGCGCGATCAGCCGCCGGTCGCGGTCGGACAGCGCGGCGAGGCAGCGGCCGAGCATACGGATGTCCTCGCGCGCCAGCACGTGACGCTCCACCGACTCGAGCCGGTCGTCGGCCAGCGGGAAACGGTCGGCGATGGCCTGTCGCCGGCCGCGCCGGCGATGGTGGTCGATCACCGCGTTGCGCGCGATGCGCACCAACCACGGCGCGATCGCGGTGGCGTCGTCGACGACCAGCCGCTCGTACGCGGCGTACGCGGACGCGAAGATCTCCGCGGTCAGCTCCTCGGCGGCGTGCGGATCCGTCACGCGCGCCAGGCAGAAGCGATAGATCTGCCGGCGATAGCCGCGATAGATCGCGTCGAAGTCGGTCATCCACACACCGTGTTCGGCGCCGGTACGCGGCCGGTTCACCGCGGCAGGACCTGCGGATGAACCGCCGAAGAACCGGCCGGCGAACCATCGAACCGTCCGGATTTCTCGGCACTTGTGCGTACGATCAGGGACGGCATGACAGCGAACATCGATGTGGACGCGGGGCTGTTGGTCCACGCGCTCGGACCGCTGCGGGTCGGCGGCGACCGCGCCGGCGAGGTGACGGCGGAGAAGCCGCAGCGGCTGCTGGCCGCGCTCGCGCTCGCGCCCAACCGCTGGGTCTCGACCGCCGAGCTGACCGAGGCACTGTGGCCGGAAGGCGCGCCGGCGTCGGCGCGCGGCAACCTGAAGACATATGTCCACATGCTGCGCCAGCTGCTGCCGGCGGCGGGGGACCAGCCGCGGATCGACAGCCGGCGCGGCAGCTATCGGCTGGTGGTCGAGCGGCGCGAGCTGGACGTGACGGCCTTCGAGGACCTGGTACGCGACGCGCGCGACGCCTTGTCCAGCAACGAAAACTCGGTCGCCATGGAGTGTGCGGAGGCGGCGCTCGCGTTGTGGCGCGGCGAGCCGTACGAGTCGCTGTCCGGTGTTTCGGTCGAGGTGGAGCGCGTACGGCTGGCCGAGCTGCGGCACGCGGCCGAGGACTGCCTGGCCGACGGCATGCTGGCCGCCGGTCGAGCCGAGGACGCGATCGGGCTGCTGCGTCCTCTGGCCACCGCCAACCCGCTGCGTGAGGCGACCTGGGTCCGGCTGATGCGCGCGCTGATGCGCACCGGCCGGCCGGCCGACGCGATGCGCGCATACCATGACCTGCGCAAAGTGCTGGCCGACGAGCTCGGCACCGAGCCGGGGCCGGGTCCGCGCGCGGTCTATGACGAGCTGCTGGAGGCGGACCGCGCGGCCGGTCGGGTGCAGGTGCCGTTCGTACGACCGGCCGCGCGACGGCATCGTTGGTGGCTGGTCCTGGCGGCCGTGGTCGCGCTCGTCGCTGGTGGTGTCGTGTGGTGGACGGTCGATGCTCCGCCAGCAGATCTGGCGACGGCCCTCGCCGTGCCGATCAAGAAGCGGCCGGTGCCGCTGCCGCCGCCTGGCCGGGTCGTTTTTGGCCTCGGCGAACACATCGACAGCGTGTTGAGCAGTCCGCTCTATCCGTTTCTCGGGATGGTCACGCAACGATATGACGACGTGGCGACCCTGCAGCAGCTGCCGGGTTGGCGGAAGGGCTCGGTCGCTCGCGCGTACGCGGCCGGCAAGGCGATCCACCTGATGATCGGAAAGTTCGACGACGCGGACGACAAACGCGCCTTCACGGTGCATGGCACAGGCGTGTGCGGTGCGGCGTACCCGCTGTCCGAGCGTTTTCTTTCCGACATGCGCGAGCTGGCGCTGGCGTTCGCTGGAAAGGCCGGCGGGCCACCGCTTTTCGTCAGCGCGTTCGTCGGCGCCGACCAGATGGGTTGCGGCCAGGGCCTCAACGACGCGGCCGAAAACCGCGCCTACTACACCGCGCTGAAGGCCAGATATCTGCAGGTCGTCGCGATTTTCCACGCGTACGCGGCAAACTCGCTGGTCGCACTGGACCTGGACGGCTGGTTGAACTCCTTCGCCGACACCGGTCCCGGCGACGGCCGCACCATGCTGCATTTCTTCGACGACGTGCTGGCGCGCTCGGATTTCCAGAGTTTTGGTGTGTTCGAAAAGGAAGACAACGTCGAGGCGATGTCGCAGATGCTGGCGGCGCTGCACCGGTTCGGCCCGGCGATGGTGTCGCAGTATCGGCCTTACCGGCACGGCGACCTCTACGGCATCGACGCCTTCGACCGCGAGACGGCGCAGCTTTTCGGCCAGGAGGCGGCCCTGCGCCGGCTGGCCGGCGCAGGGCTTTTCGCCTTTGATTTCTGGGACGACACGCAGCTGGGCAGCACTCCGCAGCGCCTTGCGCGCGTACGAACCGCCATCGAACACTTCGGCGCCACTAGGTGAGTGCGTACACGCGGGCCCAGTCGACGTCGAAGTAGGCCTCCTGCATGCCACCGGCGCCGAAGAAATTGTCGAGCTGGATGGTCTGGTGCATCGGTCCCGGCGCCTGTACGTCCGGATCCGTGTCGTGGAACCACACTTTCCCGTCGATGTATCCGGTCAAGCCGCTCTGAGCCCATTCAAATCCATAATTGTGCCACTGCGACAGGTCCAGGTCACCGGAGTGGTATTCGTCCTGTACGACCCCGGAATCCGTTGGATGGTGAAGAAAAGCGGTCGCCCGCTGGTCGCCGACGTTGACCTCGAAATAGTCGTACTCGCCGCCCTGCGGCCATTCGTCGGAGTCCGGCCAGGTGATCAGCACCGGGTGATACGCGTGGCCGCTCGCTCCGGACGCCGCCTGCACCCGGGCGCGTACTTCCCAGCGGCCGAGCTTCTGGCCGAGGTTGGACGCCAGCCCGGCGCTGTCGCCGTTGGCTTTTCCGGTCTGCCGCAGGAAACTTCCGTTGACGTAGTTGGCGTCGACGCACCGGCGGCCGTTGCCGGCGTGGCCCGGCCAGCAGTTGTCGTCGCCGCCGTGCCCGTAGATTCCCCATTTCTGGCTGTCGGGCAGGCCGGTGTAGTTGAACTCGTCGGAGGCCGGCAGCGGCTGTCCCCAGTGGAAGTTGCCGGCCGCGGTGTCACCGTCACCGGCCGGCGGAGTCGTCGGCGGGGTGACCACCTCGCCCTGGTAGCTGGCCGCGGTCGACTGCCAGTTGCCGGACGCCCCGGTCACCGTCTCCAGCGGATGCGAGTTGGTCGCTCCGGCCGGCGCCACCAGCGTCGCCTGTACGGTCTTCCAGTCGCTCGCCGAGCCGGTCACCGCGGTGCCGTGGCTGGAGCCGAGATAGCGGCCGCCGCTGCCGTACCAGTCCATCTCGACGCGTGCCTTGCCGGTGAGCTTGGTGTCCACCGCGATCGTGTACGACTTGCCGCCGGTGACCGGCAGCTGCGGCAGGTAGATGCCGGCGTCGGCGGAGCTGAGCCGCACCTGGTAGCCGTACGTCGCGGTCGGATGGCCGGTGACGGCGACCCGCTGGCCGGTGCCGCCGCTCAGCACACCCCAGCCGGTGGCGTCGGTCGCCAGCACCGGGTTGGTCGCCAGGTTCTCGCCGGCGTTGGCGGCCAGCGGCACGGCGAGACCGGCGGCGAGCAGCACGGCGGCGGCTCCGGCCAGCAGTGGTCGGCGATCGGGGACAGGCATGGCGGTCTTCTCCTCCGGTTGGCGAACGTCTCCGCCTTCAAACGCGCGTCCGGCCCGGAAGTCACACACAGGAGGCGATGACCGCGTCGCTGACCGCCTGTTGGTGCGCCACGGCCTCGCGGCGCGGCAGGGCGAGATTGGTCGTGTACGCGAAAACCAGGTCGCGGCTCGGGTCGCACCAGGCGTTGCAGATGCTGCTGCCGTTGTGCCCGAAGGCCTCGCGGCTGGCGGTCTGGCCCATCGCGCGCGATCCGCCGCCGAGCTGGAATCCGTGTCCCCAGCGCACTTTCCGCTGGATCGTACGGTCGAGCTCGCCGTCGCAGGACTCGCGCCGCGCCGCATCGATGGCGGCTGCCGGCAGCACGCGCCTGCCGTCGCCCTCGCCGCCGTTGAGCAGCATCCGATAGAACAACGCGAGATCGCGAGCCGTGGTCGAGATGCCGGCGGCCGGGATGACCGCGCGGCGCGTGCCGCGCCGGTTGAACAGCACGCGGCGGCCGACCTCGCTGGGGTGGCCGGCACGCAGTGGTACGCGCCGGCTCCACCAGGCAGCCGGCAGGCCGAGCCGCAGGTCCGGCAGGCCGAGCGGATCGACCAGCTCGCCGGCCAGGAACTCCTCGACCGGCCGGCCGGAGACCCGTCTGACCAGCTCACCGAGGATGAAGCCGTACGAGAGCACGTGATAGGCCGGCACCTGGCCGACCGGCCAGCGCGGCCGGGCGCGCTCCGCGAGCCGTACGCTGCGGTCCCAGTCGGCCATCGCCAGCACGTCACCGGCAAAGCTGCCGGAGGACATCGGCACGCCGGCGCGATGCGTCAGCACGTGCCGGATGGTGATCGACTCCTTACCGTTTCGCGCGTACGCGGGCCAATGGGCGGCCACCGGATCGTCGAGATCGAGCAGGCCGCGGTCGGCGAGCAGATGGACGCACAGCGCCACGAACGGCTTGCTCACCGAAAACGTGATGAACAGGTCGTCGCGGTGGCAGCCTTTCCAGCGATCGAGCAGCACACGGTCGCCGCGCAGCACACAAAGCCGAGCGGCTCCAGGCCGAGCCGCGACCAGGTCCCAGGCACGCTGCAGACCGACGGCCTCGTCGCTCGCCGCGACCTTCCACTCCACAAGGCCGAGCTTAGAGGCCGCGCACATAGGGGAGCGGGCGATAGCCGAGCCCAGGCGCCGCCTGCCGGCACCGACGAAGTAGCGCTGCTACGACGGCCGGCCCCGCGGCACCGGCAGACGACGCCTGAATCTCGACTCACACCCGCTCCCCTATCTGCGCGACCTCATAAGGCGATGGCCGCAGGGACTCCCTACGTGCATCCGGCGCCAATGCCAGGAACTTTGAGGTCGTTTGGATCGCCTCTCCTCGTGTGGTGTGACTCGTAGTGACCGGATTGCCGGTGACGACACGCCTCGGGTTCGCGAACTCGACGTTGTCGACTGCTCTTTCGGCGTGTCGAGGTCCACAACGTCGAGTTCGTGAGTTCGGAGCTCGCCGGGCGGGACTGTCCGTGACCGCGGCCGGCTGTCCTCGCGCATCGTGTGCGGAAAAATCCCGCATCTGAGGGCCGGTCGTACCAGGATTTCTCCACACCCGACGAGCCGTCACCACACTCGGGACAGCCACAGCATGCGGTGAACGGAGCATCCCGTGCATCAGACGCACGGCATGCTCCGTTGCCACCACGGACATTAAGTTCCTGGCATTGGCACCCGGCGCAAGTAGAGAGTCCCTGCGGCCGAAGCCCCAAACCGGACAGCGGTGACCGTAGAGTCGAGGCAACGACGGCACAAGGACGGAGAGCGCGTGATCGTCACGTTGACGCCGACGCCGAGCATCGACCGTACGGTGACGCTCGACCGGCTGGTACGCGGCGCGGTCAACCGCACCAGCGCGGCGCACGTGGAGGCGAGCGGCAAAGGCGTCAACGTCACGCGCGTACTCGTCGCGCGCGGCTATCGGTCGCTCGCCGTGGTGCCGGCCGGTGGTGCCGAAGGCGACCAGCTCCTCGCGCTGCTCGACGGCATCCAGACCAGGGCGATCGCCACGAAGCGGCCGGTACGCGTGAACCTCTCGGTCGTGCTGCCGGGCGGCGAGACCACCAAGCTCAACGAGCCCGGCGCCGAGCTCTCGCCGGACGAGCAGGCCGCCCTGGTCGTGGCGGCGGCGACGGCGTGTCAGGACGTACGCGCGCGTTGGCTGGTCATCTCCGGCTCGCTGCCGGCCAACGCCGAGACGCTGGTCGCGGCGGCGGTCGCCGCCGGACACGCTGCCGGTGCCAAGGTCGCGGTCGACACGTCCGGCAGCGCGCTCACGTCCGCGATCGACGCGGGCGCCGACCTCATCGCGCCGAACACCGACGAGCTGGCGGCGGTCAGCGGCGCCGCCGTACGCACCCCGGCCGATGCCGTGAAGGTCGCTCACGACCTGGCGCCACGCGCGTTGTCGCTGGTCAGCATGGGTCCGTACGGTGCCGTACTGGTCGCCGGCGACGCCTGGTGGCAGGCCACACCGCCGCCGATCGAGGTCGTCAACACGGTCGGCGCCGGCGATGCGCTGCTGGCCGGCTTCCTCGCCGAGGAGGGACCGGAGCCGGCGCGGCTGGCGCGAGCGGTCGCGTGGGGGACGTCCGCGTGCCTGGTCTCCGGCACCGCGGAGATCCCTGACCAGCCGGTTTCGCCGGAAGCGGTCAGCGTCACTCCGGGCGCGCCGGCCGGCGGTTGATTTGATTGGGTGGAGTGACAGACGTACGTCCAGGCGAGGAGTGAGCTGATGAGAGCCGCGGTCATCCACGAGCCAGGCAAGGTCTCGGTCGAGACGGTGCCGGATCCGACGCCGGGGCCGCGCGAGGTCGTCGTCGGCGTCGCCGCGTGCGGCATCTGCGGCACCGACCTGCACATCGCCGAAGGCGAGTTCGCGCCGTCGTTGCCGATCATCCCCGGTCACGAGTTCGCCGGCGAGGTGGTCGAGGTCGGTTCGGAGGTGACCGAGGTGCGCGTCGGCGACCGGGTCGCCGTCGACCCGTCGCTGTTCTGCGGAGAGTGTCACTACTGCAAGATCGGCCGCGGCAACCTGTGCGAGCGCTGGGCGGCGATCGGTGTGTCGGTCTCCGGCGGCGCGGCCGAGTTTGCGAAGGCGCCGGTCAAAAACCTGGCCGTGCTGCCCGAAGGCGTACGCATGGAGGACGCGGCACTGATCGAGCCACTGTCCTGCGTCGTACGCGGCTTCGACATCCTGTCCGCGCGCGTCGGTCAGCACCTGCTGATCTATGGCGCCGGCACGATGGGGTTGATGAACCTGCAGATGGCCACCCGCGCCGGTGCGGTCTCGGTCTCGGTGGTGGACACCAACGCCGATCGGCTCGCGACCGCCACCAAGCTCGGCGCGACCGCGGTCGCGACCAGCGCCGACGACCTGGACCGGCCGCAAGGTTGGGAAATCGTCATCGACTGCACCGGCGTGGTCGCCGCCATCGAGGACGGCTTCAACCGCGTACGCAAAGGCGGCACGTTCATGCAGTTTGGCGTGTCGGCCGAGAAAGCGGTCGCCAGGTTCTCACCTTTCCGGATCTACAACGAGGAAATCACCATCGTCGGCTCGATGGCGGTGCTGCACAGCTATCCGCGTGCCGCCGAGCTGTTCGCCGCCGGCCTGCTCGACGCGGACAGCATCATCACGCACCGGCTGCCGCTGGAGGAATATCCGGCCGCGCTGGAGGCCTTCCGTGCCGGCAAGGGCCTGAAAACCCAGGTGTTGCCGGGGAAGAAGGCGTGAGCTCGATCCTCGCCGTCGGCGACCAGTTCATTCCGGCCGAGCAGTTCCGCGAAGTGCTGGACGCGCGCGCGTTCACGTTGCCTGGCAGCAAAGCCGAGCAGCACGAGGCCCAACAGCTGATGGAGAGAGGCGGCGCCGGAGCCGTGCCGGCGCCGCCTGAGCTGCTGTCCGCGATCGGCGACGCCGAGGTGTTGTGCGTACATTTCGCGCCGGTGTCGGCGGACGTGTTCGCCGCCGGTCCACGGCTGAAGCTGGTCGCGGTCGCGCGTACGGGCTTGGAAAACGTCGACATCGACGCGGCGACCGAGCGCGGCATCGGTGTCGTGCCGGTCTTCGGCCGCAACGCGTCCGCGGTCGCGGAGCTGCAGATCGGCCTGATGCTGGCCGAGGCGCGCAACATCGCGCGCGCCGACGCGTCGGTGAAAAGCGGCCAGTGGCGCAAGGAGTTTCCTGGCGCGCGCATCGAAATCGGCGGTCGTACGGTCGGCATGCTCGGCTTTGGCCACGTCGGCCGGCGGTTTGCCGAGAAACTGAGCGGATTCCGGCCGCGGCTGCTCGCGTACGATCCATACGTCGCCGACGATGTGCTGGTCGACGCCGGTGTGGAACGCGCCGGCAACGCCGAGCAGATCTTCTCCGAGTCGGACTTCGTGGTCGTACAACTGCGGCACAGCGCCGAAACCAACCGGATGATCGGCGCGAAGCAGCTGGAGCTGATGAAGCCGGAGGCCTATTTCATCAACGTCTCGCGGAGTCGGGTGGTCGACACCGACGCGTTGTACGACGCGCTGGAAAACGGCCGGATTTCCGGCGCCGGCCTCGATGTATTCGACAGCGAGCCGCTGCCGGCCGACAGTCCGTGGCGGTCGCTGGACAACGTCACGTTCACCACGCATTTCGGCGGCGACACGGTCGACACCAACCGTACGTCGGTGCGGCTGGTCGCCGACGCGGTCGAGGAGTTTCTGGCCACCGGCAGGTGTGCGACCGCGGCGAACGCCGCCGAGTTGGGTTGGGTGTGAGCGAGCTGCTGCTCGGCATCGACGCCGGCCAGACGGTCACCAAGGCCGCGCTTTTCGACCTCTCCGGTCACCAGCGCGGCATTGGTTCGGCCCGCGTGCCGACGCTGACGCCGAGGCCGCGGTGGGTCGAGCGTGACATGGACGCGGTCTGGGACGCGACCACGTCGGCGATCCGCGCGGCGTTGGCGTCGGCCGGCGCGTCCGGTGACGACGTGGTCGCCGTCGGCCTGGCCGGTCACAACGACGGCGCGTATTTGGTCGATGCCGCGGGCAAACCCGTACGTGCCGGCATCACTGCGGTCGACTCGCGCGCCTACTCCATTGTGGACCGCTGGCGTGGCGAAGGTGTCGCCGAGCAGGCACTGCCGCTGACCGGCCAGTCGCCGTTCGCCGGCTCACCGGCGGCGATCTATCGCTGGCTGGCCGAAAACGAGCCGACCAACTGGACGCGTACGCGCTGGGTGCTGTTCTGCAAGGACTGGCTGCGGCTCCGGCTGACCGGCGAGGTGGCGACCGATGCCACCGAGGCCAGTGCGTCTTTCACCGACGTACGCACGCAAACGTACAGCCCCATGGCGTTTGAGCTGTACGACGTACCAGGGATCGTCGACCGACTGCCGCCGTTGCTTGGCAGCGCTGAGAAAGCCGGCGAGATCACCGCCGAGGCGGCCGAGGCGACTGGACTCCGGGCCGGCACGCCGGTCGTCACCGGCGCGCACGACGTCGACGCCGCGGCGCTTGGCATGGGGGCCGCCGGCGTCGGCGACGTTTCGTTGGTGATGGGCACTTTCAGCATCAACCAGGTGGTCTCCGACCAGGTGCGGCTCGACCACCGCTGGCAGGCGCGCGCGTTCCTGCGGCCCGGCCAGTGGCTCAACATGTCGACCTCGCCAGCCTCCTCGTCCAACCTCGACTGGTTTGTGCGTACGCTGTGCGGCACCGACGCGGCACGCGACGAAGCCGCCGGCAAGCCCTACGCCTTCGTGGCGGAGGAAGCGGCCGCGGCGGTCACGCAGGACGACACGGATCCGTTGGTTTTCCTGCCATTCCTCTACGGATCGCCGCTGGACCTCGGCGCGCAGGCCGCCGGTGGCTTCTACGGAATGCGCGGCTGGCACACGCGCGGCCACCTTCTGCTGGCGCTCATGGAAGGTGTCGTCTTCAACCACAGATGGCATCTGGACGCGCTGCGGTCGGCCTTTGCGCTGGCCTCGCCGGCGCGACTTTGCGGCGGTGGCGCGAAAAGTCCACTGTGGACACAGCTGCTGGCCGACGCGACCGGGCTCGCCCTGCAGGTCACCGACACCGACGAGCCAGGAGCGCTCGGCGCCGCGCTGCTCGCCGGCGTCGGCGCCGGCCGGTATGGCTCGTTGTCCGAGGCCGCCGACGCGGCCGTACGGGTCGTGCGCGACGCGCAGCCGACCGAGAGCGGTCGCGACCGGATGGCGCGGCGCTGGACCGAATATCAGCGCGTCGTCGCCGCACTCCTTACGCTCTGGACCGAATCCGCCGGCTGACCGGCGAAGATCAGGATGGCGGCGATGTTTGCGGCCACCCGCTGCAGATCCATCCTTTGCCGAGGGTGGCACGCGCCCCGGCCGGGGCGCAGGCCGGGATGCCAGCTGGTGTCGACGTCGAGCGGGATCGACGGCCTCGTGCGGAGACTGCCGGTGATCGTCTCGCTGCCGAGAATCCGTTCGTACGACATGGCCAGAAGTATGACAACGATGGCCGTCACAGCGCGCCGACCAGCGGGGACAGGTCGGTTGTCCAAAGAGGCAGACATGACTGAGGCCGTCCCGGCTGGGACGGCCTCCTCTATGCCGTTTGTGTGGCCGACCGGCCGCACAAATCTATAGCTGGATGCCTCGCGCGATCATGCTGCGATCGCGTACTCGCTCCAGCTGGCGGTCGGCACGCGGCGCGGTCTCCCGAGTGACCGTGCGCCTGTCGCCGCGGTGAGTGGGAAGGCGGAACATCTGCACCACCTCCGTCGTCATGGATGCTCCGTCTGATAGAGCAAAGGACGACCCAAATTTGTTCCGGCTGTGATCCGGCTTACGAAACGTGCGGCAGCACGTCGGCGCTCAACCGCTCCATTTGCTCGCGCTGGTCGAAAAGCGGGTTGACCAGGATCCGCTCGGCGCCGGCCTCGGCGACCGCCCGCAGCCCGGCGACGCATTCCTCCGGCGTGCCGAAGACCGACACCGGCGTGAGGTCGGGCAGGCCGAAACCGTGATAGATCTCGTCCAACGCGATCCGCATCCGCTCCTTGGCGACCGCGGTGTCATCGTCGACGGCGATGTAAACCCGTTTGGCGATCGGGAAATCGTCGCGTCCGGCGGCCGCGGCCTCCTCGCGTACGATCTTCACCTGCTCGGCGAACTTCGCGGTCGTCGTGGAGCCGGCGCCGAAAAACCCGTCGCCGTGCTGGACCGCCCGCTTCAGCGCGGCCGGCGCGCTGCCGCCAAACCACACCGGCGGACCGCCGGCCTGCACCGGCTTTGGCTCCATCATGGCGTTTTCCAGCTGCCAGAAGCGGCCGTCGATGGTCACCCGCTGCTCGCGCCAGAGCGCGCGCATGATCCGCAGATGCTCGTTGAACCTGGCCACCAGACCGTCGGCGGTGATGCCGAAAGCGCCGAACGGGCGCCGATTGCCACCGGTGCCGACACCGACCTCCAACCGGCCCTGGCTGAGCTGGTCGAGCGTGCTGAGGCTCTTGGCCAGCTCGACCGGCTGGTGCAGCGGCGTCACGAAGACCGAGCAGCCGATCCGGATCCGCTCGGTGCAGGCCGCCGCGTACGTCATCACCTCGACCGCGCCGAGGATCGGCTTGTCGCCGAGGTGCTGCTCCTGTGTCCACGCACTCTCGAAGCCGAGCTCTTCGGCTCGCCTCAGGTAATCGCGGAACGCCGCCGGGTCGAAACCGTCCGGCACGAACTGGGGGATGCAGATGCCATATCGCACGACGCCGACCCTACGCCACGGCCGCCTTGTCGCGTACGGCCGCGACGATCTCCAGCGACCGCACGCGGTCGGCCAGGGTCGGCAGGTTGGTCGTCACCATCAGCTCGTTTGCGTTGGTGGCGGCCAAAAGCTCGTCGACGCCTGCGCGCACGGTCTCCGGCCCGCCGACGATGTAGTTGCCGGTCAGGTGGTCGATGAACGCGCGGTCCTCCGCCGTGTATGGATAGGCCGCGGCTTCCTCCGGCGTCGGATAGGTGATCGGCTTGCCGCGCCGCAGCGACATGATCGCCAGCGCGAGCGGCGCCGCGAGCCAGCGCGCGTGCTCGTCGGTGTCGGCCGCCATCACCGAGGCGGCGACCAGCGCGTACGGCTCGGTCAGCACCTCGGAGGCTCGGAAGTGCTGGCGATAGAGGGCGAGCGCCGGCAGCGTGTTCTGCGCGCTGAAATGGTGCGCGAAGGCAAACGGCAGGCCGAGGATGCCGGCCACCTGCGCGCTGTAGCCGCTGGAGCCGAGCAGCCAGATCGCCGGCTGGTTGCCGCGGCTCGGCGTCGCCAGGATCCGCGCGTACGGATGGTCGTCGGGGAAGTCGCCGCCGAAGAAGGCCAGCAGTTCGCCGAGCTGTTGCGGAAAGTCGTCGGCCGACAGGGGATCGGCGGAGCGGCGCAGAGCGCGGGCGGTGTTGGCGTCCGTACCAGGTGCGCGGCCAAGGCCGAGGTCGATGCGGCCGGGATGCAGGGCTTCGAGCGTGCCGAACTGCTCGGCCACCACCAGCGGCGGATGGTTGGGCAGCATGACGCCGCCGGATCCGACGCGGATCTCGTTGGTGGCGGCCGCGACGGCGGCGATGAGGACGGCCGGCGCGGAGCTGGCAATGCCGGGCATCGAGTGGTGCTCGGCCAGCCAGTAGCGGTGATAGCCGAGCCGCTCGGCCTCGCGGGACAGCGCGATCGTGTCGCGGACGGCCTGCGCGGACGTACGGCCGGCGCCGACCGGCGCCAGGTCGAGCACGGAGAACGGAATCTGCACGTCAGGTTGCAACCCGCCGCAGCGCCGCGATCTTCCCGCTCAGCCACCCCTTGCCGACCTCCTCACCGATCGGCACCTCCACTTCCACGACGAAACCCCGCAACGCCTCG
This sequence comes from Fodinicola acaciae, assembly GCF_010993745.1. Taxonomy (NCBI): domain Bacteria; kingdom Bacillati; phylum Actinomycetota; class Actinomycetes; order Mycobacteriales; genus Fodinicola; species Fodinicola acaciae. Next base: position 2,042,339 of record NZ_WOTN01000002.1, read on the forward strand.
TTACTGGCGTCTGGTGCCGGTAGCGAGGCGTTGCGGCAGGTACGTAGGGTCCCGTTGGCGAGGTCGACGCGCTCGGCGAGCCCCTTGAGGCCGTTGCCGGCGGTGCCGCTCGAGCCGCGGCCGTCGTCGGCGACGGTCAGCGTGGCGGCACGCTCGTCGGCGCGTACGGTGATCTCGCAGGTCGTGGCACCGGAGTGGCGGATGACGTTGGTCACCGACTCGCGTACGGCCCAGGTGAACAGCGCTGCGGCAGCAGGCGGCAGGTTGTCGCCTTCCTGCACGACGACAGGCTCGATGCCGGCGTCGCGCAGCGCGCGGCCGCAGCGCGCCAGCTCCTCGGCGAGGCCGCTCTCGCGATAGCCGCTGACCGCCTCGCGCACCTCGCGCAACGCGTCGCGGCCGATCTGTTCGATGTCGGCGACCTGCTGCTCGCCGCGCGGATCGTCGCGACCGAGCCGGCCGGCCAGCTCCGCCTTGATGACGATCAGTGACAGCGTCTGGCCGAGCAGGTCGTGCAGGTCACGCGCGAACCGCAGCCGCTCCTTCTCCACCGCCACCTGCGCCAGCTCCTCGCGCGCTGCGCGCAGCTCGGCGATCGCGGTCAGGAAACGGCGGATGGTCGTGACGATGGCGCCGGAGATCAGCGTCGTGTAGCCGAGCGCCAGGCTGTCGCCGGGCGTACGGATGAAGGAGACCGTGACCGCGACGATGGCCAGCGCGAAGATGCACGCGTACGACTGCCGCCACGGCAACGCCGAGCCGAGTGCGATCGACAGCATCGCGAGCACCGTATATCCGTTGTTCGTACCGAAAACCACGATCATCGGCAGGGTAAGCAGGACCATCGCGGCCAGCGAGATCCGGCCGCGCCAGCGATGTGGCCGGTCGCGCAGGCCAAACCAGAGGCTGCCGGCGTACGTGAGGACGAAGGCGGCCACCAGGAAGCCGGCCGGCCACGGCACGCGACCGTGCCACACGTCGCTCGCCGAGCCGGCGATCATGACACCCCACGGCAGCAGTCCCCACGGCGACAGCTTGCCGTCGATCTTCTCGTAGTCCGAGTCGGTCATGACGGTCGCGCGATCGTGACCGGTCCGTCGTAGGCGGATGTCGCGGCTCGCATGGCCTCTTCTCGGTCGGTGGTCGGGAAAAGATGCGTCAGGATCAGGTTTTTCGCCTGTGCCGCTGCCGCTGTCTGGCCAGCGACGCGGGCTGTGGAAAGGAATTCCGAGTCGGTGGTCCGTGCGTACGAGGCCTCGTGCAGCAGGATGTCGACGCCGTCGGCCAGCTCACGCAGCCGGTCGCTCGGACCGGTGTCGCCGGTGTAGGCAATGGTTTCTCCGCCGGCGGACAGCCGGATGCCAGCGTTGGCAAGGAAATGCGGCAGGTCGACGGTCGTCGCCCGGAACGGTCCGATCGCGTACGCCTCGCCCGGCGTGAACTCGTGCAGGTCGTACGTGCTCTCCAGCCAGCCGGGACGGTCGAGCGCCAGCACCTGGTCGAGCGCGTGTGCCGGCGCGTAGACGTCGATCGGTTTTTCTTCTGTCGCGTCGATTCTGCGCAGCAGCGGGTTGAGGTCGGCGCAGTGGTCCGGATGTCCGTGCGTGACGTAGACGGCATCGATCGCCGCTCCGACACGCGCCGCCACACCGTATCCGGGGTCGATCAAGAGGCGGAATCCCGCGTGTTCGACGAGATAACCGCTGCAGGCTCCGCCGTACGACGGCCAGGCACCGTCGCCGCCGAGGATGGTCAGCTTCACATTTGGCACGATAACCACATGCGCGCCGTCGTGTACCGGGGATTCCAGCAGCCGCCAGCCGTCGAGGAGGTCGCCGATCCGGCGCCGCCACCGGACGGCGTGGTCGTACGCGTCGAGGCCACCGGTTTGTGCCGCAGCGACTGGCACGGCTGGCAGGGGCACGACGACGACATCGTGGCTTTTCCGCACATTCCTGGACACGAGTTCGCCGGCGTCGTCGCGGCGGTCGGTGGTGAGGTGTCCGGTTGGCGCGAAGGCGACCGGGTGACCGCGCCGTTTGTCTATGCGTGCGGCCATTGCCCGGAGTGCGCAGTCGGCGAACAGCAGGTGTGCCGGGCGCAGGTGCAGCCTGGTTTCGGCCTGCTCGGCTCGTTTGCCGACTACGTCGTGGTTGCCAATGCGGCGACGAATCTCGTGCGGCTGCCTGACACGGTCGACACCACCACCGGCGCCGCTCTCGGCTGCCGCTTCGCGACCGCCTACCGAGCCATCGTCGCCCAGGGCCGCGCGGCCGCCGGCGAGTGGGCCGCGATCTTCGGCTGCGGCGGCGTCGGCCTGTCCGCCGTCATGATCGCCGCCGCCAGCGGCCTGCAGGTCGTCGCCGTCGACGTATCGCCCGCGGCCTTGGAACTGGCACGATCTTTCGGTGCCACGACTGGCATCCTAGCCTCCGACACCATCGTCACCGATGTCGTCGAGGCGACCCGCGGCGGCGCGCACCTGACCGTCGACGCACTCGGCTCAGCCGCCGTCTGCGCCACCGCGATCTCCACCCTCCGCCGCCGCGGCCGCCACGTACAGGTCGGTCTCCTGCCCGACGGCGCAAACCTGCCCATGTCCCGAGTCGTCGCGTACGAACTCTCCATCACCGGCAGCCACGGCATGGCCGCGCACGCGTACGACCCCATGCTCACCCTCGTAGCCACCGGCCGACTCCGCCCCGACCTCCTGATCACGCGTACGGTTTCGCTGGACGAGGCGCCTCGGGCGCTGGTTGGGATGTCTGAGGGGAGTCCGACCGGGGTGACCATGATCGCTCCGGGGGGTACAGCTGGGTGAGTGTGGTTGGTGAGTGGGTGCTGGTTGGGCGTGGGTGGTTTCTGATTGTTGCGTTTGAGATGGTTGGGTTTTCTGGTCGTTGCGTTTGGGAAAGTGGTTGCGTTTCATGATTGTCGCGTTTTGGGGGTGGTTGGGTTTTCGCCTTCGCGGCGGGCGCTCCTGCGCGGAGGGCGACCTCAAGGGGAGGGGCGCGCGGGGTTTCGCTGTTGGTTGGGTTGGGTGCGGCGTGTGCGGTTGGTCTGTGGGTGGGTCCGGTTTGTCCGTTCTCCCCCGTCGGCAAGCAAAGCTCGCCGACGGGGGAGAACGGACAAACCGGACCAGAAGTGTGGCTGGGGCGCCGGCGGTGCCGTGGCGTCTCAGCGGGTGGCGTCAGGGTCCAGTATGTGGGATGCGAAGGCGTGTGGAGCGCTAAATGTCCGGCTTGAGAGGTTCGCGGATGGCGTGAATGTCGAGTTACTTGCGCTGGACGCAAGAAACAAGGCTTTCACGCCGCCGTGATCTCCGGAGGCTGTGACGAGTGTGACTACTGAGGCTGATAATGCTGTTGTGGCTGCCGGGCTGCACCAAATGTCGGTTTTGATGTCTTGTTAAACAAGTATTACACAGCCGAGCTGCCTCGCCCGCATTATCAGCCACACCAGTCACACCAGCACCACCCCGGACGCTGTGATGGCGTCCATGCCGACTGGGAGAACGAGCAAGCCCAGAAAACCCAGCCCCGCACGCAACCGCCACCCGCACCTCCATGCACACCGATTGGCGTCCACGCGCCCCCCTCCCTTGAGGTCGCCCGCCGCGTAGGCGCGCCCGCCGCGCAGGCGAAAAACCCAACCACCCACCCACGCAACAAACATGGAGACCCAACCACCCCCCTCGACGCAACAAACATGAAGACCCAACCCCCCAACGCAACAAGCATGAAGAAGCAACCACTTCCCCCACGCACAAGCATGAAGATGCAGCCACTTCCCCACGCAACAAACAAGAGACGCAACCACCCACCCACCCAACAAACGAGCGAACCCGCCACCCACCCACCGAACAAACGGGGAAACCGCCAGCCTCGAACCCACCAAACGGCGAACTCACCATCCACCCACCGCTACAAACAAAGGACTCCACCGCCGCCAACCCAACAACGGCACCGCACCACATCACACCTCAGGAAATCACTGACGACACAAGCTCCCGAGCCTCCGCCTGCAGTGCCCTCAAATGCTCCTCACCCCGAAAACTTTCCGCGTAAATCTTGTAAACATCCTCAGTCCCCGAGGGGCGAGCCGCAAACCACCCGGACTTCGTCACGACTTTCAGACCACCGATCGCCTCACCATTTCCGGGCGCATTCGTCAGCGTCGCGGTGATCTCGTCGCCGGCCAGTTCGGTTGCGGTGACCTGGTCGGCGGACAGCTTCGACAGAGCCGCCTTTTGGTCGGGTGTCGCCGGTGCGTCGATCCGAGCGTACGAGGGCGCGCCGAATTTTTCGGTGAGCTGCCGGTAATGTTCGCCGGGGTCGGCGTTGGTCGTGGCGAGGATTTCGGCGGCGAGCAGGTCGAGGATGATGCCATCCTTGTCGGTGGTCCAGACACTTCCGTCCATCCGCAGGAAAGAAGCGCCGGCGCTTTCCTCGCCGCCGAAACCGACGGACGCGTCGAGCAGGCCAGGCACAAACCACTTGAACCCGACCGGCACCTCGACCAGTTTACGGCCGAGGTCGTCGGCGACCCGGTCGATGATGCTGGAGGAGACCAGCGTCTTGCCGACGGCGGCGGCTGCCGGCCATCCCGCGCGGTGACGGAAAAGGTAGTCGATCGCGACGGCGAGATAATGGTTGGGGTTGAGCAGGCCGGCGTCCGGGGTGACGATACCGTGCCGGTCGGCGTCCGCGTCGTTTCCGGTCGCCAGGTCGAAATCGGCTCGCCGCTGGATCAGCGACGCCATGGCGTACGCGGACGAGCAGTCCATCCGGATTTTGCCGTCCCAGTCCAGTGTCATGAACCGCCAGGTCGGGTCCACCAGCGGATTGACGACGGTCAGTTCCAACCGGTGTCTTTCGGCGATGGCAGCCCAATAATCGACCGACGCGCCACCGAGCGGGTCCGCGCCGATGCGTACGCCGGCGCGGCGGATCGCGTCGATGTCGACGACCGACGGCAGATCGTCCACATAGGACGACAGGAAGTCGTATTTCTGGGTCGTACGTGCGGACCGCGCCGAGGCGGCGGTGACGCGGCGTACGCCGTCCAACCCCCTGGCCAGATAGTCGTTGGCGCGCTTGCCAATCCAGCCGGTGATCGCGCTGCCGGCCGGGCCGCCGTCCGGCGGGTTGTATTTGAACCCGCCATCGGCCGGCGGGTTGTGTGACGGCGTCACGACAACACCGTCGGCCTGCGCGCCGCCGCTTTGGTTGTGCCGCAGAATCGCGTGCGAGACGGCCGGTGTCGGCGTGTAGCGGCCGGCGGCATCGATCGCGACCGTCACGTCGTTGGCGGCGAAAACCTCAAGCGCCGTCCAGAAAGCCGGCTCGGACAGCGCGTGCGTGTCACGGCCGAGAAACAGCGGACCGGTGATGCCCTGACCATCGCGATAGTCGACGATCGCCTGGCTGGTCGCCGCGATGTGGTCCTCGTTGAACGCCACATTCAGCGAGGAGCCGCGATGTCCGGACGTACCAAAGGAAACCCGCTGCGCCGGCACGGACGGATCGGGATGCTCGGTGTAGTACGCGGTGACGACGGCGGCGACGTCGATCAGGTCCCGGGCCTGCGCCGGCTGACCGGCACGCGCGTCTGTCGACATGTTTTCTCCTTTGAAAACAACGAAAACGTCAGGACTGGGACGGCCTGTTCGAGTTTTTCGCCTGCATGCTGTGCGGATAGCCGAGCGATGGCCCCTTCGCCAGCGTGCTGCCGGTCGGCTCGGCGTCCCTGGTGGCCTCGGACAGCTGCCGGTCGGCGACCACGAACGCGACCGAGCAGCGGCTCACCATCGGTCCGGCGGTGGTCATGACGACGTGCATCTCCGGATCGGCGCCATATTCCTGCGTCAGCGTCGGCACGACGGCGTCCGGCGGCACGTGCATCCGCGCAGCGGCCTCCTCCGTGCTGAGCCAGTCCGATCCCTGCGGCATGTGCTCATCGTACGCGTTTGCCATCAGCGCCAGTGATCAGTTAACGTCTTCGACAGGTCATGAGTGCCAGCGTCAAGCCCCGGCTTGCTGGCCGGCAACCCTCCAACCGCGGTGGGGTGCTCCGGGTGACGACCAGGCCACCGGCCAGCAGGCCGGCGGCAAGCGCGGGCCTCCCAAGCAGGTCCGACGACCTGAGGAGGCTTGATGACCGCCGTGCTGACCAACCGCATCGCCGCTCTGTTGCCAGTGGTCGGTGGTGACCTGCCGGCGCCGCTGGTGACGGGGGAGTGTCGCACGTACGCCAACCTCGACTACGCCGCGAGCGCACCGGCGCTGGACGGCGTGGCGAGCCACGTCGCCGAGCTGCTGCCGTTCTACGCGAGCGTGCACCGCGGCGCCGGTTACGCGTCGCAGGTCAGCACTGGCGTGTATGAATCGGCGCGTGCGATCGTCGCCAACGCCTGCGGCGCGCGCGACGACGACGTCGTGGTGTTCACGCGCAACACCACCGACGCCTTCAACCTGCTGGCGGGCTGCGTGCCAGCCGGGGCCGGCGACGTGCTCGTACTCGACCTCGAACACCACGCCAACCTGCTGCCGTGGCGCGACCAGCGTTATCGCTGCCTGCCGGTTGCCTCGACGCTCGAGCAGACCCTGAAAGACCTCGAAGCAGCGTTGCGGGCGGCACCGGCCGCGTTGGTCACGGTCACGGGCGCCTCCAACGTCACTGGTGAGCTCCTGCCGCTCGGGACGATCGCCGCGATCGTCCATCGGTACGGCGCGCGGCTGGCCGTCGATGGTGCGCAGCTGGTGCCGCACCGCCAGGTCGACCTGGCCGCCACCGGCATCGACTACCTGGCGTTTTCCGGCCACAAGCTGTACGCGCCGTACGGTGCCGGCGCGCTGGTCGGCCGCCGCGACTGGCTGGACACCGGCCGCCCCTACCTGGCCGGTGGCGGCGCGGTGCGCAACGTCACGCTGACCGACACCGCGTGGGCCGCCGCCCCGGCGCGGCACGAGGGTGGCACGCCAAACGTGCTGGGGGCCGCCGCGCTGGCGCGAGCCTGCCAGCTGCTCGCCAACCTGCCAGAGGGCGCGCAGGAGACACACGAGGCAGAGCTGCGGTCGCGGCTGCTCGACGGCCTTCGGCGGCTCCACGGCGTACGTGTCCACCGAATCTTTCCGGACAGTCCCGGCGCGATCGGCGTGGTGACCTTCAGCCTGCCGGGTCACGATCCCGGCCTGGTCGCCGCGTATCTGTCCGCCGAGCACGGCATCGGCGTACGCGACGGCAAGTTCTGCGCGCATCCTCTGCTGGCGCGGCTCGGCCTGGCCGATGGTGCCATCCGCGCGAGCGTCGGCGTCGGCTCGTCGTCGGACGATGTCGACCGGCTGGTCGAGGCACTGGATGCCTTCCTGCGCGACGGTCCACAGTGGACGTACGCGCAGGTCGACGGCCGCTGGTCGCCGACTCCGGACCCGCGGCCGCGGCCGGACTGGTCGCTCGGCTCGACCGCCGGCGCCTCGCCGTGCGCGAACGCCTGAAAGTTCGTCCTTTTGGTCCCTTGTGGTCGCTGGGGCACGCGGTGAAGATGGGGCTTTCGCGGCAGTGAGGCGACATGGCGCAGGCGGGGCTCAAGGCCGGCGCGTCCGAGGTGGAGCAGGACGCGGCCGCTGGCGTGGTGTCCGAGTTGGTGTCGTATTCGCTGCTCAACCATGCCGCCGGCCAGATCGCCGAAGGGGTCGCGACGGTGCCGCCGTGGCGTGTCCTGGTCGTCGAGGACCGCGCGCTGGCCGCGACCGACTGGTCATATCACGCGGTCACCGAGCAGCTGAGCCGGTTGTCCGCCGAGCTCAAGGCGGCCAGCGAGAAGGTCGCCGAGGCGTCGGCGCCGGCGAAGGAAGCGGCTCCGGGCCAGGAGGGCCTGATCGCCGAGGCGACCGCCGCCGTCACCGCGGTCGTCGGCGCGGCGCAGGCGGTGCCGGCGGTCGTCGGCGCGATCGCCGACGCGGTCGGCTATTTGCGCAGCGACTACACGATCACCGGCCGAGCCGTGACGATGAAGTCGACGGCTTTGGTGAGTGCGGTCGCCCGTGCGTTACGTGCCCAAGGCGTACGGTCCGAAGTGGACGGTTTCCACACCTTCCCGGCCGAGACCGCGGCGTTGACCGCGTTTTCGGAATTCCAGCACCTGCAACGCGATCTGACCGCCTCGCGGCTGACGTTCGTGCAACAGAAACTGGTGCCGGCCACCGCCGAGGTGACCAGGCAGACCGCCGAGCTGACCCAGGCGCAGGCTGACCTGGCCGCCGCGCGCGCAGCGCAACCTCCCGACCAGATAAGGGAAAAACAGGCACAGGACGCGGCCGACGAGGCGACCGAACAGCTCGCGCGGGCACGGCAGGCGCAGACATTGGCGCAGCAGGTCGCCGATCTGGCCGAAGCCGCGCTGACGCGCGCCACGACATTCGCCACTGCCGTCACGACCGCTCCGGCGACCGGCGGCCTGCCGCCGCTGGCGCTGGCCGCGACCTTGGAGCGGCTGCATGCCGGCGGAGAAAACGCCATCACGCACGTGCTCTATGTCGGTGTGGACGTGGCCGGCGGCGAAACCGTGATCCGGAAACGGTTTTTCGGTGCTCCGACCCTGCGCTACATCGGCTCGTGCCAGGTGTCGGCGATGCTGGTCGGCAACGACGGCGACGTCGCCTGGGCTCGTACGATGACGCTGGTCGGCCAGCTGAAGTTCGCGCCTGGCAAGGGAAAGTTCGGCACGCCGGAGATGGTCGAGGTCAGGATGCGCTAGCGCGCAGCCGTTTGCGCGTACGTGTGAAGATTTTCGGACTGTTGATGGCGACCGCGCCGGTCATCGCGCCGTCTCGGTGGTATGTCGCGACAAACCTGCGTTCGTCGAGCGATCCGTCGATCACCCGCAGCTCGTCGCCGGCGGCCGGATGTCCCGCGTACTGGATCCACGCGTCATACTGCTTCGACCAGAAATAGCCGCTCGGCTGGTATTCCTCGACGGTGTGCCCGGCGAGCAGGTTGCGCGCCGCCACCGCCGGCTGGTCGTTGGCGTTTGTCCAGTGCTCGTGCCGCACGTACGCGCCGTGTGCCGGCGACCAGGCTCGCGCGACGTCGCCGGCGGCCACCACGGTTGGCAGGCTGGTGACGCCGCCTGCGTCCGTACGCACACCGTTTTCGGTGTCCAGAGCCGAATCGCTCAGCCACTCGACCGCCGGCCGTACGCCGATGCCGACAACGACGACGTCGGCCGGCAGCTCGCGGCCGTCGGCCAGGATGACCGCGGCGACCCGGTCGTCCACAGTGGACACTCCGGTCACGCCGATGCCGTAATGCACGTCCACGCCGTTGTCACTGTGCAGAGACGCGCAAAGTCGGGCCACTTCCGCGCCAAGCAGCGGAGCCAACGGATCCGCCAGCGACTCCACGACGGTGACCTTCAGGCCGAGCGAGCGGCTGCTGGCCGCGACCTCCGAGCCGATGAAGCCGGCGCCGACGACGACCACGTTTTCCGGTCCCTGCCGCAGTTCTTGCCGCAGCGCGATCGCGTCGTCCAGTGTTCGGAGGGTGTGGACGCCGGCGATCGGACCGTCCAGACCCGGCAGCCGGCGCGGGTACGCACCGGTCGCGATCACCACGCCGTCGGCGGCGATTTCGGTGTCGTCAGACAGAATCACCGCTCCGGAGGACAGTCGCGCGGCCGGCGTGCCGAGCCACCACTGGGCCGCCAACGCGTCCAGCTCGGCGGATGTGGCCAGCGCGATGCCGTCGGCTTCGGCCTTGCCGACCAGAAACTCCTTGGACAGCGGCGGCCGGTCGTATGGCCGGTGCGGCTCGGCGCCGATCATCGTGACCGTGCCGTCGAATCCGGCCTCGCGCAACGCCTGCGCGGCCCGCAACCCGGCCAACGACGTGCCGACCACCGCGATCCTGTTCACGCCACCTCTACTGTTTCCAGGTTTACATACACCTCGCCATCGCTGACCAGCACAGAATACGTCCGGACCGGCCGTTTTGCCGGTGGCCCGGTCGGCAGGCCGGTGCGCAGGTCGAAGCACGCCTCGTGCAGCGGGCATTCGACCAGGCAGCCTTCCAGCCAGCCGTCGGACAGCGACGCCTCCTGGTGCGTACAGGTGTCGTCGATGGCATAGAGGTCACCGTCGGCGTTGAAGACGGCGATCGGCCCCGGACCGGGGATCCGGACCGACTCACCGGGTGGCAGGTCGGCGAGCGCACAGGCGCGGATCATGGCACACCTCACAGTGAGTTGCGTCATAGACAACATGAATCATGCTCCGCAACACTCTCCGGCACGTACGGACGGCCGTCAACCCCTCAAAATGTGGGTCACGACTTTTGCGGTTACTGTTGCGTCATGGTCAACACGGGGTCAGAGCGACAACCGGCCGCCTTGGTGCAGTCGGTCGATCGCGCCGTCACCGTGCTGGAAATGGTGGCAAAACACGGTGAAGCCGGCATCACCGAGATCGCCGCCGAGCTCGGCGTCCACAAGTCGACGATCTCCCGGCTGCTGTCCGTGCTGGAGAGCCGCGGGCTGGTCGAACAGCTTGGTGAGCGGGGAAAATACGCGATCGGTTTCGGGATCGTACGGCTCGCCGGAGCCGCCACCGGCCGGCTCGACCTGGTCCGGCTCGGCCAGTCCAGCTGCCAGGATCTGGCCGACCGGCTCGGCGAGACGGTGAACATCGCGATCCTCGACCAGGATTGCGCGATGAACATCACCCAGGCGCACGGCTCGGCCGTGGTGACCGCGCAGAACTGGATCGGCCAGCGTACGCCGTTGCACGCCACCTCGAGCGGAAAAGTCCTGCTGGCGCACCAGTCTCCGGAGCGCCGTCGCCGGTTGTTGCGGCGCCGCCTGGAGGAATACACGCCGCGTACGATCACCGACCTCGACCAGCTGAAACAGGAGCTCGACCGGGTCAGCGCCGACGGCTACGCGACCTGTTTCGAGGAGCTGGAGCTCGGCATGCACGCGGTCGCCGCGCCGATTCTCGGTGTCGGTGGCGAGATCGTCGCCGCGCTCAGCGCGTCCGGTCCGGCATACCGACTGCCGCGCCGCCGCATTCGGCAGGTCGCCGAGGACCTCGCCGAGGTTGCCAGCCAACTGTCCGAACAACTCGGATTCCTTGGTTAGTTTTTCGCGCTCCTCTTGACAGCGTGGTCCCGCGTCGCGCACCGTGTTGCTGATAACGAGACAAGTCGCTTTCTGCGCAACACATGATCACCACCGAGGAGCCGGACCATGGCCGTGCACCCCCGCGTTGTCATCATCGGCGCCGGCATCGTCGGCTGCGCGCTCGCCGACGAGCTGACCGCGCGTGGCTGGACCGCGGTCACGGTGCTCGACCAGGGGCCGCTGTTTGCCACCGGCGGCTCGACCTCGCACGCGCCCGGCCTGGTCTTCCAGACCAATCCGAGCAAGACGATGACCGAGTTTGCCAGCTATACGGTCGGAAAGTATGCGTCGCTGACACTGGACGGCGCGCCGTGCTTCCAGCAGGTCGGCGGTCTGGAGGTGGCGACCACACCGGCACGGCTGCGGGATCTGCGGCGCCGGCACGGCTGGGCCATTTCGTGGGGTGTGGAAAGCGCGCTGATCTCGCCCGAGGAGTGTGCCGTGCTGCATCCGTTGCTGGATGCCAATCGCGTGCTCGGCGGTTTTCACATTCCGTCCGACGGACTGGCCAAGCCGGTGCGCGCGGCGCAGGCACAGGCTCGCCAGGCTATCTCGCGCGGCGCACGGTTTGTCGCGCACCAGAAGGTCGTCGCCGTCGAACGTAAGGCCGGCCGCGTGCAGAGCGTACGCACCGAAACCGACGAGTTTCGCGCGGACATCGTGGTTTCCGCGGCCGGAATGTGGGGACCGCTGGTCGGTGCGTTGGTGGATCTGACCGTACCGTTGGTGCCGATGGCGCATCAGTACGCGAAAACCGCGCCGCTGCCGGATCTCGACGAAACGCGCGAAGCGACGCTGCCGATTCTGCGTCACCAGGACGCGGACCTGTACTTCCGCGAGCATTTCGACCGCCTCGGCATCGGCGCGTACGGCCACCGGCCGATGCCGCTGGACCCCGCCGAGATCGGTGCGCTGCCAGGCATGCCGTCGGAGCGGCCGTTCACGCCGGAGGACTTCGAGGACTCCTGGCGAGAGGCCACACAGCTGATCCCCGGCTTGGCCGCGAGCAAGGTCGAGGACGGCATCAACGGCCTGTTCTCCTTTACTCCAGACGGAAATCCGCTGGTCGGCGAGCATCCGGAGCTGGCCGGATTCTGGGTCGCCGAGGCGGTCTGGATCACGCATTCGGCCGGTGTCGCGAAAGCGCTGGCCGAGTGGCTGGTCGATGGTCAGCCGGCAACCGACCTGCACAACTGCGATCTCAACCGGTTCGAGGCGGCGCAACTGGCACCAGCGTACGTGCACGACCGCAGCTGCCAGAACTTCGTCGAGGTCTATGACATCCTGCATCCCCTGCAGCCGGCCGAAAAGCACCGCGACCTGCGTACGACGCCATTCTATGAAAGGCAGAAGGAGCTCGGCGCGGTGTTTCTGGAGGCGGCCGGCTGGGAACGGCCGCACTGGTACGAGGCCAATGCCGGCCTGCCGGAGGCCGCCGGCATCCCGGAGCGCAACGAGTGGGCCTCGCGACACTGGTCGCCGATCGCCGGCGCGGAAGCGCAGGTCGCCCGCGAACGTGTGGCAATGTTTGACATGACACCGTTGAAACGCTTGGAGGTCACCGGGCCGGCGGCGTTGACGTTCCTGCAGACGATGACGACCAACCAGCTGGACAAGAAGCCGGGTTCGGTCACGTACACCTTGATGCTGGCCGAGGACGGCGGCGTACGCAGTGACCTGACCGTCGCCCGGCTGTCCGAGCAGACCTTCCAGGTCGGCGTCAACTCGCAACTCGACCTGGACTGGATGCGCCGGCACCTGCCGACTGACGGCTCGGTGCAGGTGCGCGACATCACCGGTGGCACTTGCTGCATCGGTTTGTGGGGACCGAAAGCGCGCGGTGTCCTGCGGCCGCTGACGAAACAGGATTTCGGCTCGCTCGGCTATTTCAGATGCCAGCGCGCGTACGTCGGAGCCATACCAGTGATCGCGCTGCGACTGTCCTATGTGGGCGAGCTCGGTTGGGAGATCTACACTTCCGCGGAATATGGCCGACTGCTCTGGGACACGCTGTGGGAGGCCGGCCAGTCCGCCGGTGTGATCGCCGCCGGCCGCAGCGCTTTCAACAGCCTGCGGCTGGAAAAAGGCTATCGGCTGTGGGGGACCGACATGACCCCGGAGCACGATCCCTACGCCGCCGGCCTCGGTTTCGCCGTCAAGCCGGACAAAGGTTATTTCGTCGGCCGTGACGCGCTCGACCCGACGGCTGCGACAACGAGGCTTTCCTGTCTCACCATCGACGATCCCTACCAGGTGGTGATGGGGGCGGAGCCGGTGTATTCCGGCGATGCTCCGGTTGGCTATGTGACGAGTGCGGCTTACGGTTACACGGTGCGGAAAAACATCGCGTACGCCTGGATTCCGGTGGAGCTGGCGGCTCCGGGGACACCGCTGCTCATCGAGTACTTCGGCGAGCGCGTGCCGGCGATCGTCGCGAAGGAGCCACTTTTCGACGCCGGCATGACAAGACTGCGAGGCTAAAGGTGTTCGACGTCATCGTCATCGGTCTCGGCGGCATGGGAAGCTCGGCCGCCTGTCAGTTGGCGCGCCGCGGCCAACGCGTGCTCGGCCTGGAAAGGTTTGGCCCGGCGCACAACCGCGGCTCCAGCCACGGCGGCTCGCGGATCACCAGGCAGGCGTATTTCGAGGATCCAGCGTATGTGCCGCTGCTGATCCGTGCCACCGAGATGTGGGACGCGATCGAGCGCGACGCCGGCCGGCGGATCCTCTATCTCAGCGGTGGCCTGATGATCGGCCGGCCGGACAGCCTCACGGTCGCCGGCAGCCGGCGCAGCGCCGAGGAATGGGACCTGCCGCACGAGATCCTCGACGCCGCCGAGATCCGCCGGCGGTTTCCGACCATGCGGCCGGAAGCCGACGACATCGCCTTGTACGAGCGCAATGCCGGTCTGGTGGTGCCGGAGGCCAGCGTGGCCGCACACCTCGCACTGGCCGACCGAGCCGGTGCCGATCTGCGCTTCGAGGAGCCGGTGCTTTCCTGGCGGGCCAACGAATCCGGCTCCGGCGTGCGGGTGCTGACGGCGGACGGCGCGTACTCGGCCGAACGATTGGTGATCTGTCCGGGCGCCTGGGCATCGGAGGTGTTGGCAGACCTGCGCATTCCGTTCCGGGTCGAGCGGCAGGTGCAGTTTTGGTTCCAGCCGCGTGGCGGCATCGAGCCGTTCCTGGCCGACCGGCATCCGATCTTCGTCTGGGAAGCGCCTGGCGGACGGCAGTTCTACGGATTCGGCGCGCATCACGCCGATCAGCGCGGCGTGAAGATCGCGTTTTTCCGCGGTGGCCAGACCTGCACGGTCGAGACGATCGACCGTGACGTACATCCGGAGGAGATCGCCGACATGGCGGCGTTCGCCGGCCATCGCGTCCCCGACCTGCCCGGTGAGTTTCTGCGTGCCGCCACGTGCATGTACACCAACACGCCGGACGAGCATTTCGTCATCGCACCGCATCCGGCGCATCCACAGGTCGTAGTGGCGTGCGGATTTTCCGGCCACGGCTTCAAGTTCGTACCGGTCGTCGGCGAGATCGTGGCCGACCTGAGCATCGACGGCACCACTCGCCATCCGATCGCGCTGTTCGACCCCGCGCGCCTGAGAGGCCAACTCGTATCATGACGACGACCCCGCTGCCGGTCAGCCTGCGCGCCACGCTGCCGGGCAACTTTTACACCGATCCGCGGATTTTCGCCGCCGAGCAGGAGAAAGTCTTCGAGAGCCTGTGGTTTTGCGTCGTACGCTCGGCAGACCTGGCCCAGCCGGGTGACTTCCAGACCGTGCAGGTCGGCCGCGAGAGCGTCCTGATCGCCCGCGGCAGAGATGGTGTGTTGCGTGCGTTTCTCAACATCTGCCGGCATCGCGGCGCGCGGATCTGCACGCAGGAATCAGGCGCGGTCAAGCGGTCGTTCCAATGTCCTTACCACGCCTGGACGTACGGCCTGGACGGTCGGCTGGTCGCCGCACCGAATCTCACCGGCATGCCGGACATCGACCGGCGGGAGTTCGGCCTGCGGCCGGTGCAGACCTACGAGTGGCTCGGCTATCTATGGGTCTGTCTCGCGCCGGCACCGCCGTCCTTCAGCGAGACCGTGATCGACGCGGTCACCGCGCGGCTCGGCTCGGCCGATGTGGTCGCCAGCTATCGGATGGACCGGCTCGCGCTCGGGCAGCGGATCCGTTACGACGTACGCGCCAATTGGAAGCTGATCGTCGAAAACTTCATGGAGTGCTATCACTGCGCCACCATCCATCCGGAGCTCACCGAGGTGCTGCCGGAGTTTGCCAATGGTTATGCGGCGCAGTCTTACGTCGGCCACGGCGCCGAGTTCGGTCCGGAGGTCGACGGCTTCACGGTCGACGGCAGTCCCGGTTTCGGTGTGCTGGAAGGGGTCGCGCGGGCGCAGGACCGACGCTAT
This sequence comes from Fodinicola acaciae, assembly GCF_010993745.1. Taxonomy (NCBI): domain Bacteria; kingdom Bacillati; phylum Actinomycetota; class Actinomycetes; order Mycobacteriales; genus Fodinicola; species Fodinicola acaciae. The sequence continues at coordinate 2,057,947 of NZ_WOTN01000002.1, forward strand.
TACGCGGCGACCGTACGGCCGCAGGTGTTTCTCAACCTGGTGCCCGATCACGTGATCCTGCATCGCATGTTTCCGCTCGCGGTGGACCGTACGGCAGTCGAGTGCGACTGGCTGTTCGCGGCCGACGTGGTGGCGTCGGGGGTCGACGTTTCGCGGTCGGTTGAGCTTTTCCATCGCGTCAATGAGCAGGATTTCGCGGCATGTGAGCGATGTCAGCCAGGGATGTCGTCGCGAGCCTACGCCGCCGGTGGCGTACTCGTGCCGACCGAGCACCACATCGCGGAGTTCCACGAGTGGATCCGCGGCCTGGTCTAGCCTGGGAATTGCGCCGCGTCATCGACGAACGCTAGGGCATTTTCCAAACCTTCGGCGTGGCTTTCGGGCATGCTGGGTTGATGGTGTCTCAGCGAGGAGTTTGCGGATGAGTCGTGGGTCTTGTTGGAGCCGTTTTCCGAGGTGAAGGGAATCGGTTGGCCGACCCTGCATATGCGGCGGGTGGTGGACGGGATCGCGTGGCGGTTCCGAACTGGGGCGGCCTGACGACCACGTTCCACGCCACGGCCGACCCATGCAGCGATCGTTGGGGCTGGTGGTCATCGGCGGACACGCCGCGGACCCGCGCCTCGCGCACGTTTTAGTACGGACCGCGGTCAGCAGGAACGCAAACCTCGCAACGATCACCGCTCTCCCGGTGAAAGATCGAGCTGGTGTTTGGTTCCGAATCCACCTGTTCTGTTCTAGTTGAACAGGTGGTAGGTATTTCGTAGCGGCTTTTGCTCGAAGTCCACGTACTGCGGTGGAATGAATTCCGGCGCGCCGTCGACGATCTGGACTTGCCAGTCGCCGTGGTGGATCTGCCGGTGGTCGGCCTCGCACAGCAGCACGCAATTGTCGATGGAGGTTTCACCTCCGTCGGCCCAATGGGTCACGTGGTGGGCTTTCGTCCAGCGTACGGGTCGGGTGCAGCCGATCATCGCGCAGCCGCGGTCGCGGGCGATCAACGCTTTGCGCAGTTCATCGGTGACCAGCCGTTCGGTGCGGCCGACGTCCAATGCTTCGCTTTGGGTGCCGAGCACCAGGGGCGTGATGTCGCAGTCGCACGCGAGCCTTCTGGCGGCTTCGGGGCTGAGGACGGTGTTTTCGTACGCGCGGACCTGCCCGAGCTTGTCCCTGAGCATCTCCCAGGACAGCGTGATCGTCAGGTGCGGACGCTCGCGGCCCTGGATCGGCAGCTTCTCACTGTCGGCGATCAGATTCAGCGCATCGGCCAACGCATCACCATTGCGCTCAGCAGCCGAGCGGCGGTCTTTGGTTTTGCCCTTGTTGTCCGTGCGTGGCTTGGCCAGCGGCGAGAGGATTTCCTGCATCAGGCTGCCCGTCTCGGCATCAAAACTGCCGCGGAACGCCAATCGGCCGTCGGTGCCGGTGCGCAAATACAGCTCGCGGCGCGGCGTGGCGTTCTCTTCCTCGGACGGCATGGTTCCATCCGGGTCGAGGTGGCCGTGGACGCGGTTGCCGAGCTGGTGCAACTCACGCGCACGCAACTGGGACGCCGCGTCGACCAACGTTTTCTCGGCGAACCGCCGGTCCTCGATCCCGATCCGACGCGGCAACTTGCTGATAATCGTCCGGATCGCGTCCAACTGCGAGTCGGCCAGCTCGCCACGCCGCATGGCATCACCGGCGTATTCCAACTGCGGCGCCAACTTCTCACCGGCGGCCAGCGCACGGCTGCCGCAGAACGCCCGAGCGCGCTGCACGCACCGACTCGCCTCGGTAGGGGAGAACTTCAGGAAATCCTCCAAGAACGCCGCGGTGTCGCCGTGTCCGAACTTCGTCGCGATCGTCTGGTCATCGGCGGCCTTCACCACCGCCAGAAGCGCGGCTTTGGCCGTACGCACCGCCTGCTCCGCACACCGCAACGCGGCCGCGAACTCCTCCTTACCCGACAGCAACGACGGATCACCCGCCAGCCGAAAAGGAGGACTGGTCATGCCACCAATAATACCAAACCGACCGACAAACCCGGGCCACGAGGGTCGCGCGTTTCCGTTGCTGTGCAAGGTAAGTTGCAGCGCGCGCATTAGACCGCAGGAGGCGCTACTACTACGGCCTCATCATAAAACATAATGCCGAGAGGATGGGCACCCCCAGGACACGATGACGATCGCGACGGTTCCGTTAGGGCCTGTTTCAAGTCATAGCCACTCGTTGATGGTCGCTATGTGGACGGTTGCCTCGTAGCGAACGGCGAGTTTGTCATAGCGAGTGGCGACGGCGCGGTTGCGTTTGAGTCGGTTGATGCCGCATTCCGCCGCGTGACGTTGCTTGTAGATTTCGGGATCGAAGGCCGGAGCTGGGCCACCAGCGCGACCTTTGGCTTGGCGATGCCGGATCTGATCGACCTGTTCCGGAATTGTGCAGCGAATGCCGCGACCGAGGAGAGTCACCACGCTGACCTGCCGTGACGACCAGGGAGAGCGGTCTTTGTGCTTGCTCGGTGGCCAGATGCAACTTGGTTGTCCAGCCGCCTCGCGCCCCCCAGCGCGTGGTCATCCGGTTCCGCTTCCCCCACCCTGACATCCCAGCTGATCAGCCCGGCGGCATCGGCATCGGCCTGCAACCGGCACAGGATGCCAGCCCAAACCCCGGCTCGTTGCCGACGGCGAAACAGTCCGTAGATCGCTCGCCATGACCCGTAAACCGGTGGAACGTCTCGCCACGGCACACCCCGCGCGCCCGCCACCGCTACGGTGGCCACGAGGTCTCCGGCACATCACGATCTTCTTCGTCGTTGATCGATCTACCGGAGACCTCACCTACCGGACCAACAACACGCCGACACAACCCTCACCAGAATCTCCGCTGGCCAGCACTTTGAAACACGCTCTACTGCAGATAGTCCTCCAGCAGAGCCGGCGTCAGGCCGGCCTCCTTGACCAGCTTGAGCACGGTCGCGTACGACTCGACGAAGTCGTTCTGGAAATGCATCAGGATGATGTCGCCGGGCTCGAGCGTGTGGCTCCGGCGGTGTGGATATCCGATCGTCCTGCGGTCGTGGACGCTCACGGTCCACAGCACCAGATAGTGCACCTTGCAGTCGGACATGGCGGTCAGCGTGTCGGCGTTGAACATGCCGTACGGTGGCCGGAACAGCTGCGGCCGGTGGCCGAAGGCCTTCTGGAAGCGCGGCTGCGGGCCGCAGATTTCCCTGCGCTGGCCGGTCAGGCCGCGCCGCGGCATCAGCGGGTGGAACTCGGTGTGGTTTTCCATCCGCGCGCCGAGTCGTTGCATTCCTCGGAAATACGGCGTCTCGCAACGCTGCACCGTGCCGACCAGGAACACCGTCACCGGCACTTTCGCCTTGCGCAGCAAGGCGTCCGTACGCGGGTCGCGGTCGCTGCCGTCGTCGATGGTCAGGAACACCACTTTTTGCCTGGTGGGGATCCGGTCGACGACGATCGCCGAGCCGGGCCGGCGCGGTGGCCGGCCGAGGCCGAGCCACGACGTGGTGCCGTGCACTTCCTGGACGTCCGGCCGGGGCGGCGGCGGAAACGACGGTACGTCCGGAATGCGGGTGTATCGCGGTGTCCTGCCGGTCGGATCGTAGACCCGGCACTCCGCCGCGTCCTTCGGACGGATCGGCGCGACATGCGGCTCCACGACGTGTACGTTTGGCATGCCGCGACCGGCGATGGCCCTCGGGCGGGGTGGTGGTGTCGCGCAGGCCGCGGTGATCGCACAGATGCTCGCCACGACAACCAGAACCACTCGGCTCTTGGCCACCTCGCTGCCTCCCCGTCCCCGCTGCGCACCGCTCCTATTCTCTCGACGTTTGCGGACCCCATCCGGACACCGTCGTTATCCAATCGTTATGTGGACGAGAAGAGGGTGTGATCGCTGTCACATCGGCGCGCGATCAGTTTAGCGCTCAAATATGTTACTGGAAGCGTGAGCGGTTGGACCGCAATCGGTCAACTCTTCTGATGACTGTCATTGACTACGAGGAAAAATCGCGGCCTTCGGTAAGAAACCCTTGAACTTGGCGTGCGAGTTGTGCATGATGCCGGAATTGCCGACTCCGACTTTGTTGAGGGATTGTGATGGCAGCTCGGTGGATGGTTGCTTTCGACGCGTCCTGCTCGACGTGCCGAGAGATTTCGCAGGCGGTGGAACGAGCGAGCGCCGGACGGCTCGAGGTCGTGCCGCTCGGTCGCGCCGACGTGACGGCCTGGCGCCAGCAGGCGCTCGGGCCGGACCCGGTGTGGGCTCCGACGCTCATCCGGCTCGACGAGGACGTACGTGCGTGGACCGGTCCGCGGATGGCGTTGCCGTTGGTGCGGCGCCTCGGACCACGGGCGTCGATGCGCGTGCTGAGCGCGCTCGGAGAGCTGCGCCGGCCAGACAAGCCGTCGAAGAATTCGTTGACACGCGGCCAGTTCCTGCGGCTCGGCGGCGGCGCCGCGGTCGCCGCCGGTGTGCTGCTGACCAGCAGCTCGCCGGCTCTGGGCGCCGATCGGCAGCGGTCGCAGGCGCGCGAGTGGGTCGCCGCCAATGCTGGAAAGCTGCCGCAGAGATACGACGAGGTGGTGGCGCACGCTCCGGCTTATCGGCGTGCCATCTACGAAGCGTCGTCTCCAGCCGTACGCAGCCAGCTGTGGGTCGAGCAGCTGACCAGACAGCGCGGCGCGCATCTGTCGGCGGCGCAGCGCGACCTGCTCGACAAGGTTTTGGCGCTGGCCACCGACGAGGCGACGTTCAGCGACGACCCGGCCACCCGATCAGCCGCGCGGCCGCGGATCGACGCCCTGCGTGACACCGCGAAGCAGGTTTTCGAGCGCGACCAGGTGCATGCGATGTTCGTCTCGCTCGGACCGGCGCTCCAGCCGGGAGTGGTCGCGCCGGAGGCCTGCGATGTCTGCGAGTGCTCGACCGAGGACGACTGGTGTTCCAAGCCGGCGCGTTACTGCCGTGAGATCACCTGTTCGCGCGAATGCGACCAGCCACACGGCTGCCATTGCTTCAGTCTGTGCGGATTCCTTTACTCGTACGAGTGCAACGGCTATTGCGAGATCGTCACCTAAGATGGCTGGGTGCGACCGCTCACCGTTGACAAGCTGACCGGCACCTGGGCCACGCTGCTGCTGGCGCTCGACGACGATGACCGGATTTCCTGGCCACGCATGGAAAAGCAGCTTGCCGCGTTGGTGTCGGCCGGCGTGGACGGCATCTACACCAACGGGTCGAGCGGGGAGTTCTGGAGCCAGACCGAAGACGAGTTCGGCCGGCTGACCGAGCTGGCGGCCAGCGCCGGCGTGCCGTTCCAGATCGGTGCGGCACATCCGAGTCCACAGATCGCCCTTGAGCGCGTACGCAGAGCCGCCGCCTACGCGCCAGGTGCGATCCAGGTGGTCCTGCCTGACTGGTTTCCACCCAACGACAACGAAATCCGGAGCCATCTGCGTCGCCTCGCGGACGCGGCGGGGAGCGTGCCGCTGGTGCTTTACCACCCACCACACGCGAAACGCGTCCTCGGTGCCGACGACTATGCCTGGCTGCTCGACGCCGTGCCGGAAATCGTCGGCATCAAGGTCGGCGACGGCGACCGGTCCTGGTACGCCGGCATGCGCGAGGTCAGCGGTCGAGTCGCGATGTTCGTGCCCGGCCACCACCTCGCCACCGGATACGCGCACGGCGCGGCCGGCGCGTATTCCAACGTCGCCTGCCTGCATCCGGTCGCGGCCGTGCGGTGGTGGCGGCAGATCGTCGGCGGCGACGGCGTTGCCATGCAGACCGAGCGCCGGCTGCGCGGGTTTCTCGACGGCACGGTCGCGGAATTACGCACCAAGTCCGGATATTGCAATGCGGCGCTGGACAAACTGCTCGCCGCGCTCGGTGGCTGGTCGCCGGTCGGTACGCGGATGAGGTGGCCATACGACGGCGTCCCGGGGGACGTCGTACGCGCGTTGCGGCCTGTCGCCCATGACGTCCTGCCGGATTTCGTGCCAGGCGTCTCATAGACCGGTCGCGCCGTCGATGCGTTCGCGCAGCAGGTCGGCATGTCCGTTGTGCCTCGCGTATTCCTCGATCAGGTGCACGATGACCCAGCGCAGCGACACCTTGCCACGCCAGGAATCCACGCCGGTGACGTCGAGATCCGCGGCGTTTTCCACGAAATCCTCCGCGAAGGCGATCTCCTCGCGCCAGGCGGCCCATGCCTCGGCGGCGACTTCCGGTGTGGCGCCGTCGAAATCGCCGTCCGGCTCGTCGTCGGAGGAGAAACGGGGTGCGGCGTCCTCTCCGGCGAGGACCTGACGAAACCACCGGCGTTCCACGTCGGCCAGGTGGCGAACGAGACCCAGCAACGAAAGCGCGGACGGCGCCACGGATCTGGTCGCCAGCTCCGCGCCGAGCCCGGCGCATTTCAGCTCCAGCGTCTGCCGTTGCGCGCGCAGGAAGTCGGCGAGCATCGCTCGCTCGTCGCCGGTCGTACGCGTGCCGGCTCGCGGATCGGCGTTCTCGTCGACGAACAGCTCCACGCGTCGGTCGGCCACCTGACAACCCTAACCGGGATAGCATCCCGGCATGACGGATTTTCTCTACGTGGGGTCCTACGCCGGTGCCATCACCACGGTCACGCCCGGCCTCGGCGTCGTCGCGACGACGGAAAGCCCCGGATCGCCGTCGTTCCTGGCGATCCATCCGGCCGGCCACGCGCTCTATGCCATTGACGAGAGCGACGACGGCAGCGTGACCGCTTTCCGGGCAAACGCCGACGGCACGCTGACAAAGCTCAACACCGAGCCGGCGGAAGGTTCGACGACCGCACACCTGACCGTCGATCCGTCCGGCAAACATCTGTTGACCGTCAACTACGGCTCCGGCAGCGTCATCGTCCATCCGATCAACGACGACGGCAGTCTGGGCAAGCGTACGGATCTCGTGCGGCACCAAGGAGAAGGTCCGGACAAGTCACGGCAGGAGGGGCCACACGCCCACGTCGTACGTTTCGCGCCGAGCGGCGGCTACGCGTTGGTGGCCGACCTCGGCACCGACGAGGTCGTCGCGTACGCGCTCGACGGTGGCCGGCTGGTCCGTCAAGCGGTTAACAACCTCCAGCCAGGAGTCGGTCCCCGGCACCTGGTTTTCGGCCGGGACAACAGGGTTTACCTGGTCGGCGAGCTCGACTCGACAATCCGCACCTATCGCGATGACAATGGTCAGCTGACCGAGCTGGACGCGCGGCCGGCGAGCAAGGAACAAAACGGCGTTCGCAACTATCCGTCCGAGATCGCGCTGTCCGATGACGGCCAGTTTTGCTATGTGGCCAACCGGGGTTACGACGTCATCTCCGCATTCGACGTGAGCACGGGCATTCCGCGGCCGCTCGCCGATGTGTCGATCGGTGGTGCCTGGCCGCGGCACCTGGCGACCGCGGCGGACCAGCTGTGGGTCGCCAACCAGAATTCCGACAACCTACGCCGATTCCAGTTGGACAGGTTCGGAATTCCACGGCAGACAGGAGAATCGCTGCAGCTCACCGCACCAGCCTGCATAGTGCGAAAATAGCGGCAGGTATTGTCCAGATGCGGCCAGTGACTCGCCGGCCTTCGCGTTATCCGTTTAGGTAGCTCTCAGTCGAGACTGGGGAGAGAACGCGATGACCGATCGCCGGGGTTTTCTGAAGTTGGCCGGAGCGACCGCGGCCACGGCCAGCGTCGGGTTGCCGACCGCCGCCGCGGCGAGCCGCGCGCCGCAGTGCCTGCTCTACATCGGCTCGTACGCGCACGCGATCACCACGGTCGGCAGCGAGGACCTCGGGACCGTCAGCGAGGCGACCGGCCTGGCCGCGCCGTCATATCTGGCCGACCACCCCAACGGCCGGTTCGTCTATGCCGTCGACGAGCAGGAAGCCGGCACGGTCACCGGATTTGCCAAGGGCCGCACCGGAAAGCTCAGCCAGCTCAACACCCAGCCGGTGAACGGCAAGGGCCCGGCGCAGTTGACCGTCGACCCGACCGGCCGATACGTGGTGACCGCCAACTACGGCTCTGGCAGCGTCTCGGTCAACCCGCTCAACGCCGACGGTACGGTCGGCGCGGTCACCGATGTCGTGCAGCACCAGGGCGCGTCGCCGCACGCGCACATGGTGCGATTCGCGCCAAGCGGCCGGTTCGCGCTGGTCGCCGATCTGGGCACCGACGAGATTTTCGCTTACCAGCTGAGAAACGGCAAGCTGGTGCAGACCGCGGTGACGAAGGTGCCGACCGGCACCGGTCCGCGGCACTTCCGGTTCGCGCCGCACGACACCGTCTATCTGGTCGGCGAGTCCGACTCCACCCTGCGTACGTACACCTACGACCAGCGGACCGGCGCGCTCACCGAGCGAAACGTGCAGCCGGCGACCAAGGAGACCTACAGCGATCGCAACTATCCCTCGGAAATCGCGCTGTCGCCGGACAACGCGTTCGCCTACGTCGCAAACCGCGGCGGTGACGTGATCACCACCTTCGACGTGCGCGGCGCGACGCCGAAGGTGCTCGCCGACGTGAGCGTGCACGGCCACTGGCCGCGGCATTTCGCCGTGACCGGCAACCGCATCTGGGTCGCCAACCAACTTTCCAACAACCTGGTCGAATTCAGCCGCGATCCGCGCACCGGTCTGCCGACTTTCAGCACGCAGCGCGACCTGACGACGCCGTCGTTCGTCCTACCGGCCCGCTGACCGCAGGGCCAACAGCTCCTCGAAAAACGCGGCCATCGCTTCCGGATCCTCGACGCGGAGCGAGGCGGCGGTCTCGCCGGGGCCGACCTTGACCCCGAGATCGCCGTCTCGCAGGGCGCGAAACGCGCGCTCGTCGGTGACATCGTCGCCGGCGTAGAGCACCGCGGTGGCTGACAAGGCATCGCGCAGTTGGTTGACCGCGATGCCCTTGCTGACCTCCACAACGGCCAGCTCGATCACGCATTTTCCCTCGGTCACGAAGATCCCCGGCTCGGTGGCCGGACCCGAGCGCACCTCCTCCAGCACCGCCGAGGCGATGTCCGGAGCGGCGTTGCGCACGTGTACGGCCGCGCCGATCGGCTTCGGCTCGATGGCGACACCGGGACGCGCGCCGACCAGATGTTCCAGTGTGGCGGCGAGTTTCACCGCCGCCGGCCGTACGGCCTCCATGTCCATGGTGTTGTCGGTGGTCTCGGCGCCGTGCGAACCGACCAGATGCCACTCGTCGGGCGGTGACAGCAGCCGCCTAAGCACCTCCAGTGAACGGCCGGAGACGACCGCGATTTCAGTGTCTGGCAACGAACCCAGCGCGCGCAGCGCCTCGACGGAGGCAGGCAGTGCACGCGCGGCGGCCGGTACGGACACGATCGGCGCGAGCACACCGTCGAAATCGGTGGCCACCAACAGCTTTGCCGTACGCGCGAGCTCGGCCAGCCCGGTCATCGGTCCGACTTTCGCAGCGAGTCCAGGAAAGACGCCGCCCAGTGGTTCACGTCGTGGTTGGTGACGTGCCGGCGCATCGCACGCATCCGCCGGGCCCCCTCCGCCGGGTCCTGGTTCAGCGCGGCCACGATCGTCTCCTTCAGATGCGTGATGTCATGCGGATTGACCTGGTAGGCCTGGCGAAGCTCGGCGGCCGCGCCGGTGAACTCGCTGAGCACCAGCGCGCCACCGTGGTCGGTACGCGCCGCCACGTATTCCTTGGCGACCAGGTTCATGCCGTCACGCAACGGCGTCACCAGCATCACGTCGGCGACCCGGTAGAGCGCGCACAGCTCGTCGCGGCCGTATGACTGGTGCAGATACTGCACGGCCGGATGGCCGAGTTTGCCGAAATCTCCGTTGATCCGGCCGACCTGCAGCTCGATCCGGTTGCGCAGCGCCTTGTAATGCTCGACGCGTTCGCGCGACGGCGTGGCGACCTGGATCATCACCGAGTCCGGCACGGTGATCGAGCCGTCCTCCAGCAGCTCGCGATATGCCTGCAGCCGCGTGCCGATGCCTTTGGTGTAGTCGAGCCGGTCGACGCCGAGCAGCACGTGCTTCGGTTCGCCGAGCTCGGCATAGAGTTCTTTGGCCCGCTGGATGACATCCGGCGAGCTGGACAGCGCCGCCATGCCGCGGGTGTCAATGGAGATCGGAAAAGCCTCGGCGCGTACGGTCCGGCTGCCGCCGTTTCCGTCCGACACCTCGACCGTGCGGCCGTGTGGTTGTAGGCCGCAAAGCTGGCGCGCCAACCGTAAGAAGTTGGCCGCGCCGCCGGGTAACTGAAAGCCGATCAGGTCGGCGCCGAGCAGGCCTTCGACGATCCGGGTCCGCCACGGCAGCTGCATGAACAGCTCGGTCGGCGGAAACGGGATGTGCAGGAAAAACCCGATCCGCAGGTCGGGCCGCTGGGCCCGCAACATCGCCGGCACCAACTGCAGCTGGTAGTCCTGGATCCACACGAACGCCTCCGGGCCGGCCACTTTCGCCGCCGCGTCGGCGAACCGCCGGTTGACCGTGACGTACGTGTCCCACCAGGAGCGGTGAAACTCCGGCGGAGCCACCGCGTCGTGATACAGCGGCCACAGCGTCGCGTTGGAGAAACCCTCGTAATAGCGCGCGACTTCCTTGCTCGTGAGCGACACCGCGTGCAGATGCATGCCTTCGCTCTCGAACGGGTCAGGTGCCGCGTCGACGTCGCCGGACCAGCCGATCCACGCGCCGTCGCGGCTTTTCATGATCGGCTCCAGCGCGGTCACCAGACCGCCCGGACTGCGCCGCCATTCCACCCGACCGTCCGGATGATTCACCCGGTCCACCGGCAGACGGTTGGCTACGACAACGAAATCGCGATCGGAACTGCCTGCTGTGCTTGTCCCCAACCGAAAGCCTCCCTTAGCGGGTACGCATGCACCCCCCACCCGGATTCCCGGTTCGTCTCAAGTCAAACTTTAACCTAACGGCCGTACGGCAAGACGGCGTTCATCGAGAACGTCACTGTGTGACGGATTACAGAATGCGCTCGTAACAGACGCTTTGCGGATTTCCGGCGTACGGCCCGAATGCCTCGATCCGGTCATAGCCGCTGCGTTCGTAGAGCGTAATGGCCTCCGGCTGCTCCGTGCCGGTCTCCAGCCGCGCCACCTTCTTGCCGCGGCCACGTGCGGCCTGTTCCAAAGCTGCCAGCACGGCGCGGCCGGCGCCCCGTCCGCGTTGCTTCGGCACGACGTACATCCGCTTGATCTCGACGGCGTCGCCGTCCAGGTCGCGCAGCGCGCCACAGCCGACCGGCTCGCCGGTGAACGCGTCGGAAACAAGCAGGAACACCGAGATGTTGTCAGCGGTGGGGTGGTCGCCCGGCTCGGGGTTGTCGGGGTAGCGCGCGGCCAGCTCGGCCTCCTGGTCGGAGCGCAGCCGTACGCCCACCGGGTCGTCCCACGCCACAGGCTTCACGCTCCATCGCACTACTCCACGTTACCTGGCGAGCCGAGCGTGGGTAGGTCACCGCGATGACCACTCCAGGCACCCTCTGGGACAATGACAGCTGACGTAAGCGAATGCGGAGGATCCACTTCAGTGGCTCAGTACATCTACACCATGCGCAAGGTGCGCAAGGCACACGGCGACAAGGTCATCCTCGACGACGTGACGCTGGCTTTCCTGCCGGGCGCCAAAATCGGCGTGGTCGGTCCCAACGGCGCCGGCAAGTCCAGCGTGCTGAAGATCATGGCCGGCCTCGACCAGCCGTCCAACGGCGACGCGCAGCTGGCGCCGGGGTCGACGGTCGGCCTGCTGGCGCAGGAGCCGCCGCTGACCGAGGACAAAAACGTACGCGAGAACGTCGAGGAGGCGGTCGCCGAGCTGCGCGGCTGGCTGACCCGCTTCGAAGAGGTCTCCAACGCGATGGCCGACCCGGACGCCGACTTCGACGCCCTGATGGCCGAGCAGGGCGAGCTGATGGAGAAGATCGAGGCGCACGACGGTTGGGAGCTGGACAGCCGTCTTGAGCAGGCGATGGACGCGCTGCGCTGTCCGCCCGGCGACGCGGACGTACGCGTGCTCTCCGGCGGCGAGCGGCGCAGGGTCGCGCTCTGCAAGCTGCTGCTGCAGCAGCCTGACCTGCTGCTTCTGGACGAGCCGACCAACCACCTGGACGCCGAGTCGGTGCAGTGGCTGGAGCAGCACCTGGCCAAATATCCGGGCACCATCCTGGCCGTCACGCACGACCGCTACTTCCTGGACAACGTGGCCGGCTGGATCATGGAGCTCGACCGCGGCCACGCCATCGGCTACGAGGGCAACTACACGACGTATCTGGAGAAGAAGCGCGAGCGGATGGCCGTGCAGGGCCGCAAGGACGCCAAGACGGCGAAGCGGCTGGCCGAGGAGCTGGAGTGGGTACGCTCCAACCCCAAGGCGCGGCAGACCAAGAGCAAGGCCCGGCTGCAGCGCTACGAGGAGATGGCGGCCGAGGCGGAGAAGACCCGCAAGCTGGACTTCGAGGAGATCCAGATCCCGCCGGGCCCGCGGCTGGGCAACGTGGTCGTCGAGGTGTCCCACCTGGACAAGGGCTTTGACGGCCGCGCGCTGATCAAGGACCTGTCGTTTTCGTTGCCGCGTAACGGCATCGTCGGGGTGATCGGTCCCAACGGCGTCGGCAAGACCACGCTGTTCAAGACGATCGTCGGCCTGGAGCAGCCCGACTCCGGCACCGTACGCGTCGGCGACACCGTCCAGCTGTCCTATGTGGACCAGACGCGCGCCGGCATCGACCCGGACAAGAACGTCTGGCAGGTGGTCTCCGAGGAACTGGACTTCATCCAGGTGGGCAAGGTCGAGATGCCGTCCCGTGCGTATGTGTCGGCCTTCGGTTTCAAGGGTCCCGACCAGCAGAAGCCGGCCGGCGTGCTGTCCGGCGGTGAGCGCAACCGGCTCAACCTGGCGCTGACCCTCAAGCAGGGCGGCAACCTGATCCTGCTGGACGAGCCGACCAACGACCTGGACGTGGAGACCCTGTCCAGCCTGGAAAACGCGCTGCTGGAGTTTCCCGGCTGTGCGGTGATCACCTCGCACGACCGGTGGTTCCTGGACCGGGTGGCGACGCACATCCTGGCCTGGGAGGGCGACGACGCCGACCCGGCGAAGTGGTTCTGGTTCGAGGGCAACTTCGACGCGTACGAGAAGAACAAGATCGAACGGCTCGGACCGGAGGCCGCGCGGCCGCACTCGGTGACCTACCGCCGCCTGACGCGCGACTAGGGCCTGTCTCCATATTCGGCGGGGCGATAGCCGAGCCCAAACGGCACCCGACGTTTGGATCTCGACTCTCATCCCCCCGGAATATGGAGACAGGCCCTAACGAAACCAGGTCCTGACGTGTAGGCCGGGGATCCAGCCGAGGTAGCCGGCGACACCGCAGGCACAGCAGCAGAAGACGACCAGCACGGCGGCGACGATGCCGATGATCAGGCCGACGTTGGTCTTCTTCTGCGGTGGCGGACCGTATGCCATGACTCTCCGATGCAGCGCTAAAACGTTGACCGGACAGACATTAGCCGCTCGCGGAGAAACGCCGCCTCCGCCTCGGCCGGTTCCAGTGCCAGCGCGGCCTCGTACGCCTGCGCCGCCTCGGTCAGCCGGCCGAGGCGGCGCAGGAAGTCGGCCCGGGTGGCCGGCAGGTAGTGATAGCGGCTCAGCCGCGGGTCATCGGCCAGGGTGTCGAGGTCGGCGAGCGCCGCCTCCGGTCCACGTACGTAGGACACGGCGACCGTACGGTTCAGCGCGACCACCGGGCTCGGCCACGCGGCGAGCAGCCGGTCGTAGCCGGCCAGGATCGCCCTCCAGTCGGTCTCCTCGGCCGTACGCGCCGAGTGCGCGGCCGCGATCGAGGCCTGGATCAGAAACCGGCCAGGAGCCGTGACGCGCCGCGCGGCGCGCTCCAGCAGCTGGCCACCCTGCTCGATCGCGGTCCAGTCCCACCGCGACCGGTCCTGGTCCGGCAGCAGCACGAGCCGGCCGTCGGCGTCCGTACGCGCGTCCCGCCGTGCGTCGGTGAGCAGCAGCAACGCCAGCAGCCCGAGCACTTCCGGCTCGTCCGGCATCAACGCCGCCAGCACCCTCGCCAGGTCGAGCGCGCGTTCGACCAGGTCAGGCCGCACCGGCGCGACGTGGCCGGTGGTGAAGACCAGGTGGACGACCGACAGCACGCCGTCGAGCCGGTCCGGCAGATCATGATCGGCCGGCACGCGGTAGGGGATGCCGGCGGCGGCGATCTTCTTCTTCGCACGCGTCACGCGCGCGGCCATCGTCGGCTCGCTGACCAGGAACGCGCGCGCGATCTCGGCCGTCGTCAGTCCGCACACCATCCGCAGCGTCAGCGCGACGCGTGCCTCGGCGGCCAGCGCCGGGTGGCAGCAGGTGAACACCAACCGCAGCCGGTCGTCGAAGTCGACCGCCACCGCGTCCACCTCCTCCTCTGGCCCGTCGTCGCTCGCGAGCAGCGGCAACCGCCGGCGGATGGTGTCCTCCTGCCGCAGCCGATCGATGACCTTGCGCCGCGCGGCCTGGCTCAGCCAGGCGACCGGATTGTCCGGAACGCCGCGATCCGGCCAGGTACGTAGCGCCGACACGAACGCCTCCTGGCAGGCCTCCTCGGCCAGGTGCAGGTCGCCGTTGGCGATCCGCGCGGCCGCGGCCAACACGCGTCCCCAGCTCTGCCGGTGGACGGCGTCGACCGCGGCCCGTACGTCCAACGTCACGAAAGCTCCGGGATCGGCCGCACCTCGACGCAGCGATCGCTGTAGTGCAGCAAAGCGTACTTGCCCATGGCTCAGCCTGTCGCGATGACCGGCCGCACTTCGACGACCGTCTCGGGGACCTGCTTCGCCAGTGCGAGCGCCTGCTCCAGGTCGGCGGCCTCGATCACGTAGAACGCGCCGAGCTGCTCCTTGGTCTCCGCGAACGGTCCGTCGGTGACCAGCGTGTGGTCGCGTACGGTCCGCGCTTGCGGGGTCGAGGTGAGCGCTTCGCCGCCGACGATGCTGGCGCCGGCCGCGGCCACCGCCTCGGCGAACGCCGCGTGCTGGGCCATCGACGCCTCCCAGTTCTCCGGCGTGTCCTCCCAGTCGGCTTCGACGCCGTACAACAGAAACACGTATTTCGACATCGGTCAGCCTCCTTGAACGACGGGACGGATTTCGATGGCCGGCTCGGGCAGCAGCTTGGCCAGCCGGATAACCTGGTCGAGGTCGGTGGCCTCCACCACGTAGTAGCCGCCGAGCTGCTCCTTGGTCTCGGCGAACGGACCGTCGGTGATCGTGTCGTCGGCGTCCGTACGCTTGCGGATGGTGGTCGCCGCCTCCGTACCGGTCAGCTCGACGCCGTTGAGGATCTTCGCGCCGGTCGCGGCGACCTCGCGGACGAACGCGGCGTGCCGCGCCTGCAGCTCGTCCCGCTGGATCGCCTTGCCGACCCAGTCGTCCTCCGGCACGAAGAGCAGCAGCGTGTACGTCGTCATCGGTTCTCCTGTCTGTCGGTGGATCGTCTCATCCACCTGGACGTGAGTCCCGCGCCGAAATCGACACACGCGCGAGGCGATTTTACTGAGCCGGCGTTCATCTGAGCCCGGCTCGCTGCGTAATACTTGTTTAACAAGATATCAAAACGGACATCTGTTGCAGGTTAGCGGCCACAACAGCATCACCAGCCTCAGTAGTCCCACCTGTCACAGCCTCTAGTGATCGCGGCGCCGTGAAAGCCTCGTTTCTTGCATCCAGCGCTAGTAACTCGACATCCACACCATCCGCCAACTTCGCAATCCAGACATTTAGCGCTCCACATGCCTTCGTATCCCACATACTGGACCCTCACGCCACAGACCGGGACGTCATCGCACCTCCGGCGCCCTAGCCACAAACCGGACCACACCACAAACAAACCGCACTCGCGGCACCCAACCCAACCAGCAGCGAAACCCCGCGCGCCCCTCCCTTGAGGTCGCCCGCCGCGAAGGCGCTACCACCCCCCAAAACGCAACATTCATGGAAACCCCCCAAACCCAACAATCATCGAACCCCCGCCAAACGGAACAATCATCGAACCCTCAACCCCGCCAAACGCAACAACCAGAAACCCACCCCCCTCGAGCGCGCGTACGAAGTCGCTCTCTCGCGAGCTCCTTACCCCTCGTTGGAATCCCCGCGGCGAGTGACGAGCTTCTTGTACCAGTAGTAGCTGGACTTCGGAATGCGTTGCTGCGTCTGGTAGTCCACATAGACCAAACCGAAGCGCTTGGTGTAGCCGTAACCCCATTCGAAGTTGTCCATCAACGACCACGCGATGTAGCCGCGTACGTCGACGTCTTCGTCGATCGCCTGCCGTACGGCGCGCAGATGGCTGTCGAAATAGGCGATCCGCTCCGGGTCGTCGACCTTGCCGTCGACCACGGTGTCGACGTACGCGCAGCCGTTTTCGGTGATATAGACCGGGGGCAGCTGCGGATAGGAGTCGCGCAACCAGACCAGCAGCCGGCGCAGGCCGTCGGCCTCGACCGGCCATCCCATGGCCGTACGGCCGAGCGTCGCCGGCGGGTTGTCCACGACACCGATGTCAGTGGCGACGCGGAAAGTCACATCGCCGTCGACGGTGGGCGCGTTTTTCGCGTACGTCGGCGCGTAGTTGTTCAGGCCGAGGAAGTCCAGCGGCTGGTGCACGATGTCCAGGTCGCCGGCCTTGCGGAAGGAGAAGTCGCTGATCGGCGACCACAGCTCGGCCTCGCCGGACGGCCACCGGCCGGCCAGGATCGGATCGGAGAAGACCCGGTTCTGCAACAGATCCGAGCGTTGCGCGGCGGCCACGTCGGCCGGATCGTCGGTCGCCGGTGTCACGTGCGCCATGTTCAGCGTGATGCCAAACTTCTCGTCGCCGTACTGTTGCGCCCGCATCGCCTTGACCGCCAGGCCATGGCCGAGCAGCAGGTGGTGGGCGGCAGCGAGAGCGCCGTGGCCTTCGGTCGCGCCGGGCGCGTGCCGGCCCTCGGAATAGCCGATGAACGCGGAACAAAACGGCTCGTTGAGCGTCGTCCACATGGGGACGCGGTCGGCCAGCGCACTGTGCACGATCGCCGCGTATTCGGCAAAGCGTTCGGCGGTGTCGCGTACGCGCCAGCCGCCGGCGTCTTCCAGCGCCTGGGGGAGATCCCAGTGATACAGCGTGAGAAACGGGGTGATGCCGGCGTCGCCGAGCTCGTCGACCAACCGCTGGTAGAAGTCCAGTCCCTCGACGTTGGCCGGGCCCTTGCCGTCTGGCTGGATGCGCGGCCAGGCAACGGAAAACCGGTAGGCGGCGACACCGAGGTCGGTCATCAGGCCGATGTCGTCGCGATAGCGGTGGAAGTGGTCGCAGGCCACGTCGCCGGTGTCGCCGTGCGCGGTCCTGCCTGGCGTGTGCGAGAAGGTGTCCCAGATCGACGGTCCGCGGCCGCTCTCGCCGACGGCGCCTTCTATCTGGTACGCCGCCGTCGACGTACCCCACACGAACCCTTCCGGAAACGCCGGAAAGTCCACAGTAGACAACCAATTCCCCTTCACTATTTCACCGCACCAGCGGTCAGGCCTTGGACCAGGTAACGCTGCATCAGCAGGAATCCGACCACCACCGGGATGCTGACGACGATCGACGCGGCCATCACCTGATTCCAGTAGACGCCGACGTAGTTGGAATACTCGGCGAGGCCGACCGCCAGCGTACGCGAGCTGTCGTCGACCAGCACCGACGCGAAAAGCGACTCGCTCCACGACGTCATGAAGGAATAGATGAGCACCGCGACGATGCCGGGTTTCGCCGCTGGCACGATGATCGACAGCAACGCGCGCACCGGGCTGGCCCCGTCGACCAGCGCCGCCTCGTCCAGGCCACGCGGGATCGAGTTGAAATAGCCGACGAGCATCCAGATGGAGAACGGCAGTGTGAACGTCAGGTAGGTGATGATCAGGCCGGACAGGTTGCCGACCAGCTTGATGCCGGTGACCTGGCCGATGTTGACATAGATCAGATAGAGCGGCAGCAGGAACAGGATGCCGGGGAACATCTGGGTGGACAGCACGGTCATCCGGAACAGTTCGCGGCCGCGGAAGGAATAGCGGCTGATCGCGTACGCGGCGAAAACTGCCAGCGTCACCGACGCGATGCTGGAGATGCTGGCGACCAGCACGCTGTTGATGAAATAGCGGGCCAGCGGCACCGTCGACCAGATGTCCACGAACGGCCGGAAAGTGATCGTGGTGGGGATCCACTTGAAGTCGTTCTGTACGTCCCCAAGCGGTTTGATCGACGTCGAGATCATCACGTACAGCGGGACCAGCGTGAAGATCGTCAGGGCGGCCAGGCCGACCGCGCGTACGATCTTGAAGGACAGCGACTCACGCATCGTGTGTCCTCCTCGAGGTCACGAACAGATATCCGACCGTGACCACCAGCAGGAACAGCAGCATCAGCACCGACATCGCCGAGCCGAGGCCGAAGTTCCAGGTGATGAACGACGACTGTCTGATGTGGATGGTCACCAGGTCGGCGCTGGCCGGTGGTGAGTCGGCGAACAACGTGTATGGCACGTTGAAGTCGTTGAACGTCCACAGGAACAGCACCAGGATCAGCACCTGGTCGACCGGCTTGAGCATCGGCAGCGTCAGCCGGCGAAACTGCTGCCACATGCCGGCGCCGTCGACCGACGCGGCCTCGTAGATGTCGGTCGGGATCGACTGCATGCCGGCCATCAGGGTCAGCAGCGCGAACGGCCACAGCCGCCAGACCGCCACGATCGCGGTGCTGACGAACGCGTTGTTTCCGAGCAGCCAGAAGGTTTTGCCGTCGGACAGGTGCAGCGAGGACAGGACGTGGTTGACCATGCCGGTGTCCTGGCTCAGCATGAACTTCCAGACGATCACCGACGCGAAGACCGGAAGCGCGTACGGCACCAGGAAAATCGTCCGCAGGATCGCCCGGCCGCGAAAGCTGCGTTGCAGCAGCGTCGCGCCGAAGATGCCGAGCAGCCAGCTCAGCGACACCACGACGACGCTGAACAGGATCGTGACGCCGACCGAACGCAGCAGGCCGGCGCCGATCGCGGAGTTGAAGTTGACCGAGAACGCGTAGTTGTCGAAGCCGGCGAACGGCGCCTGCAGCCAGTGGCGCAGATAAAACGCGTTGAGCTTGAGAAAACTGATCGCGACACCGGTCAGCATCGGGATCACGTGCACCAGCAGCTCGAAAAGCAGGGCCGGCGCGAGCAGCAGATACGGCAGTGCGCGGCTGCTCAGCGGACGGCGACGCCGCCGGACCTTTTCGGGTCCGGGCGGCGCCGCCTCATCAGCTGGAGGCAGCCCTCCAGACTGCGCGGCCGTTGACAGGCTGGTCATCAGCCGCCGCTCGTCAACTTCTGCTGCGCCGCGGTCAGTGCGGCCTTCACGTCGGCCTCACTGGCGATCTTTCCGGTCGCCTGTTGAGCAACCAGGTCTTTCAGCGCGGCACCGACCGTGGTCTCGAACTGGCTTTCGTTGACGACCATCGGCATCGTCTTGGACGAATTCCGCAGTACGTCCACGAAAACCTTCTTCGTCGGCGTCTGGAAGGCGGGGTCGGAGGTGGCCGCGCCGACCACCGGAAGCGAGCCGAACTGCTTGTTCAGGTCGACCTGCACGGCCGGACTGGTCATGTAGTTGATGAACTTCAGCGCGGCCTCGGTGTTCTTCTCCTTGAACGCCGAGATGTTGATGCCGGCGACGAAGCTGGTGATCTTGCGGCCGCCGGGCGGCAGCGGGTTCTCGATCGGCAGCGGTACGACGCCGTAGTCACTTTCCTTCATGCCACCGGCGGCGATCGAGGCCGTGGTGCCGGTCTGCTGCATGATCATCGCGGCCTTGCCACTGGTGAAGTCGGCGACAGCGTCCTGACCCTGGCCGTGCTCCGCGGAGCTCGGGATGGAGATTTTGTCGGCGCCGAGCCAGTCCAGGTAACGCTTCACGCCTTTTACATTCTGCGGGGTGGCGAAGGTGGCCTTGCCGGACGCGTCGAAATAGTCGCTGCCGTACTGCTGGCCGAGGATGTACGCGAAGTGCACGTTTTCGGTGTAGCTGGCGCCGGCGAAGGACACGCCGTACTCGCCCTTGGCCGGGTTGGTGAGTTTCTTGGCGTCCGCCACGAACTCGGTCCAGCTGGTCGGCGGGTTGGCGATGCCGGCGTCGGCGAACTTCTTTTTGTTGTAGAACAAGCCGTACGACAGGCCGTACAACGGCACCGAGGTCGGCGCCTTGCCGGCCGCTCCGGTGGAGCTGAGGCTGGTGGCCAGGAACTTCTCCTTGCCGCCGACCTTCTTGAAGGTGGCGCTGTCGAAGTCGACGAACGCGCCGGTCGCCTGCAGCGACGCCGACCAGGTGTTGCCGATGTTGACCACGTCCGGTCCGTCGCCGGAGGTGGTGGCGGTGGTGATCCGGTCGAGCAGGTGATCCCAGGCGATCACCTCGAGGTTGACCTTGATGCCGGTCTGCTTGGTGAACGCCGCCAGCCGCGGAGTCAGGATTTCCTTGTCCTTTTGCAGGCTGGGGGCCTGGTTGCTGGCCCAGTAGGTGATCGTGTTGGCGTCCGAACCGCTGCCGCCGGACGAGCAGGCCGCCAGGCCGCTCGCCGCTAGCAGGGCCGCCGAGAGGAACGCGAGGGCTTTCTTGCGCACGGTCGACTCCTTCGGTGCCGGGCCTTGGGGGAGGTGGCCCGGTGGAAGTTTGCATGGCGAGCTGTCAGCCAGCCGGCATCAATTAACCGGTTCAGCTCGCGGGTCATGTTAGCTGAGTCACGGCCTTCGTGGGAACCGTTCGGTGGACTAATTTTATTGTGCGGATGATGAGGAAATCGCCGAAAACTACGCGGTTTGTCGGGTGTTCTCGTTACGCAGAAGGATCGGTGCTTCTACGCACGGTGAGTCGCGGTGGTTCCAGCCAGCGGTCAGCGGCCGTCCCGTGCTCGATCCGGTCGATCAGCAGCGCGGCGGCCTCGCTCGCCTCGGCGGTGATGTCGTGTGTGAACGCGGTGACGGCCGGATGGACCAGCTCGCACAGCGGCGAGTCGTCCCACGCCAGCACGGCAAGATCGGTCGGCACACGTACGCCTTCGTTGGTCAGCGTCGCGACCGAGGCGACCGCCATGATGTCGTTGTCGTACACGATCGCGGTCGGCGGCGCGGGGTTGGCGAGCAGCGCCTTGGTCGCGCGTACACCTTCGGCCGCGGTGTAGTCGGTCTCCACCTGCGGCTGCTCGGTCCCAAGGATCTTCTTTGTGGCGTCGGCAAAATATCGCTGGCGGCGGACGACGTGCTCCAGTGTGTGCGGACCCGAGATGCGCGCGATCCGCTTGTGCCCAAGATCGGCAAGGTGGCCGACCGCGCGGAACATGGCATCCTGGTAGTTGACGCGCGTGCAGGAAATCCCGGCGTACGCCCGCTGGGCGCCGATGATCACCGCCGGCGCTCCGGCCTTGCGTATCCACCGCGGCCGCGGGTCGTCCATCCGCATGTCGAACAGCAACATGCCATCCACCCGCCGGCCGCCCCACCAGCGCCGATAGAGCTCCAGCTCGCGAGCCGGGTCGGAGACGACCGTCAGCAGCAACGCCATGCCCCGCTCGGCCAGGGTCTTCTCGACGCCGGCCATCATGCGCATAAAATACGGTTCGGTGGCCACCAACTCCGGCTGCCGCACCGCGATCAGCCCGATCGCCTCGGCCCGATCGCTGGACAACGCACGCGCCGCGCTGCTCGGGATCCACCCCATATCCTCGGCGATGCCCAGAATCCGCGCCCGCGTCTCCACCGACACCCCGGGCCGACCATTCAGCGCGTACGACACCGCACCTTTGGACACCCCGGCAGCACGCGCGATATCCAGGATCGTCGGCCGCTTCATCGCCACCCTCTTCAGCAGTTCTGTCGAACGGTAACTTAACCGCTTAAGTCCGGTTCGGCAACGATGGTGCGGTGGTGGTTTGAGTGTAGGTGGCTCGAGGGGGGGTTGGGTTTTGGTTGTTGCGTTTTTTGGGGGCGGGTTTCTGGTTGTTGGGGGTGGGAGTGGTTGGGTCTTCTTGATTGTTGCGTTGGGTGGATGGTTGGGTTTTCCTGAGTGTCGCGTTTGGGGGTGGTGCGCCTGCGCGGCGGGCGCTCCTGCGCGGAGGGCGACCTCAAGGGGAGGGGCGCGCGGGGTTTGGCTGTTGGTTGGGTTGGGTGCGGCGTGTGCGGTTGGTCTGTGGGTGGGTCCGGTTTGTCCGTTCTCGCCGACGAGGGAGAACGGACAAACCGGACCGGGAGTGTGGCTGGGGCACCGGAGGCCTGATGGCGTCCCGGTAGATGGCAAGAAGGTCCACTACGTGGGATGCGGAAGCATGTGGAGCGCTAAATGTTCGGATTGTGAGGGTCGCGGATGGCGTGAATGTCGAGTTACTTGCGTTGGATGCAAGAAACAAGGCTTTCATGCTGCCGCGATCACCGGAGGCTGTGACGGGTGTGACTACTGAGGCTAGTAATGCTGTTGTGACTGCTCACCTGCGATAAATGTCCGTTTTGATGTCTTGCTAAACAAGTGTTACGCAGTCAGTCGCACCAGCACGATCGTTTGGCGTCCATCCCGACGGGTTGCTTCCCACACGTGACCTGGCTTGCTCGTTCTCCCCGTCGGCGGGCGCAGCCAACCACATTGTCGGAGGGGCCGCCGCCCTCCCAAACGCAACCACCCTCCCAAGCTCGGCGGCCCCTCCGACAATGTGGTTCCCTTCAGGGCGCCGACGGGGAGAACGAGCAAGCCCAGAGAACCCAGCCCCGCCCGCAAACCGCCGCCCGCACCCTCAATGCACACGATTGGCGGCCACGCGCCCCCTCCCTTGAGGTCGCCCTCCGCGCAGGAGCGCCCGCCGCGCAGGCGAAAAACCCAACCACCCACCCACGCAACAAACATGGAGACCCAACCACCCCCCCGACGCAACAAACAAGAGACGCAACCACCCATCCAACGCACCAAACATGAAACCCAACCACCCCCTGACGCACCAAACATGAAAACCAACCACCTTCCCCACGCAACACAACAAAAAGCCCGGCCACGCACACCACGCGACCGGGCCTTACACCCCCTCTTACTTCACTCCACCAGCTGTCAACCCAGCCACAATCCTCCGCTGAAAGAACAACACCATAATAACCAACGGAATCGTAACAATAACCCCCGCCGCCATCTGCGTCCCATACGGCGCGTCAAAATTGGTAGTCCCAGTAAACAACGCCACAATGACAGGAGCCGTCCGATACGCGGGATTATTTACCATGCTCAGCGCAATAATGTACTCATTCCACGCCGCGATGAACGCAATGATCGCAGTGGTGAAAACACCGGGCGCGGCGAGTGGCAGGATCACCTTTCGGAAGGCCTGGCCTGGTGTGCAGCCGTCGATCTGGGCGGCTTCCTCGAGTTCGTACGGCATCTGACGGAAAAACACCGTCAGGTTCCACACCGCGAGCGGCAGTGCGAAGGACATGCTTGGCAGGATCATCGCCTGGTAGGTGTTGATCCAGCCGATGTCGGTGAAAAGGTTGAACAACGGTACGACCACGGAGATGCCGGGAAACATCGAGGTGGCGATGATCAGGGCCAGCGCGACGCCCTTGAAGCGAAACTCCAGCCGCGCCAGTGCGTACGCGCACATGGTGCCGACGAGCAGCACCAGGATCGTGGTGATGCCGGCGACGATCACGCTGTTGAGCAGTGCGCGGGCAAAGCCGTTTCGCGGGTCGAAGGCGGCGCCGTAGTTTTCCAGCGAGAACGGGCGGGGGACCGGGAAGTTGTCGAACAGGTCGTTGGTGCGCCGCAAACTGGAGACGATCATCCAGTAAAACGGTGCCAGACAGTAAATGACGATGATGGCGATGCCGACATAGGGCAGGATGCTCGGCCAGCCGCCGGAGCCGGTTGCCTTGCTGCGCTTGGCAACCCTGGTGCGCGCCGGTGCCGGGACCTCGGTCGTGGTGGTCATGACTTCCTCCCCAGCCGCGTGCCGATCACGTCGGCGCCGAGCACCTTCACGAAGACGAATGCGGCGACCGCGATGTAGATGAACAGCATCGTGGAGATCGCGCCGGCCGCGCCGAAGCGTTGGCCCTTGATCGCCTCGTTGAACGCGAGGATCGACAACGTCTGCGTGTTGGCGTTGTCGCCGCCGGTCAGGACGTACGGCAGGTCGAACAACCGCAGCACGTCCAGCATCCGGAACAGGATGGCCACGATCAGCGCCGGTTTCACCAGTGGCAGCGTGATCCGCCAGAAGGTGTTCCACGCGTTGGATCCGTCGACCCTGGCCGCCTCGTAGACCTCGGCCGGGATGATCTGCAGGCCGGCGAGCACCAGCAGTCCGATGAAGGGCGCGGTTTTCCAGGTGTCGGCGATCAGCACCGCAAACCAGGCCTGCAGTCCCTCGGTCGTCCACAGCACCTTGGTGCCGATGATGCCGTTCGCGATGCCGTCGGCGGCGAAGATCCATTTCCACAGCAGAGCGGAAATCGCCGTGGGGATGGCCCACGGTACGAGGATCGACGCGCGCACCAGACCGCGGCCGCGGAAGGCTTTGTGCATGACCAGCGCCATTCCGACGCCGATCACCGTCTCGATCACGACACCGACGATGGTGAACGTCGTGGTGTTCAACAGCGAGTTGAGAAACGCCGCGCCGGTGTCACCGCGGAAGAGGTCGAGGAAGTTTTTCAACCCGACGAACGTGCTGCCGGACTGGACGAACCCGGTGGTCGGGTCGATGCCGGTGTTTTTCTGGTAGAACGCCAACCGCAGCGCGTCCAGCAGCGGATAGACGATGACCAACAACAGTACGAGAAAAGTGGGTGACACCAGGCCGGCGGCCAACCGGCCGACGCCCTGCCGCCGGTTGGCCCCTTTGCCGATCGCGGTCGCGGGGGGTGGTGCGGTGATCGTCGTCATTCGGACTAGCTCCCGACCTCGGATGTGCGGCCGGGGTCGCGGCGCCAGCTGGCGACCTCGCGACCCCGGCCAGGTTTTCCCTACTTGATCAGCGAAGACAGTTTCGTCTGCAGTTCCGCCAGTGCCTGGTCGGAGGTTTTCGTGCCGTTGAGCGCGTCGGTGGCGGCGGTCTGGATCGCCGTCGACACGTCCTGGTACTGCACCGCGGCCGGCCGCTTCTTGGCCTTCAGGATCGACTCCTTCAGCGTGGACAGGTACGGGAACTTCGCCTGCAGCTGCGGGTTGTCGTACAACGAGGCCCAGGTCGGCGCCTCGGAGGTCGCCGTCAGGTTGTCGTTCTCCTGCTGCTCACCGGTGATGAACTTGATGAACTCCAGCGCCGTCTTCTTGTTCTTGGTGAACTTGCTGATCGCCAGGTCGTGCCCACCGAGCGTGGAGACGCCGGGACCGTTGAGGCCCGGAATCGGGGCGATGGCGAACTTTCCGTTCACCTTCGACGATCCGTCCGCCGCGCTGAACTTCGCATAGGTGTACGGCCAGTTGCGCTCGAACACCAGGTTGCCTTCCTGGAAGGCGCGCCGCGACTCCTCTTCCTTGTAGGTCAACGCGGCTTTCGGGATATATCCCTGTTTGATGCCGTTGACCAGGAAATCGACGCCCTGCTTGGCGGCCGGCGTGTTCACGTCCGGCTTGCCCTGGTCGTTGAGGACGGTGCCGCCGGCCGAGTTGATGGCCTCGGAGAAGTTACAGGTCAGTCCCTCGTATTTGGCAAGCTGCCCGGCAAAACAGCCGATCGCCGGATGTTTTGCCTGCACTTTCTTGCAGGCCGCGGTCATCTCGGCCCAGGTCGACGGCGCAGAGGTGACGCCGGCCTCGGTCAACAGATCCTTGCGGTAGTAGAGCAGCGCACCGTCGGACGCACGCGGTACGGCGTACAACTTGTTGAAGTATTTGGCGGTTTCCACCGTTGGCGCCAGATACGACGACAGCGGGATCTGCGCCTCGGGCAGTTGCTCGATCCACTGGTTCGCGGCGAACTCGGCGACCCAGACCACGTCGACGTCCAGCACGCTGTACGTCGCCGACTTGGACGAGAAGTTCTGCACCATCTGCTGGCGCTGGCTGTCGGCGTCCTCCGGCAGCTCGATCAGCGTCACCTTCTGGTCGGGATGCAGCTTGTTCCACGCGTTGATCTGGTTTTGCCGGTTGCCGGAGGTGTCCTTGCCCTGCACCAGCGTGATCGGACCGGTGCCGGTCAGCTCGCCGGCGGTCCCTGACGTGCCGCCACCGCCACCGCCACCGCAGGCGGACAGGACGAGTGCCGCTGACACCGCCACCGCGACCGCGGCTGACGGCCCGAAGAGGCGTACTCGACGCATTACGAAGCTCCCTCTGTTGATGTGCGCGTGGCCGTAACTCATGTGGTGCAGGCCACGGTCCAGCTTTGCGCATTCAACACCATGAACATGTCGGCTGTCCGGTTGGTGACCGGTTTCTTTTGACCTGCCGAGTCGGATGGGCCCGGCGGCGCGGGTTGTGACAGCCTTGTCGACGTGCCGCGTCATACCTCCTATTGCCATATCCGCTGGTCCGATATGGACGCGTACGGACATGTCAACAATGCGCGTTATTTGACCCTGTTCGAGGAAGCCCGCACCGAACTGATCGCACGTGCGCCGGCCGAGGACGGGTTGTCCGGACTGATGACCGGCGTACTGGTCGCCCGGCACGAGATCGACTATCTCCGGCAGGTCGACTACGCCACCGAGCCGGTGCGCATCGACGTGTGGGTCGAGGAGGTCAAAAACGCCTCCTTCACGGTCGCGTACGAGCTCTACGACCGGGACAAGCCGGGACTGGTGGCCTGCCGCGCCAGGACGCTGTTGGTGCCGTACGACCTCACCGCGGGCCGCATCAGGCGGCTGTTGGCACAGGAGCAGGCCTGGCTGCGCGGCTGGCTGCCGGACGGACCCGCGTGACTGCGCGGCTGTCGGGTGCCCAGACGGCGGCCGGTTTCCTGATGCGGCTGCGCCGGCTCGACCCGGACGCGCTGGTGCGGATCCGGCGTACCGCGTCTGCGGTCGAGCTGTGCTCGCGGCTGCCGGTCGGTGTGCTGGCCGCCCTGTCCGTCACCGCCGAGCTGGACACGGCGACCGGCGACGAACCGGTGGTGGCTGCTGACGCGATCCTGCGGTCGCTGGCCGCCGACGAGCCGTCGATCGCCCTCTCGCCGCGGCGGGACGCCGAGTGGATCGGAGCCATGCCGTCCGGCGACTTCGTAGGCCTGGACGCCGTGCCGGCCGAGGTGCTGACCCGGCTGGCCGAGGCGGGCGCGCGTACGTTCAAACAGGCCGCCGCCGGACGCAGCGCCAAGGCCGCGCGTACGCTCACCGACGCCGTCCTGGACCATGTCGCGCTGACCGTGTCCGGTGACGCCGGCCAGCCGACCGTGGAGGTCACGCAGCGGCTGGTGCAGGGAATGGCGGCGACCGGCCTGATCGCCGGCGCGGCGGTCGAGGTCGAGGTGCGCGAACCGTGGTTGCGGCTGCGGTCGCCGCTGGGCTCGGTCTACCTGCGCCGCGGTCCGTCGATCGATCTCCTTGTGTAGGGGTATTACCGTCGGATGAATGCGAGTCGATCCGCTGGAGGCGCGGCCGGTCACCCTCGGCCGGGTCCGGCAGTCGCTCGACCGGCTCGGCCACGACTCCACCGTTGACGGCACGCGCCGGCTGGTGATCCCCGGACAGCGGGCCTCGCTCTGGTTCACCCTCACCGGCGGCCAGCCGACCGACTCCGAGCCGGCCATGCTGTCCGCGCAGGTGGTGGCACACACGCGCGTACCGGTCGCGTGGGAGCAGCGCGCGCTGACCGCCGCCAACGAGTGGAACAACACACGCCGCCTGCTCCGCTGCTGCATCGGCGACGCGTGCGACGACCTGACGCTGCCGATCACCGCCGACATGTACGTGCCGCTCGGTCCCGGCGTACACGACGCGCTGCTGGACGAGCTGATGGAATACGTCGCGGTGTCAGCGC
This sequence comes from Fodinicola acaciae, assembly GCF_010993745.1. Taxonomy (NCBI): domain Bacteria; kingdom Bacillati; phylum Actinomycetota; class Actinomycetes; order Mycobacteriales; genus Fodinicola; species Fodinicola acaciae. The sequence goes on from NZ_WOTN01000002.1 coordinate 2,085,991, forward strand.
AGGCCTGGGTCACCTGGCTGCACGACGACGCGATGCTGATCTAGCTTCCGGGTCGCCAGGCCCGACATGTCCGTTTTGTATATCATGATCAACATGTATTACGCAGAATAATTGCCTCTCCTGCATTGTGCGTCACATGAGTCACACCAGTAACAGCTCGGCGGTGGGTGTGGTGTTCGCATGGACCCCTTACGTGCGTCAGACGCACGCAGGGAGGCCCTGCCACCACAAGACAAACGGACAAGACGGGCGTTTAGTGGTACAGCAAGATCATTTAGCGTCCGCTGCGGGTTGCTTCCAATGTGGCCAAACCCAGCCGACCGCAAACGCGCAGCCGCACCCTGGCGCAAGCAGACGCCATCGAGGCGTCCCCTCCCTTGAGGTCGCCCGCCGCGCAGGCGAAAACCAACCACCCATCTACGCAACAAACATGAGGACCCAGCCACCCACCCAACGCAACATAAGGAAGACGCAACCATCCCTCAACGCGACATACATAAAGACCCAACCACCCACAGAAACCCCAACCACCACAACAAAGGGGGATGCAACCACCTCCCGATCGCGACACGACGCCCCGCAAGAAATCGGTTGGATTCAGGCTAGACGCACGGAAAGGGGCGTTCCGAAAACTCGGCGACGGTTAGGTGAGCCAGGCGGTGGCGTCGCCGGGGAGATCACCTGTCACCGGGACGCTGGACAGGACGACCTCACCGGGCGGCAGCGGTACGGGCTTGTTGGTCACGTTGACCACGCAGGTCAGGCCGCCGTCGCGGCGAAAGGCCAGGCAGCCGGCCGGCGCGTCCAGCCAGGTCAGGTCACCGGACAGCCCGGGATGCTTGCCGCGCAGCTCCAGCGCCGCGCGATAAAGCGACAGCATCGAGCTGGCGTCGAGGCGTTGTACGTCGGCGGCCAGCGGCGACCAGCCGGCCGGCATCGGCAGCCAGGTGTCCACCTCCGGCGGCGAGAAGCCGTACGGTGGCTCGCCGGCGCTCCAGGGGAGAGGGATGCGGCAGTTGTCGCGGCCGCGTTCGACGTGGCCGGAGCGTTCCCAGGTCGGGTCGGTGAGCGCCTCGTCCGGCGGCTCGACGCTCGGCAGGCCGAGCTCGTCGCCGTTGTAGACGAAGGCGATGCCGGGCAAGGCCAGCTGGAGCAGCGCGGCGGCACGCGCACGCCGCTGGCCGACCAGGCCGTCGCCGAACCGGCTGACGTGCCGCTTCACGTCGTGGTTGGACCACACCCAACAGGTCGGTGTGCCGGTGCCGCGTACGGTCTCCAGCGACTGCTCGATCGCCTCGGTCAGCTCGTCGGCGCGCCAACGCGCCTCGGTGAGCCGGAAGTTGAAGGCGAAATGCAGCTCGTCCGGTCGTACGTACAACCGCAGCCGCTCGTTGTCGCGGACCCACACCTCGCCGACCGCCATCCGGTCCGGATACTCGTCCAGCACCGAGCGGATCAGCCGGTGTACGTCGTGCACGCCGTCGTTGTCGAAGCGCGGGTCGTCGTCCTCGCTGCGCAGCAGGTGGACGCCTTCGGTGTGCATGTCCGGCAGGCCGGCCGGCTTGGCCAGGCCGTGCGCCACGTCGACGCGGAAGCCATCGACGCCGCGGTCGAGCCAGAATCGCAGCGTACGCGCCAAATCCTCGGCAACCTCCGGGTTGTCCCAGTTGAGGTCCGGCTGTTCCGGCGCGAACAGGTGCAGATACCACTGCCCGTCCGGCACGCGGGTCCACGCCGGCCCGCCGAAGATGCTCGGCCAGTTGTTCGGCGGCTCGCTTCCGTCCGGCCCGTGACCGTCGACGAAGTGATAGCGCGCCCGCGCGGCACTGCCTGGCGGCGACGCCAGCGCCTCGACGAACCACGGATGCTGGCTGGAGGTGTGGTTGGGTACGACGTCGATCGTCACCTTGATGCCGACGTCGTGCGCCGCCGCGAGCAGCCGGTCGAAGGCGGCGAGATCGCCGAAGATCGGGTCGACGTCACGCGGATCGGCCACGTCGTAGCCGTGGTCGACCATCGGCGAGGTGAAGAAGGGCGTCAGCCAGAGCGCGTCGACGCCGAGCGCGACGAGGTGGTCGAGCCGGCCGCGGATGCCGTCCAGGTCGCCGACGCCGTCACCGTTCGCGTCGGCGTAGCTGCGCACGTACACCTGGTAGAAGACCGCGTCACGCCACCAGTCGGCCACCGGTACCAACTCCAACAGAATCGTTCCAGTCAACGGATGCCCGTCATGGTGCCAGACCGGAAGCCGATTCTCCTAACCGATCGTTAACCTCACGGCCACCTACTCGAAGGTGTTGACCATGGAGAAGGCGGCGCGCTGCAGGTAGTCCCACAGGATCGCGTCGTGCTCGGCCGGCAGGTTCAACGTGTCGACGGCGTCGCGCATGTGCCTCAGCCACGCGTCGCGCGCCACCGGGTCGACCTTGTACGGCGCGTGCCGCATCCGCAGTCGTGGGTGACCGCGCTGCTGCGAGTACGTCGTCGGGCCACCCCAGTATTGCTCCAGGAACAGCCGCAGCCGGTCAGCCGCCGGACCGAGGTCCTCCTCCGGATAGAGCGGCCGGAGCACCTCGTCGTCGGCGACGCCGGCGTAGAACGCGTCGACCAGCTTCACGAACGTCTCGTGACCGCCGACCGCCTCGTAGAAAGTCGTCGTTTGTTCCTGTTCCACGGCGACAAGCCTATGCCGAGACCTTCCGGGCCGGTCCGGTCGCCGGATGCTCCATCGCCTCGTCCTGCTGTTGCGTGCTCGGCCAGCCGGCCGCGAGCAGCAGGATCGACAGCAGGCAGGCCGCGCCGCACAGCGCGACGACGTACGGGGGCAGCAGCACAGCGGCGAGCGCGCCGGCCAGCAGCACACCAACGCCCTGGCTGATCTGCAGGCCGGAGTTGGCCACGCCGAACGCGCGGCCGCGGAACTCCGGCGCCACCGCGCGCACGTAGTTGGCGTTGACGACCGTCATGCAGGCCAGGCCGACGCCGGACAGGCCGTAGAGCAGCGTCACCACCGGCAGCGGCGGGTCCAGCGCGATCGGTACGAGCACCGCGCCGGCCCAGACCGACAGCGGGATCACCAGCTTCTGCCGCAGCGCCGGCCGGATGAACCGGCCGAGCACCAGAGCGCCGACCGCCTGGCCGATCGGGATGGCCGCGAGCAGGATGCCGACGACCTGCGGGCCGCCGTGCAGATGTGCCGCGTACGGCGCCGACAGGCCTTCGGAGGCGTAGACGAAACCGCTGGTGACGAAGGCGAGGATCAGATACGGCCGCAGGACGCGGTGACCGAGCACCAGGCGGATGCCGTCGCCGGTCTCGGCCAGCAGCGACCGGCGTACGGCCGGCCGCGCCGGCGCGTCACGCTTGTGGACCCAGATCCGGATGGCGATCGCGGACAGCGCGAACGTCACCGCGTCGACGATCAGCGCGCCTTGCGGGTGCAGCACGGTGACCAGCGCGCCGGCGATCAGGAAGCCGGCCACCTGGGTGGTCTGCCGCAGCACCTGCTGCAGCGCGTTGGCCAGCACGTACGGGTCGCCGGGGATGGCCACCGGCATGAGCGCCGAGCGGGCCGCCTCGAACGGCGGCTGGAACAGCGCGGAGACGAACAGCAGGGCGAGCAGCACGGGCAGTGGCACGCCGGGGATGGCGAGCAGGCCGACCATCGCGGCGCGTACCAGGTCGCAGGTCACCATGGTGGCGCGCCACGGCAGCCGGTCGGCCAGCGCGGCCAGCACCGGGCCGCCGAAGACCCACGGCAGGTAGCCGATCGCGAAGGTGGCGGCGGCGTAGACGGTGTTGTTGGTCTGGTTCCACACCAGGACCGTCAGCGCAACGGTGGCGAGCAGGTCGCCGACCAGCGACAACACGAGCGTACCGAGCAGCACCCGGGCCTCGACCAGAGCGAAGACCTGGCGGTAAGTCGCCGGACGCGCGTCGGTCGCCGCCAAGGACTTCACCTCCCCGTCACGACGCGTATTCGCGCCGTAGCCCATAGTTTGCACGATTCCGGGTGATTGCGACAGGACCCGTGGTATTCAACATCTTCTGGACGTTCGGGGTCTATCCAGGGTCGGTGTGAATCGTTACTTCCCATCCGCTATGGGACCGACCGCACCAACTCCGTCGAGGCGACGAACCTGTCCATTCTCCCTCTCTCCGGCACACGTACGGGGAAGACCCCTGGTTCATTGCCTGTAGGGGCCAACCGATGTTGCCGGACACTTTCGGATCCGGACAACCGTTCGTCACGCGGCGTTCCGAAAAAAGTCAGCGAGACTGGGTGCTGGTGCCGTCCGGCGCGCGTACGTAGAGCTGGCCGCTGAGCGCGGAGGTGATGCCGGCGTCCTCCAGTTCGTCGGAGAGCCGGCGGCGCAGTTCGCGGCCGACCCGCCACTGTCCGTCGGTGGTGGTCTTCACCGTGACGCGTACGGTCAGGCCGAGGTTGGTGATCTGCTCGACGCCGAGGATCTCCGGCCGCTCCAGCAGGTCGGAGCTGAACTGTTCGTCGTCGGCCAGGCCGTTGGCGGCTCTGGTGATGACCTCGGTGGCCTGCAGGAGCTGTGTTCCGTACGGCAGCGGCACGTCGATGACGACGACGGCCCAGCCCTGGCTGCGGTTGCCGACGCGGAGGATCTCGCCGTTGCGGACGTACCAGACCGTCCCCTGCACGTCGCGCAGCCGCGTACAGCGCAGGCCGACGGCCTCGACCGTGCCGGAGGCCTCGCCGAGGTCGACGATGTCGCCGACGCCGTACTGGTCCTCCAGGATCATGAACATGCCGGACAGGAAGTCGCGTACCAGCGTCTGCGCGCCGAAACCGAGCGCGACGCCGGCGATGCCGGCACTGGCCAGCAGCGGCGCGAGGTTGATGCCGAGCTCGCCGAGGATCATCAGCGCGGCGATGGCGCCGATGATCACCGAGGTGAGGCTGCCGAGCACCGAGCCGATCGTCTCGGCGCGCTGCCGTCGCCGCTCGGAGGCGAGGCCCGCGGCGGCGAGCGCGGCCGGGATGTGCTCGCTGAGCGGCCGCAGGATGACCGGCAGCTTGCCTTCGGAGCTGGTGCGCACCATCCGCCTGATCAGCCGGCGGACGACCCAGTGGACGATCACCGCGAGGATGACGATCAGCAGGATCTTCAGTGGTGTGGCGACGAAGTACTCGGACGCGGCGGCCAGCCAGCCGACGCCGGTCGCCTGCCACACCGACTGGCAGATCGAGCCGCCGTCGGCCGCGCAGGCCGGCTGAGCGGACAGCAGCCGGAGCAGCGATTCCATCGGTTCCCTTGTTCGGTGGCGGATGTGCCTACCCTTCCTTCGTACCCGGCCGCGCCGCCGGCTGGCCAACCACCCCGGGCGTGACGTGAACTTCGTCGCGGCGGCTTGTCCGGATCCTGGTGGACGGCGACTCCGAAGGCGATTTGAGTGGTTATATGGCATGGTGTCCGGAGGGTGAGCGTACGGTGCAACCGGGACCTTCTGTGAAAAAGCCGTTTCGCGCTCGCCAGCGGGCCGATCGTGAGCCAGGATGTTGTCACGACCCTGGTTCTTCGCGTATCGCGAACCGTGGTATCGAGCCCTCGAAGGAGGTGCGCGTGGCCGGATCCGGATCGGCGTTGGTACTCAACGCCACGTACGAACCGCTGTGCGTGGTGCCAGCGCGCCGCGCGGTAGTGCTGATACTCACCGAAAAAGCCGTCTCCGTCGAGGATGGAGACGGCTTTTTGCATTCTGCGACCCGTTCGTTCGCAGCACCCGTGGTGGTCCGGCTGACCAAGTTCGTCAAGGTGCCGTTCCGCGCCACCGTGTCCCTCACCCGAAGAGCCGTCTTCGCGCGCGACGGCGGTCGCTGCGTCTACTGCGGCAAGGCTGCGACGACGATCGACCACGTCGTACCCCGCAGCCGCGGCGGCGCCCACACCTGGGAAAACGTCGTCGCCGCCTGCGGCCGCTGCAACCACGTCAAGGCCGACCGCACCCTCGCCGAACTAGGCTGGCGCCTGCACCGCCGACCGCTGGCACCAAGCGGCCCGGTCTGGCGAGTGCTCGGCCACCGTACGCCCGACCCGGCCTGGAACACCTGGCTCGGCATCGCCGAGGACCTCCCGGCCGCGACTTTCCCTGCCGCTTTCCCGGATTCGATGACCGCTTGAGCGGCCCCGCCGAGAGAGGCGATTGAGCCGCCTCACCCGCATCGACAGTCACACCAGTGACACCTTGGCAGCCGCTCAATGTTCGCAAGGCCCCCATGCGTGCGTCAGACGCACGCATGGAGGCCCTGCTACCAAAACACAAACCGGCAAGACGGACATGTAGCGCTACAGGAAGATCGTTTGGCGTCCATACCGACGGGTTGCTTCCCATACGTGACCTGGCTTGCTCGTTCTCCCCGTCGGCGGGCGCAGCCAACCACATTTTCGGGGTAAGCCGCCGCCCAACAAGCGCAACCACCCACCCACGCAACAACCAGAAAACGCAACCACTCACCCACCGCAACAACCAGAAAACGCCGCCACTCCACCCACCGCCCCAACCACCCCCCGCCACAAACTCGCACCACCTCTCACCGCACCACCTCTCACCGCACTCATCACCACCTCCCAACCGCCGCTACGCTCCGCAGAATGCGGACCCGATTCATCGGACGTGCCGGACTGGTGGCCGAGTTCGGCGACCGCTTGACCGACCTACGCGCCGGTCACGGCGCGGCCATCCTGCTGGGCGGCGAGCCTGGGATCGGCAAGAGCTCCCTCGTCGACGAGTACGTGCGCATCGCCGAAAGCGACGGCGTGCCGGTGCTGTACGGCCGCGCGGTCGAGGATTCCGGTGCGCCGCCGTACTGGCCGTGGACCGGCCTGCTCGAGCGCGCTGCTTCTCCGGAGCTGACACCGGACCTGCTGACAGCCGACGACACCGCCGACGACAGTCCAGCCACCCGCCAGCGGGCGCGGTTCGACGTGTGGCGGCGTACGACCGCCGCGCTCGCGAAAGCAGCCAACTCACGTGGTCTGGTGGTGGTGATCGACGACCTCCACTGGGCCGACGAGCTGTCGTTGTTGCTGGTCAGGCACATCTGCGCGGACATCGACCGGATGCCGCTGCTGTTCGTCGGCGCTTATCGCGACCGCGATCTCGGCGCGCCGCTCGTGCTGCCGCGGTCGCTGGCGGAGATCGTGGCGATGCCGGCGGCGTACGCGACAGACCTGGAGCCGTTGGCGGCCGACGATGTCGCGGCGTACGTCCGAAACGTCGCCGGCGCGCCGGTCGCTGACGCCTGGATCCGGCGCATCCACGCGCGCACCGGCGGCAACGCGCTGTTCGTCCGCGAGCTCACCAGGCTGCTCGTCCAGCGTGGCGCGCTGGCGGGTCCGGTCGCCGATCCGCCGCTGCCGGCCGAGCTGCGCCGGCTGCTCGCATACCAGCTTGGCCGGCTGACACCGGCCTGCCGCGAGCTGGTGGACGCGTGCGCGGTGATTGGCGACGAGGTCGATCCGGCGCTGCTGGACGTGCTCCTCGACGGTCCGGCCGCGATCAGCGAGGCGGTGGCGGCCGGCGTGCTGGTCGAGGCGGACGACGGCGTCGGCCAGCCGCGGTTCTCGCACTCGCTGCTGCGTGAGGTCGCGTACGCGGAGCTGCCGCACGACCGCCGTGTCGGCTGGCACGCTCGGCTCGCCGCGCACCTCGATCGCGCGGCCGCGGTCGACAGCACGCGGCTTGGCGAGCGCGCGAGCCACTGGGTCCGCGCGGTGACCGGCGCGGAGTCGGCGCGTTCCGCGCTGGCCGCCTGCCGGGACGCGGCCGCGCACGCCGTGACGCGGCTGGCGTTCGACGACGCGGCCAGGTGGTACGCGGCCGCACTCGGCCTGATTCCGACCGCCGGCGGCGGTGACCAGACCAGGGCTCGGCTCCTGCTGGACCTCGCCGCGGTGGACTACTGGTCCGGCCAGGTGACCAGCGCGTTGGACCGCTGCGTCGAGGCGATGGAGCTGGCCGAGCGCCTCGCCGACGGCTCGGTCGCCGCCGCGGCCGCGGTGCAGGTCCAAGGCATCGGCGGCGACCCCAACCGTACGATCGCCTCTCTGTGCGAGCGCGCGCGTGCGCTGCTGAGCAAGGCCGATGGTGCGCTGTACGCGCGCGTACTCGCCGCTCACTCGCGCGCGCTTGGTGAGCTCGCCGAGTTCGACGCGGCAGAGGAGCTGAGCCGCGAGGCGTTGCTGGTCGCGGAACAGTCCGCCGAGCCGACCGCGATGGCCGAGGCGATGCACGCGCGGCACCAGCTGATCATGGGTCCGGACGGCGTCGCCGAGCGGCTCGCGCTCGGTGCGCGGCTGCGTGACCTGGCCGGACAGCCGGGTGACGCGCTCTGGGGTCATCTGTGGCGGCTGACCGCGGCGTTCGAGGTCGGCACGATGCCGGCCGTCGACAGCGAGATCGCGTCACTGGCGGCGCTCGTCGATCGGTACGGCTGGCCGCTGGCGCGGTGGCACATGCTCCGCGCACAGGCATCGCGTCACCTGCTGGTCGGCCACTTCGCCGAGGCTGAGGAGCTGACCGTACGCGCGCGTGACTCCGTCGCCGGCACGCAGGACCGGACGGCGACGGCGCTCTTCCTGTCGTTCGCGTCGACGCTGGCGCGGCTGACCGGCCGGTTCGGCCGGCATGGCGTGGAGGAGGCGGCCGAATCGGTGCCGCCGGTGCCGGTGATCATGGCCGGTCTGGCGCACTATTTCCTGGTGGCTGGCGACTTGGACCGCGCCATGTCCTTCTATCGAGTCGTACGTCCGCACCTGCCGTCGCTGCGCAAGGACGTGGCCTTCCTGGCGGTGCTCAACGGCGTCTCGGCAGTGGCCGTCGCCACCGGCGACCTGGCGGCCGCCGAGGAATGCTATGAGCACCTGTTGCCGTACGGCACGGTCTACAACAACGCCGTCCAGGGTTGCGCCGGATCGGTCTCGCGACCGCTCGGCATGCTGGCGGCGGCGCTCGGCAAGGCGGAGGCCGCCGACCGGCACCTGACCGACGCGGTCGCGATGGAGCGGCGGATCGGCGCTGTGCCGTTCCTCGCGCTCGCGCAGCTGGAACACGCGAAAGTCCTGGCCAGCCAAGGCACGCGCGGCGGCGAGCGGGCGCGGGAGCTGCTGGAGTCGTGCCTACGCGTGGCCCGTCGGCTGGGCATGGCGCCGACGGTGGAGGCTGCCACGGCGCTGCAGGAGCGGCTGACCGCCGGGCCGCCGCTGACCCGCCGCGAGCGCGAGATCGCCCAGCTGATCGCCGACGGCCTGTCCAACCGGCAGATCGCCGAACGGTTCGTGCTGTCCGAGCGTACGGTCGAAACGCACGTCCGCAGCGTGTTGTCCAAGCTCCAGCTCGGCAACCGTACGCACGTCGCCGCCTGGGTCGCGCGCGGCGGCCTGCGATAGCTGCGTGCCGCGGTTGCGTGCTGACACTGACGCGCTGTCGACCGCGGGCTGCGATCGTACGACCATGCATGCACGTGTCCAGGTGAGCCGCGACGCGACGGTCGGCGATTACCTCTTCGAGCAGATCGGCGACGGCCGCCGGATGACGGTCAGCCTGCTGGCCGCCGCCGATGGCGATGTTTTCGAGGTGCGGCAGGACATCCACGGCTCGGCGTCGCCGGCGCGCGTGATGTCCGCCGGATATTTCGACGGTCCGCTCAGTCCCGTACGGATCGCCGCCGAGGACGAGGCCGCCGCGCAGGCCGCGGCCGTCGTCGCGACTTTTCCTGGTTTCGTCCGCACACTGCGGCTGTGGCAGCCGGTCTCGCGCGGCTTGGTGGTGCTCACCATGTGCCGGTCGATCGACGGCCTGGAGGCGCTGCGCCGAGCCGTGGACGCGTTGCCTGACCGCGATCCGGTGCTGTTGCCGGGACCTGACCGCAGTGAGATCTATCGCGTCGTCACTCTGGCACGTACGTAGCGACAATCGTGCCGTTCTTCAGAGATGTCGTGCGCACCAACCGCAAATCGACCTCGGCCGGATCGACCTCGGAGAAGAGCCGGCGACCTTTTCCCACGATCACTGGCAGATAGAGAAACTCGTACTCGTCGACCAAGCCGTGCCGGACGAGCGTGCGGTCGAGCTGGCTGGTGCCGTATTTGATCAGGTCCCTGCCCGGCTGGCTCTTCAGCTTGCGGATCTCCTCGACCGGATCGCCGGCCAGCAGCGTCGCGTTCCAGGTGGTTTCCCGCAATGTCGTGGAAACGACGTGTTTGGGCATGGCGTTGATCGTGTCGATGTACGGATCGCCGTGCAGCTGTCCCCAGCTCCCGGCGAACTTCTCGTACGCGCCGCGGCCGAGCACGAAAGCGTCGCAGTGAGCCAGCTTGGCCATGGAATACTCACGGCTCTCCTCATCGAAATGCTCGCCGACCCATTCCCACGGTGCTTCCACCACGCCGTCCATCGACACCAGCGTCGACTCGATCAACCTGCGCGTCATCGCGTTCTCCTTCAGCGTCACCGACAGTCCGCCAATGCAGACCGGGCAACCCACCGAAAGGAATCGGTGGTCAGGCGAGTACGGACGACACGGCGGCCGGAGCGTCATGCGGCGTCGACAAAACGGCATATCGGCCACCGCCGGCGGCGGCCAAAGCACGGCAGGTCTGTTCACCGACCGCCTCCTCACCAGAAGGCGGTGTGAGAGCGAGGACATGCAGGCGTACGCCCAAAGACCGCGCCGTGCCGGCGATCGGCACCGGATCGGCGCCTTCGGTGCGTACGCCGTCGGTCAGCAGCAAAACCTCGCGGCGCGCGGCTCGCGCGATGCGCGCTTGGTCAAAGGCCGCCCGCAGAGCCAACGCGAGGTCGGTCGTGCCGCCACCACGTAAATCCGCCAGCTTCTCGACCAGCGACGCGACCGACGCGGCTGGCGCCATCGGCTGCAAAACCACGGCACGGGACCAAAAAGCGAGCACCGCAAGCTCGGCCGCACCGACCCGGTGGCACAGCGCGCCGGCGGTCAGCACGGCGGTCGCCAGCCGCTCGCCGGCGACCGAGCCGGACGAGTCGACGACCAGCAGATAGGCCGACGAACTCCGTTTCCAGCCACGGAAAACCAGGTCGTCCAGCTGCGGCCGGTGGATGCCGGTGAGCCGGTTGAGCGTCACGTCCAGGTCGAGGTCGGCGCCGGCGTACGGGTCGGTCAGCAGTCCGAGCTGGGGCCGGCCGAGTCCACGCGGTGCCGCCACGCCGGCCGGACGCAGCGCCAGGCGAGTGGCCAGAAGCCGTGCCTTGGCACGTAAATCTCGGTCGTGGGCCCGAGTCAGGTCGGCCAGCAAAGCCAAACCCTCGGCCGGATCCAGGCCCGACAGCGCGTTTTCGTCCAGCACACCGGCTTCCGGCGACACCGTCGACAGGTCGGCATGGCGATGCGCCAGCTCCGACCGGCCGACCGTACGCGATGCCTGTGACCGCAACAGCGACGACACCGCGCCCGGATCGCTGATGACCGGCCCGGCGTCCGGCGGCGGCTCGCCGGGCCTCAGGCTTTTCCCGAGCTGCCTTCCCAGATCTCGGTGACCACCTCTTCTGCCGTCCGTCCGTTGCCGTCGACCAGCGTGATCCGGCCGGTCAGCGCCGCCAACGCGGCATCCAGCGAGAAATCGTCGGTGTCGCGGATCGCGGAAAGCTCGCGCGCGACCAGCACGGTGTCGATCGCGCCGCGTACGGACGCCGGCACGCGGATCTCGGGATGCGTACGCGTCGCGCGCACGGCTCGGACCGCCTGCCGCGCCAGCGGCGAGTCGGTGCCCGTCTCGGCGCGTACGATCGCCAGCTCCGCATCCTCGTCCTGGTAGCCCATCGCCACCCGGCACGAGCGGTCATAGAGTGCCGGCGTGATCCGGGTCGTGCCGATCGCGTCGTACGGGTTCATCGCGGCGATCAGCCGGAAGGTCGGCTCGGCCGGCACCGTGCCGACCCGCGGCAGGTGGATCTGCCGCTCGGACAGCACGCCGAGCAGCAGGTTGAGCGTCTCCTCCGGGATCCGGTTGAGCTCTTCCACGTACAACAGCGCGCCGCCGGTCATCGCCCGCAGCAGAGGCCCAGGCACGAAGTTTCCTTCGTGGTAGTCCTCGGTGAGCACGCGCGACGGGTCGTGGTGGCCGGCCAGCCGCGCTGGCGTCAGCTCGGCGTTGCCTTCCACCAGCACGAGCGGCAGCCCGGCGCCGGCCGCCAGCGCGGTCAGCAGCGTCGTCTTGCCGGTCCCCGGCGGGCCTTCCAGCAGGATGTTGCGGCCGGCGCCGAGCGCGGCCGCGACCACCTCGGCCTCGCGGCGCCTGGCGACAAGGCGGTCGCCGGCCGCCGCGATCATCGCGGCGACCGGCAACACACCGTCAGAAGACGATGACGCCACGGATGTTCTTACCGTCGTGCATGTCCTTGTAACCCTGGTTGATGTCGTCCAGCGTGTACGTGTTGGTGATCAGCTCATCGAGCTTCAACTTGCCGGCCTTGTAGAGCGACAGCATCAGCAAGATGTCCTTCTTGGGGTTGGACGCGCCGAACAGCGACCCCTGCAGCCGCTTCTGGAAGAGCGTCAGCTCGCCGATGCTGATCGGCAGGCCGACGTCGGTGATGTTGCCGAGGCCGGTGACCACGCACGTTCCGGCCTTGCGGATCGCCGCGAACGCGCCGGCGACGTGCTCGCCCTTGGTGACGCCGACGGTGACGATCGCCGAGTCGGCGCCCTGGCCGTTGGTCAGCGACCGCGCGATCTCGGCGCCCTCCTCGATGGTCTCGGCCGCGTGCGTGGCACCGAGTTCCTGTGCCTTCTCCCGTTTGAAGGCGACCGGGTCGACCGCGATGACGTTGGCCGCGCCGGCGTGCGCGGCACCCTGTACGGCGTTGATGCCGATGCCGCCGACGCCCATCACGATGACCGTGTCACCGGGATAGACCGCCGCCGAGTTGACCGCCGACCCCCAGCCCGTACCGACACCGCAGCCGGTGAGTACGGCCTTGGACAGGTCGAGGTCCTCGTCCACCTTCACCGCGTTGTCGACGGACACGACGGTGTGCTCGGCGAACGTACCGAGGCCGCACATCTGGCCGACCGGCGCGCCGTCCATCGTCGTACGGAAGCTGGTCGGGTCGTCCGGGCGTCCGCCGGAGAGCAGGCCGGCGCCGAGGTCGCAGAGGTTCTGCATGCCGGCGGCACACCAGCGGCAGCGGCCGCAGCTGGGCAGGAACGAGAAGACGACCTTGTCGCCTTCGCTGAAGCCGGGTGTGTTCGGGCCGACACCGGCGACCACGCCGGCTCCCTCGTGGCCGCCGATCATCGGATAGACGCCGGCCGGGATGTCACCGGTGGCGATGTGGTCGTCGCTGTGGCACAGGCCGGCGGCCGACATCTTGATCAGCAGCTCGTTCTGCCGCGGCTCGCCGAGGTCGACCTCACCCACCTCGAACTGACCAGGAGCCTTGCGGACGAACGCGGCACGGGTCTTCATTGCGGCCTCCGGTGTGAGCGTTGGTGATGTTCGCAGGCTATGGCCCCGGTGTGGTCCAGCACACCCCCAACCAACCCGCCAGTTGCCTGTCCGATCGGTCAGTGATCTGGATGTGAGGTCGGCGCGTACGGGCAACCGGTGCGGTCGTTCGAGCGTCGAAGCAGGTAGGGAGTGAGACCGCAGGTGGATGGCCGGTACGTCGCAGTCATGACATGGCGGTCGGCGACTTCGCCGGGGTGTCAGCGGTGGCTACTCTGGTCAGGCATCGGAAGAAGACACCGGCGGAGCAAGGAGGCTCATGTCCCAGGCGGCGGGTTCCGCGCCGGAAGCAGTGCTCGACCTGGTCTGCGGACCGGAGAGCGTGCTGCCGGAGTCCCGGTCGCGCTACCGGCTGATCTCGCATCTGGCCTCCGGCGGCCAGGCCGAGGTCTATCGCGCGGTACGGATGTCGGCCGGGGTCGCCTCCAGCCCGGTCACGGTCAAGGTGTTCCGGGCCAGCGAGGGCCGGCCGCTGATCGACCAGCTGCGGTCCTGG